>JBBSCP010000183.1:0-9197 GCA_038250135.1 Acetobacterales bacterium | reverse complement strand
CCGGCCTCCGGCACCTCCACCTCGCGCAGCGACACCACACGATCGGTCAGCACGGCCACGCTGGCGCGGCCGGCGAAGGGCGGCGTGATTCGGATGCGCGCCGTCTCGCCAGGCGCATAGGCGCGCTTGTCGGCGGCGAGATCGACGCGGTCCGGCACCTCGGCCGCCTCGCCCTGCGCCCAGCCGGAGCGGAAGCGGTAGCTCGCGATGGCGAGGCCGCCAGGCTGCGTCACCTCGATCCGGTAGCGGCCGAAAGGCAGCACGCGGGCGAAGCGGCCCGGCGCGTTTGGCGCCACGGCGAGGTCGGTGCTGTCCACCGGCTCGTCGCGCCAGACCGTCTCGTACCGGGCGAGGCGCTCGCGCATCACGATCCGCCAATCCGGGCGTTCGCGCACGAGCCGCAGGCGGAGATTGGCCGCGATGGCCTCGCCGGCCGGGTTCACCGCGGCAATCTGGAAGGCGGCCTCGCTGTTGGCGTCCACCGCGCCACCCTCGAAGGCCGGGCGGATGGCGAGCAGCAGGCCGGCGGGGCGCACCGGAATGGAGGTCTGGGCACCGCTGCTGCGGCCGCTTGGATCGCCCATCAGCACGCTGACGTCGGCCTTGACCGGGCGCGTGGTGTCGGGGGCGGCGGGCAGCAGGATGGCAACGCTGGCGCGGCCCTGGGCATCGGTCTCGGGCACGTCGAAATTCAACAAATCAGGCGCGAAACTCTCATCCATCAGGCCGAAGCGCCAGCCGCGCCATTGCGGCCAGGGCTCGGCATCGGGCGTGAGGCGCAGCTCCGCCGTGCCGGTCAGCCCGGTCCCCGGCGCGCCATAGAGGAAGCGCGTAGCGACCGGCAATTCGAGGGGCGTGCCCGGCACCAATGGCCCGGCCGCGCCGAGGGTGACTTCGAGCCGCTCCGGCACGAAGGCATCGACGCGGAAGGTGGTACGCCCGATCGGCGGCGCGGTGGGGTCGGCCAGCACCTCGACCGTCCAGGCGCCGACCGGGGCGCTGGCGGAAAGCGGCACTGGCACGGTGAAGGCGGCGCCGGCCAGACGGTCGGGCACGGCCTCGAAGAACACCTGCCCGTTCGGGCGGCGCACGCGCAGCCTTGCGGGAAGGTCCACCGGCGCTCCGCCGCCATCGCGCAGAAGGGCGGCCACCTGCACCGTCTCGCCGGGCCGGTAGATGCCGCGGTCGAGCCAGACGAAGGCGTCGAGCGGGCCGGGATGCGCTCGGCCCTCGGCGCCACGATCCGACAGGTCGAAGGCCGCGGTCTCCAGGTCGAGGCTCGCGAAATCCTCGCCGGCAAAAGCCTGCACCGCGAGCGGCGCCTGCTGGCCGGCGCCGCGGCTGAGTGCTGCGGCAAAGCTCACGCGGCCCTCGGCATCGGCCACACCCTCGCCGAGAATGTCGTTGTTGCGCGCCAGCAGCACCACGCGGGTGCCGGGCCGAGGCGCGGCGTCGGTGAAGCCGCGCACCTGCGCGGTGATGCCCTGCGGCCCCACCCAGGCGGTCAGGCCGAGATCGGTCGCGAGGATCGCCAGCGCCCCGGCGCTCGCGCGGCTGCGCTGGCCATCGCCGGGGAGGGCGACGAGCATGTACAGGCCGGGCCCCGCGCTGCGCAGCGCCTCTGGCAAAGGCAGCGCGGCGCGGGCCATGATGTTGGGCGTGCTGGCGGGCAGCTCGGCCCGGCCTTCCCAGACAATTCGGCCGGAATCCTCGGCAACGCTATCGGCAATCCATTCCTCGATCGGCGTGCCCGGCCGCCAGTCGCGCGTCAGGGTCGCGATGTTGCGCTCGGTCACGCGGATCAGGCGGAGCTGCAGCGCGGTGACGTTGACTGTCGCCACCGTCACCTGCGGCGCCTGGCCGCGCGGCAGCACGAAGGCGCGGCTGTCGAAGGCAATGCGCGCCGCGCGGTTCGGCATGGCCAGGTTCAGGGCCGTGTCGCGCATGGTGCGCAGCCCGTCCTCGCCCGGCATGCCGGCGCGCAGCGTGACGCGCGAGGTCTGGCCCCAGGGCAGGCCGGCGAGGCAGAGCCCATCGCCCTCCCGCACCACGGTCAGTCCGGGGATCGGGGGCTCGGCGCGGAACCAGTCCTGCGGCTGGAAATCAGCCCGGCGCGAGGGGGCGGAGGTGAAGTCGATGCAGGCGCGAGCCGGTTCGGCGTCCGGCTCGGCCCGCAGGCGGCGGACCAGAAGGCCCGCGGCGCGGCGCGCGGTGGCGAGCTGGTCGCGGTAGCGGGCGTCCTCCGGCGCGCGCTCAACCACCGATTCCAGTGCCTGGAGCTGGAAGGCCGGGCGGTCCTGGCGGCGCAGCGCCTCGGCCATCAGCAGCAGGGAGGGGATCTCGGGCGGGCCGCCTGGCACCATCATGAAGGCGCGCCAGCCGGACTGGAGGGCGCGGGCGGGCTCGGGGGGCGCGCGGCGAAGCTGCGCATTGCCCAGCGACAGCCAGGTATCGGCGCTGGCCTGGCCGAGTGCGATGCGCTCCTCCCACGCCGTGGCGGCGGCGGGCCAGTCATTGCGCGCCTCGGCGGCGCGGGCACGGGTTTCGGCCTGGGTGCGTTGCTGCGGCGTGCCGCCGGCGGGGAAGCGGCGCGTCAGGGCCGTTTCGTAGCCCTCGGCATCACGGTCGATCCCCGGCAATTCGAAGGCCGATACGGGCGCGGCGGCGGGCACCAGCCAGGCGAGTACAGCCAGGAAGGGCAGCAGGATGCTCAACATCGTGGAGGCTCCGAGCCGACGTTTCGCGCAGCATGGCATGGCGGGGTGCAGATTGCATGAAGGGTGGAGTCAGGAAGGTGGCAGCCTGTGGCCAGAGACGTTCGCACCGGTCTCGGGCGGCAGGCGCAGTGTGGCGGGCAGCGAGGCCAGCACGATCAGCCCGGCCACCAGGAAGCCGGCGCTGAAATCCGTCAGCGCCGGCGCCCCGCGCCCCGAGAACGCCATCGAGGCCTCCAGCGACATCGAGCCCACCACCACGCCGAGGGCGAGGCCAAGCTGCTGCATCGTGCCCGACATCGCGGTCGCGGCGGCGAATTTGGCGGGCGGTACATCGGCGAAGGACATTGCGTTGAGCGCGGTGAAGTGCAGGCTGCGCGTCAGCCCGCCCAACGCCAGCACCACGAAGATCGCCACCAGCGGCCAGGCGGGGGTGAAGGTGGCGCAGACCATCACGCCCAGCGTCGCCGCGATGCAATTCACCGAAAGCACGGCGCGGAAGCCAAAGCGCTTCAGCAACGGGCGCACCAGCGGCTTCATGGCAAAGGCGCCCAGCGCACTGGCAAAGGTGACCAGCCCGCTGGTTCCCGCCGAAAGGCCGAACACCAGTTGCAGCTTCAGCGGCAGCAGGAACGGCACGGCGCTCGCACCGGCGCGAAACAGCGTGCCCGCGCCCATCGACATGCCAAAGCTGCGCAGGCTGAGCAGTGAAAGGTCCACCGCCGGCCGTGCGACGCGCCGCGAATGGCGGATGGCGAGCCAGGCGCAGGCGCCGCCGCCCAGCCCCGCCGCCAGCGTGACGTAGAAGGGCACGAGGCCCCGCCCGAGCGTCTCGGCCACGGCCATCAGCAACACCAGCGCGAAGCCCCACAGCAGCAGGCCACGCAGGTCGAGCGGCCCGGCATCCTCCGCCTCGACCTCGGGGATGAAGCGCCAGACCAGGATCAGGCCGAGCAGCCCGACCGGTACGTTGAGCCAGAACACCGCGCGCCAGGACACCGCATCGGCCAGCAGCCCGCCCAAAGGGGGGCCGAACACCGGGCCGAGCAAGGCGGGCATGGTCAGCCAGGTCATGGCGGTGATCAGTTCATCCTTGCGGATTCGCCGCAGCAGAAGAAGGCGGCCGACCGGCACCATCATCGCGCCCCCCACGCCTTGCAGCACCCGCGCCGCGACGAGCGAGGCAAGCCCCTGCGACAGCCCGACCAGGGCGGAGGACAGCGCAAAGACGAAGATCGCCAACATGAACACCCGCCGCGCCCCGAAGCGGTCCGCGATCCAGCCCGAGACGGGGATGAACACGCAGAGCGCCACAAGATAGGAGGTGATGGCGACCGAGAGATGCACCGGGTCCTGCCCGAGATCGCGCGCCATGGCGGGCAGCACGGTGCCGATCACGGCGTTGTCGAGGTTCTGCATGAACAGCGCACTCGCCACGATCATGGCGATGGTGCGTGGGTCGGCGGTTTTTTGGCCCGGCCGATTCAGACCTCCAGGCCCTTCGGCCTTCCGGTCATCGGGCGGGGCGCTCATGCCCGCGCCATGGCGCGCAGCGTGGCGCGCTGGATTTTCGGGCCGTTCGGGCCGTCTGTCGTGGGGTAGGCTTCGAGCGTCACGATCCGCGCCGGCACCTTGAAGCCCGCCAGATTCGCCCGCGCGTCGCGCAGCAGGGCCTCGGGATCGAAGCCCTCGCCGGGAATGACGAAGGCGACAGGCTGGCCCTCGGCCTCCACCACCTGCACGGCGCGCACCCCGGGCTGGCCCGCGAAAAACACCTCGATCTCCTCCGGCGCGACCAGGAAACCACCCAGCCGCAGCGCATCGCCGCCGCGCGTGATGAAGTCGAACCCGCGCCCGCCCGGCCGCGCCGTGGCAAGGTCGCCGGTGGCGAACCAATCCTCGCGCACCCCGTCCCCGCCCAGGTAGCAGTCGAACAACGAGGGGCCACGCAGATGCAGCCCGCCCTCGGCATCGAGGCGAAACGCGGCCTCGGCACTCGCCGGCACGCCGCCGCCCGGCGCGACGCCCGCTTCCTGCACTGCGAACAGCGCCTGCGCTTCCGAACTGCCATAGACGCCGCGCACCGCCAGGCCCAACGCGTCCGACGCCGCCATCACCCGCGACGCCTGGCCGTGAAAGGCGGCGAAGCCGGTGAAGGCGAAGGGGGCGTAGGGGCGCCCGCCGGCGGCCTCGGCCAGCTTCAGCAGCAACTCATCGCCCGCGACCAGATGCGTGATGCCCTGCGCGCGGATCAGCGCATCCGCGACTTGAGCGTCGAAGCGTTCATGCATCGCGATGGCCGCCCCGCCCGCCATCGCGGCCAGCGCGGCCGTGAGCCCGAACGTGCCGCACAAGGGCACGGCGGCGAGGAAGGCGGCACCTGGTTCGGCCATGCCGATCCGCGCCGCCACGTCGCGCGCATGCAGGGCGAGGCTGCGCTGGCGGTGCAGCACCAGCTTCGGCCCGGCCGTGGTGCCGGAGGTGGTGTAGGTCAGCGCCTCGCTCTCCGGCGTGGCGAGGTCGGGGCTGTCGCCGGTCAGTGTGGCGATCGGGTGCACCGGCAGGCCGGCGAGGCTACCCTCGCCCAGCCCATCCGCCCCGATCGCGAAGCGCAGCGAGGCGCGCGCTTCCAGTGGCGCGGCGCCGAGAATCGCACCGGCATCGACGCTGGCAAAATCCCGCGCCACGGCGATGGCGCAGGGCTGCGCACGGGCCAGCAGGTTGGCCAGCTCCGCCGCGCGAAACCGCGTGTTGAGCAGGATCGCGCAGGCCCCGCGCCGCGCCAGCGCGAACAGCAACAGCAGGAACTCGGGACGGTTCGGCAGGAACAGCGCCACGCGATCGCCCGGCCCGATGCCCCGCGACGCCAGCCCGCCCGCGATCATCCGTACCCGAAGCGCGACCTCACCCCAGCGCAGCCCGCCGAAGGCCAGCGCCTCGGGCCGTGCCGCGGCGGACTTCTCCAGCAGATGCGTCAGCGTCGCAGGCGCCATACGCGCATGATGCGGCCACGCCATCCGCGCCGCCAGAGCTTGACGCGTGACTTGCCGCGCGTGAGCGTGCCGCATGCTGGAAAAACCCGACGCCGTGACGCTCGCCGTGCTGGAGAACCGCTTCCGCGCGGTGGTGGAGGAGATGGGCGAGGCGCTGCTGCGCACCGCGACATCACAGATTCTCAACTCCTCGCGCGATTTCTCCATTGCGCTCTGCGATGCCCAGGCGCGGCTTGTTGCGCAGGCGGACCACATCCCGGTGCATGTCGGCGCCATGCCACTCGCCGCCGCGGCGGTGCTCGACGCCTTCGGGCCCGCGATCAAGCCGGGCGAATGCTACCTGCTGAACGACCCCTGGCATGGCGGCAGCCATCTGCCCGATTTGACGATTATCCTGCCGGTGTTTGATCGGGAGAGCCGGCCCGATTCAGACCCTCGGCCTGCGGCCTCGGATCATCGGGACGGCGGCGCCCTTCGCTTCCTCTGCGTCGTGCGCGCCCACCAATCCGATATCGGCGGCGCGACGCATGGCGGCTACAACCCCAACGCCACCGAGATCTGGCAGGAAGGCATCCGCATCCCGCCCATCCGCCTCGGCGAGAATGACACGCTGCGCGAGGACCTCGTGCAGATGCTCGCACTCAACACCCGCATCGCGCGGGATTTCCGCGGCGACCTCATGGCGATGTGGGGCGCCGCACGGCTGGGGGCCAGGCGCATGCAGGCACTTCTGGCGCAGCACGGCGCGGGGAAACTGGATGCCGCCGTCGAGGCGATCCTCGACCTCGCCGAAGCCCATGCCGCGCGCATCATCGCGACCTGGGCCGATGGCGAGTATCTCGGCGAGGCCACGCTCGATGATGACGGGCATGGCGCCACCGACATCCCGATCCGCGCGCGCGTGACCAAGCGGGGCGGGCATATTCATGTCGATCTCTCCGACAGCGCCGACCAGGTGCGCGGCTTCGTCAATTCCTCCTGGCCGAACACGCTGAGTGCCGCACGCATGGCGCTGGCCTATCTGCTCGACCCCGAAGTCGCGAAGAATGAGGGCTGCTTCCGCACGCTCAGCGTCACGGCGCGGGAGGGCAGCATCGTGAATGCGCGCGCCGGTGCGGCGGTGACGCTGTGTACCAGCCATTGCAGCAACGAGATCGTGGAGGCCATCGTGAAGGCCCTCGCCCCCGCCTGCCCCGACCGCGCGATGGGCGGCTGGGGCAGGCGTTTTCGCGTGGCGATCCAGGGCACCGATCCTCGCCGAGCCGACAAAAAATTCGTCTGGCATCTGTTCCATGCGCGCCCGGGCGGCGGCGGCCATTCGACGGGCGATGGCTGGTCCGGCGCGGGCGAATGGCACTCCGCCGGTGGCCTGAAATTCGGCAGCGTCGAGATGGCCGAGGCGCGCTTTCCGCTGTTCTTCCGCCGCCACGAATTCCGCCCCGATTCCGCGGGCCTCGGCCAGTATCGCGGCGGCTTCGGCGGTGAGCTCGAACTGGTGATCGAGACCCAGGGCGAGGCGCGCGCCAATACCGCCGGCGATGGCGTGCGCCACGGCGCGACGGGGATGCTCGGCGGCAGCGACGGCACGCCGCATCGCTACACGCTGCGCCACCAGGACGGCACGGCGCGCGACCTGCGCACCAAGGAGGCCGCCATCCTGCTGCATCCCGGCGATGTTCTGGTCGTGCGCTCGGGCGGCGGCGGCGGCTGGGGCGATGCGAAACTGCGCGAGCCTCCGCGCATCGCGCACGACCGTGACGAAGGGCTGGTGTCATGATCGCCCCTGCCGATTCAGATCTCCGCGCCCTGCGGCGCTCCGATCATCGGAGGGGAGCATGATCCCCCCCTGGCGCATCGGCGTGGATGTCGGCGGCACCTTCACCGATGTCGTGTGCATCGGGGCCGATGGGCAGACCCTGCTGATCAAGGCCGCGTCCACGCCTGATGACCAGTCGCGCGGCGTGCTCGATGGCCTCGCGCTGCTGGCCGCAGCACTGCACCTCACCCTGCGCGAAATGCTGGAGCTGACGGAACGCCTGGTGCATGGCACCACGGTGGCCACCAACGCGCTGCTCGAACGCCGCACCGCGCGCATCGGCATGATCACCACCGAGGGCCATCGCGACATTATCGAGATGCGCGAGGGCCTCAAGCCCGAACGCTACGACCTTCGCCTCTCGCCCCCCGCGCCGCTCGCACCACGCGCCCGGCGGCATGGGCTGCGGGAGCGCATCCGTGCCGAGGGCGAGATCACCACCCCGCTCGACCTCGATTCGCTGGAAGACGCCATCACCCAACTCCGCGCGCAGCAGGTCGAGGCGGTGGCGATCTGCCTGCTGCATTCCTGGCGCGACCCCACCCATGAACGCGCCGTGGGCGAGGCCGTGCGCGCCGCGCTGCCGGATGCCTATGTCACGCTCAGCAGCGACGTGCTGCCGCAGATCAAGGAGTTCGAGCGCTTCAGCACCACGGTGGTGAACGCCGCCGTCGGCCCCATCGTCGCGACCTATCTGCGCCGCCTGGAATCGCGGCTCGATCAGGCTGGCTTCCTCGGGTCACTCTTCGTCATCCTCAGCCATGGCGGCGTGTCGCCGGTGGCCGAGGCCGCGCGCCTCGCTGCCGGTACGGCGCTCTCCGGCCCCGCAGGCGGCGTCGCGGCCGGGCTGGCGCTGGCCCGCGCGGGGCTTGGCGATGACCTCGTCACCTTCGACGTCGGCGGCACCTCGACCGACGTCGCGCTGATCGAGGGCGGCGAGGCCGCACTCGGCCGCGGCCGGGTGGTGGGGGGCGAGCGCATCGCGCTGGAAAGCCTGGATATCGTAACGCTGGGCGCCGGCGGCGGCTCGCTCGCCCATATCGGCCCCGGGGGCATGATGCGGGTCGGGCCCCGCAGCGCCGGCGCAATCCCCGGTCCGGCCTGCTACGGCGCTGGCGGCACCGAGCCCGCGGTGACGGACGCCAACCTCGTGCTCGGCTACCTCGATTCTTCGCGATTTCTCGGCGGCGCGCGGGTGCTGGACATCGCGGCGGCCGAGGGCGCGGTGGAACGCCTCGGCGCGGCGCTGGGGCTGGACCGGATGGCCTGCGCGGCGGGCATCCACGCGCTGGCGAATGTGGCCATGGCGGAGGGCATCCGCGTGGCCACGGTGCGCCGCGGCATCGATCCGCGCGGCTTTTGCCTGCTCGCCTTTGGCGGCGCGGCGGGGCTGCACGCCTCCGCCGTGGCGCGCGACCTCGGCATGCGGCGCGTCGCCGTGCCGCTGCTCGCCGCCGGGCTCTCTGCCTGGGGGATGTTGCAGACCGACCTGCGCTACGAGGTATCGCGCAGCCTGATCGGCGCGGCCGGCCTGCCCGAGGAGGCCGCGCTGCGCGCCCTGTTCGACGAATTGGAAGCCGCCGCCCGCGCCAGCATGGCGGCCTGGATGCCCCTGGATCCAGAATCCGAGCCCGCCATCCGCCGCAGCGCCGACATGCGCTATGGCGAGCAGGT
>JBBSCP010000182.1:0-9270 GCA_038250135.1 Acetobacterales bacterium | reverse complement strand
GGGGGGCGCCGAGCAATAGGGCGGACGCCAAGGCAAGGAACCGGAGCAGTCGGCTTGCGTGGCTGCTCATCTCTCCATTCTCCAGGGCAAGGTATCGCCCGGGTAGGAGCAAAGCCGAAAGCGGGCAGGGCGTCCATTGCGCCCCGGGCGCACGGCGCTCATTGCGCCCCGGGCGCACGGCGCTCATTGCGCCCCGGGCGCACGGCGCTCATTGCGCCCCGGGCGCACGGCGCCTATTGCGCCCCGGGCGCACGGCGCTCATTGCGCAGCTACAGCACTATGCTTCCACCTTAAAACTAAGGTGAGAGCATAGTGCTGTATATTGAATTGTTTCTAGAGCATGGGGTCGCTCCAAGGGATCGATGTGCTTTGACTCACCAGCCGATGGCGCTTGGCAGCCAGGTGGCGAGGCCCGGGGCGAGGAACACGAGCAACACGGCGGCCAGTTGCATCAGCACGAAGGGAATCACACCGCGATAGATATGCGCCGTGGTGATCTCGGGCGGCGTGACGCTGCGCAGGAAGAACAGCGCCCACCCGAAGGGCGGCGTGAGGAAGCTGGTCTGCAACATCACGCAGATCAGCGTGGCCAGCCAAACCTGGTCCACGCCCGCAGCCAGGAAGATCGGCAGGAACAGCGGCACGGCGATGTAGCTGATCTCGATCCATTCAAGAAAAAAGCCTAGGAAAAACACCAGGATCAACATGAACCAGATGTCGGCGGCGATCCCGCCAGGCAGGAACTCGAACAGATCGTGCACCAACTGCTCGCCCTGCAGGCCGCGGAAGGACAGCGCGAAGACCTGGGCGCAGATCAGGATGAACATCATCATCGCCGTGATGCGCGCCGTGCTGCGCAGCGTCTCCACCACCAGCGAGACCGAGAAGCGGCGCCCCACCGCGCAGACGATCAAGGCGCCGAGCGCACCCATCGCCGCGGCTTCCGTGGGCGCGGCGATGCCCGCGATGATCGAGCCGAGCACGGCGAAGACCAGGCCGAGTGGCGGCGCGATGACGCTCACCAGCTTCTTCAGCAACTCGCGTGTCGAGATCAGCGCGCGTTCCTCGGCCGGCACGGCGGGCACCATCTCTGGCCGGAGGATGCCGAGGGCCAGGATGTAGACGCAGTAGATGCCTGCCAGCAGGAGCCCCGGGATCATCGCGGCGGCGAACAGCGTGCCGACCGAAAGGTTCATGATGTCGGCCAGAAGGATGAGAATGAGGGAGGGCGGGATGATCTGGCCGAGCGTGCCTGAGGCACAGATGACGCCGCAGGACAGGCCCGGATCGTAGCCGCGCCGCAGCAGCGCGGGCAGCGTCAGCAGGCCGAGCGTCACCACCGTCGCGCCGACGATGCCCGTGGTCGCGCCCATCAGCACGCCGACGAGGACGATGCCGAGGCCAAGCCCGCCGCGCAACGCGCCAGAGAGGCGCCCCACCACCTCCATCAGATCTTCCGCGAGTCGCGACTTCTCGAGCGCCACGCCCATGAAGACGAATAGGGGGATCGCCAGCAGCGAATAGCTGGTCACCACGCCATAGATCCGCGCCGGAAGCAGGTTGAACAGCATCGGCCCGAAGCCGAGCCAGCCGAAGATGAAGCCGGAGGTGGCGAGGGTGAGGGCGACGGGCACGCCCAGCATGAGCAGCCCGAAGAACGCCACCAGCATGAGGATGGCGTAGATTTCCGTGATCGGCATGGGTCTCTCAGGCGCTGCGCAGGCGCGCGATGGAACGGAGCGTCTCGGCGATGAATTGCAGCAGCAGCAGCGTGAAGCCGGCTGGGATGAAGGCTTTCAGCAGATAGCGGGCCGGGATGCCGCCGGGGTTGGCCGAGCCCTCATCCTGCGCGAAGGACTGGCCGACATATTTCCAGGAAAGCTGGATCACCAAAAGGCTGATGATGATGCCCGCGGTGCCGGCCAGGATATCGACCAGCGCCTTGTTGCGCGCGGAGAACCCCGCGTACAGGACATCGACGCGCACATGCTCGCCATGGCGCAACGCATAGGCGGCGCCGAACAGTGCGATGGGCGCCATGAGGTGCCACTCCAACTCCTGCGCCCAGACGCTGCCGATCGAGAAGCCGTAGCGCAGCAGCACGTTGCTGGCCATGACGATGACCAGCGCGGCAACCGCGACGGCGGAGACTTGGCCGATCACATCGACGATGGCGTCGATCGCATCGGCCAGCCGAGTCAAGCGCGGGGCAGCCACCGATCAGCCCTGGCGGATCTTGCTGTGGTAGATGCTCTCGCTGTAGCCCGACCAGGAGTCGAACTTCTGCTTGTAGGCCATGTAGCTCTCGTGCACGCGGCGCGTCACCGGATCACGCGCGACGGCTTCTTCGAGCACGGTGTTGGTCTCCGTGCGCAGGCGTGCCACCACCTCGTCGGGCAGCGGCAGCGCGTTCACGCCCTGGTTACGGATCAGGTCCTCCATCGCTTCCGCGTTGTTCTTCTGGCACCAGGCCTCGCTGATGACGTTGCAGGCTGCGACGGCATTCTCGACGATCGCCTTGAGGTCGGCCGGCAGTCGCGCCCAGGCGGCCTTGTTGATGATGAGCTCCGACGCCGTGGCCGTCTCGTGCCAGCCGGTGGTGTGGTAGGTCTTGGCGACGCGCTGCAGGCCGAGCTGGCGGTCGAGGAAGGGGCCAACGAACTCCGCCGCGTCGATCACGCCGCGCTCGAGCGCGGGAAAGATCTCGCCGCCCGGCAGCAGGCGCACATCGACGCCAAGGCGCTGATACACGCGCCCAGCGAGCCCCGGGATACGCATCTTGAGGCCGCGGAAATCCTCCACCTTCTCGATCGGGCGGCGGAACCAGCCGGTCATCTGAACGCCGGTATTGCCGCACAGGAAGGGCACCAGGTTGAAGCGGTCATAGACCTCTCGCCACAGCTCCAGGCCGTTGCCGTCATACATCCAGCCGTTCAGGCCCTGGAAGTTCAGGCCGAAGGGGACGGCGGTGAAGTACTGCGCGGCGAAGGTCTTGCCGGTCCAGAAATAGGCGTTGGCGTAGTTCATCTCGACGATGCCGCTGCTCACCGCATCGAAGCCCTCGCCGGCGGGGATCAGCTCGCCCGCACCGAAGAACTGGATGCGGATGCGGTTGTTCGACATGCGCTGGATGCGGTCGATCAGGTCGCGCGCCGAGCCCGGCCCCGTGGAGTAGAAGGCCGCCTGCGGTCCGTAGAAGCTGGTCATGCGCCAGTTGAAGGTGGTCTGCGCGGTGGCGACGGAGGGCGCGGCGAGCGCGCCGGCAGTCCCCGCGGCGGCAGAGGAGATCAGGTTTCGACGCTGCATGCAGGACCCCGGGGCTGATTGTTGTTGCGCGGCAGGGCGCCGCGCTTTGGCTCGTTTGTCAGCAACCTTCGTGCCAGCCCGTTCCGTTGGCCGGAACGCGCCCCGAAGCCGCAGGGGCGGCGCCATCCCGTGCGTTTTCCGCCGCGCTGCCCGGAAATTGGGCAATAGCGGGTCATTCGCCTTGCCCTGGGAGCACGCCGCGCCACGCGCTATGTCAGGCACATGACCGAGATCCCCACCTTCGCCACCCCGCCCGGCTTCCTCGGCACCACGCGGCGCGACGGCGCCGTCGGCGTGGTTGGCGTGCCGCTCGACCTCGGCACCAGCAACCGCGCCGGATCGCGTGATGGGCCGCGTGCCATTCGCACAGCCTCGCGCATGCTGGTGGACGGCGCGCATCCACAAAGCTGGGTGGACCCCGCCACGCTGTCGCTTGCCGATCTGGGCGATTTCGCCATTGCCATGGGCGACTTGCCTGGCAGTCTCGCGCGGATCGAGGCGCAGGCGATGCGGGCTGGGCACCTTATCGCGCTCGGCGGCGAGCATGGCATTACCTTGCCGCTACTGCGCGCGCTGGCGAAGCGCCTCGGCGGGCCGCTCGCCCTGGTGCATTTCGACGCGCATGTGGACACCTGGCCCGAGAGCTTCGGCCAGACGATGGGCCATGGGCAGGTCTTCTGGCACGCCATCCGCGAGGGGCTGATTGACCCGCACCGCGCCGTCCAGATCGGCATTCGCTCGCCCGTCTCGCGCGAAGTCTGGGATTGGACGGTCGGGCAGGGGGTGACGATCCTGACCGCGCAGCAGGTGCATGAGAGCACGCCGGCGGCGGTGGCGGCGCAGGTGCGGGAGGTGGTCGGCACCGCGCCCGCCTATCTCACCTTCGACATCGACGCGCTCGACCCCGCCTTCGCCCCCGGCACCGGTACGCCCGAGCCGGGCGGTCTCGCCAGTTGGCAGGCGCAGGGGGTGCTGCGGCGCCTGGGCGGACTCGATTGGCGCGGGATGGACGTGGTGGAGGTGGCGCCGGCCTACGATGTGGCCGAGATCACCGCGCTGGCGGCGGCGACCATCGCCTGGGAATACCTCTGTCTGCCCGGCCAGGCCTGGGTTTCGGACGGGTGAACCTGAAGCATTCCGGGGCTTTTGCGACAGGGCGAGGCGTCAAGCGCGCCGATCAATGCAGGCGCCACATTTTTCGCTTGCGTTTCTGACGTAACACCACTATTTATCCCGTCACGGCGGCCGCCCCCCCAGGAAAAGCCGCCAATTAAATGACGCAAATCGCACGTGCCGCGAGCCTGATCCGGGCGAAACTTCTCCCGGTGAAGGCACAGCAACGACGGACCGCGTCCTTTGTTCGATCCGGCCCCACTATGCCGGACGGTTCGAGGGAGCCGTTTGTGTTGCCTGCCCGCCGCGCTGCGAGGACGTCCCCGTCCATCGCTGACGCGCCTCGGCCCGATATCCCGGGCCGGTCGCCTTGCGTCCCGTCCGCCCGCACGATCGCGCGCGGCGTGCCGTGGTGCGGCCTCTGGTGCGCGCGCTCTGGCCCGCTTGGCAATCGCGGCTCCCTCCTGCCCCGCCGCCGCGCCACGCCCCGAGGGGTCGGCGCGGCGGCGGGGGTGCGGTGCCCCTTTTCGCCTTTGCAGGAGTGCTTCGATGGACCAGCTTCGCCGCCGTATCGCCGCCACCCCGCTCCGCCGCCCCCTGCTTCAAGGCGGGGCCGTTGCAGCCCCGCTGCCGCGTTCGGTCGATGCGCTGGTGGCGACGTTGCGGCCGGAGGAGCCCGTGCACTGCCTGCGCCCTGGCACGATCGCCGCCACCGCCCGCGCCTTCCGCGCGACCTTCGCGGGTGAGGTGCTCTACGCCGTGAAGTGCAACCCGGAACCCGCCGTGCTGCGCGCGCTCTGGGATGGCGGCATCCGCCATTTCGACTGCGCGAGCGCGGGCGAAGTGCGCCTGGTGCGTAGCCTGTTCCCCAAGGCCGAGATCCACTTCATGCACCCGATCAAGGCACGTGGTGCGATCCGCGAGGCCTATGTGCAGCACGGCGTGCGCGACTTCGTGATCGACAGCACCGAGGAACTCGCGAAGCTGGTGCAGGAGACGGGTGGCGCCGATCTCGGCGTGGTCGTGCGCCTCGCGCTGCCGAAGGGCGGCGCGGTATATGACCTCTCGGGAAAATTCGGCGCGGAGCCATCGGAGGCCGCGGCGCTGCTGCGGGCGGCGCGTCCGCTCTCGGTGCGCCTCGGCGTGTCCTTCCACGTCGGCAGCCAGTGCCTCGACCCCTCGGCCTACACGCGCGCCATCGCGCGCGGGGCGGCGGTGATTCGCGACTCCGGCGTGGCGGTCGAGATCCTCGACATCGGCGGGGGCTTCCCCGTGGCCTATCCGGACGTCGTGCCGCCGCCGCTCTCGGCCTTCACCGACGCGATTGCCGAGGCCTTCGCGGCGGCCGCGCTGCCGGGCACCAAGCTCTGGGCCGAGCCCGGGCGCGCGCTTGTGGCGGCCGGTGCCTCGGTGGTGGTGCAGGTGCAGCACCGGCGTGGCGACGCGCTGTTCATCAATGATGGCGTCTATGGCGCGCTCAGCGATGCCGGCGTGCCCGCCTTCCGCTTTCCCGTGCGCCGCGTGGGCGATGCGCAAGGTGCCGCGCTTGTGCCGTTCAGCTTCTTCGGCCCGACCTGCGACAGCGCCGACGTCATGCACGGCCCCTTCCTGCTGCCGGCGGACATCGCGGAGGGTGCCTGGATCGAGATCGGCCAGCTCGGCGCCTATGGGGCTTGTCTTCGCACAAGCTTCAATGGATTTGATCGCGCCGGCATGGTCGAAGTGGATGACCAGCCGATGCTGGAGACCCCCGGCCATGCCCTGCTGATGGCCGCCTGATTTTTTATTGCAGTGGAGTGACATGAAGATGAAACACGTCGCCTTCGACGGACGTCTGGTGATGCTAGGCTTCGGCTCGATCGGGCAGGGCGTGCTGCCGCTCCTCCTGCGCCACATCGACATCGCGCCTGAGCGCATCACCATCGTCACCGCCGAGGAGCGCGGGCAGGATGTCGCGGCCGAATACGGCATCCGTTTCATCCTCGAAGCCGCGACGCGGGAGAATTTTGCCGAGTTGCTCTCCCCGCTGCTCGGCAAGGGCGACTTCCTGCTGAACCTGTCGGTCGATGTGTCTTCGGTTGCGCTGATGAAGCTCTGCAACCGGCTCGACGTGCTGTACCTCGACACGGTGGTCGAGCCCTGGGCCGGCGGCTACACGGACACCTCGCTCACGCCCTCGCAGCGCTCGAACTACGCGATGCGCGAGGAGGCGATTGCGTTGCGTGCGCCCTTCCAGGGCGGGCCGACCTCGGTCACGGCGCATGGCGCGAATCCAGGCCTGGTCAGCCATTTCGTGAAGCAGGCACTGCTCGACATCGCGCGCGACACCGGGGCGCCGATCGCCACGCCGCCGGCGGCGGATCGCGCCGCCTGGGCCGCCATCGCCGAGCGGCTTGGCGTGAAGGTCATCCATGTCGCCGAGCGCGACACGCAGGTCGCCGACCGCCCGAAGAAACCAGGCGAGTTCGTCAACACCTGGTCGGTCGATGGTTTCGTGGGCGAGGGCTGCCAGCCGGCGGAACTCGGCTTCGGCACGCATGAGAAGTCGCTGCCGGCCGATGGCCATCGCCACGGCTTTGGCTGTGACGCGGCGATCTACCTGATGCGTCCTGGCGCCTCGACCCGCGTGCGCACCTGGACGCCGCTGGAGGGGCCGATGCACGGCTTTCTCATCACGCATAACGAGGCTATCTCGCTGGCCGACTATTATACGGTGCGCGACGCATCTGGCGCCGTGCGCTATCGCCCGACCGCGCATTATGCCTACCACCCCTGCGACGATGCGGTGCTCTCGGTGCACGAATTCGCCGGCAAGAACTGGCAGATCCAGCCCGAGAAGCGGCTGATGACGCACGAGATTACGAGCGGCATGGATGAACTCGGCGTGCTGCTGATGGGCCATGCGAAGGGCGCGTATTGGTATGGCTCGCGCCTGACAATCGAGGAGGCGCGGCGAGTCGTGCCCCACAACAACGCAACGTCCCTGCAGGTGACGGCCGCGGTGCTGGCGGGCGTGATCTGGGCCATGGAGAATCCGCGCCGTGGCGTGGTGGAATCCGATGAGCTCGACCATGCGCGCATCCTCGATATCTGCGCGCCCTATCTCGGCGACGTCGTCGGCGTCTATTCCGACTGGACGCCCCTGCTGAATCGCGGGCAGTTGTTCGCCGAAGCACTCGACACGACCGACCCCTGGCAGTTTGCCAACTTCCGCGTGACCTGATCGCGCTTTGCTTCCGGCTTCGTCGCGAGCATGATCCGCGGCCAAGCGGAGGCAATTCCAGGAAGCGGCATCTCCTGGCAGGCATTGCCTGCCTGGCATTCGGTGGCAGCGCGGTGCAGGCGCAGACCTTGCGCATCGCGATGGCGGCGGAGCCGACCTCGGCTGATCCGCACCACTTCGCGGCCGCGCCGAACTCCACCCTGCACGTTCACATCTTCGAAAGCCCGGTGGAGCTCGACGCGCGGCTGAAGGCGCAGCCCTCATTGGCGCTGACCGGGACGCGGCGCGATGACCTGACCTGGGTATATCGAGCTGCGTCCCGGCGTGCGCTTCCACAATGGCGCGGCCTTCACCGCGCAGGACGTGCATTTCTCGATCAGCCGTATCGTGCTGAACGAGAACGAGCTGGCGTCGAGTTTCTCCGCCACCGTGCGGCGTTTGCGCAAGGTCGAGACCGAGACGCCGCATCGCGTGGTCATCACCACTGCCGCGCCCGAGCCACTGCTCCCCTCCGACCTCGCCAGCCTCCGCATCATCACCGCGAGCCTGGTGCCCGCGCGCCCGGTCGTCTTCGATGGCGCGAATGGCTGCGGCGGGCGCGAGGCTGGCTGGCCGCAGCTGGCGCAGTTCAACGAGGGCAGCGCCGCCATCGGCACCGGCCCCTTCCGTCTGCGCAGCTTCGGGCGCAGCGGCGTCACCGAGCTCACGCGCCCTCGCGGCCGATGGCAGCGTGCGGCCGCGTGACTCGTGGTCCTATGCGGTTCCCTTGCGCGTTTTCGCGGCGCTGCGGGCAGCGGGACTCACGCGTCGGCCGCGTGCGCATTTGTTCGGCCATTCGGCCGGTGGGCAGTTTGGCCATCGGCTGATGTCCACGCAGCCGCATGACCTTCTTGAACAGGTCACCATCGGCAATCCCGGCTGGTATTCGCGGCCGACGCTCGACCAGCGCTTCCCGGACGGGCTCGGCGGCATCGGGCTCGACGAGGCGGATATCGTGCGGCTGCTCGCCTACCCGATGACGATCCTCGCCGGGGACCAGGATATCGAGACCTCCGGCCCCTCGCTGCCGGCCGGTTCAGGCGCGCTGGCGCAGGGACCGCATCGCTTTGCGCGCGCGCACAACTACCTCGCGGCCGGGCAGGCCGAGGCTGTGCGGCGTGGTGTGGCGTGCCAGTGGCGCCTCATCCCCGTCGCCGGCATCGGTCATGATGGGGCGGCGATGTCGCGCGTCGCGGCCGCGCTGTGGTTCGACAACCGGCTGATTTCAGCGGTCGAGGCCGGGGCCAAGGCTGGTGCGGCGGTCTTGTAACCGGCGGACGCCTAGGGTCATCATGTCATATGATGACTAAGCCTCTCCCGTGACCCGCCGCAGCCTCGGCATGGCGCCGCTCCGCCCGCCGGCCAACCTGACCGGCGCGCTGGTGCATCGATTGGCGGAGGAAATCCGTGCCGGACGCCTCGCGCCCGGTGGCCGGCTTCCGACCGAGCAGGAACTGATGCGCGAGGCCGGCGTCAGCCGCACCGTGGTGCGGGAGGCTGTGGCAGCGCTGCGCGCCGAGGGGCTGGTGGTGACGCGGCAGGGCGTCGGCGCCTTCGTCACCGAGCACCCGGGCGAGGGTATCTTTCGC
>JBBSCP010000181.1:0-9280 GCA_038250135.1 Acetobacterales bacterium | reverse complement strand
GCCGGTGAAGGCGCTCCATCCGCGGCGCTCGATCACGTCGAATGTCGAGGGAGGCTCGAGGGCAGGCAGGATTGCGCGTGCCTCACCCGAAGCAGGCGGGCGGGAATCCACGAGTGCGGGGTCGATTGGCCGGTGATCGTCGAATCCGAGGCGTGCCGTGAACAGCACCGGCACGGCCCCACGGCGCGCGGCTTCGATCAGCTGCGTGGCGGCTTCCTCCACATCCTGGCGCGCCAACGCCCGCATGAGCCAAAGCTGGAGGTCGATGGCCAGGACTGCTGTGTCGGCGGCGCTCCAGGCGCCATCGAAGGGCCATGCATAGGGCGAAGCGGCAACCTGGCGAAAGCTCAAGCGCCGAGCTCGTTCAGCGCGTCCGCGCTGCGCATCACACGGCCCCAGCGTCCACCGCCGGCGCGCAGGATGTCGAGCGTCGCTTCGTGGTTTCGTGCTTCGACCGCGGCGCAACACTCCTCCAGCAACGTGGCGGCGTAGCCACGCTCTGCAGCCTCGCGCATCGTCGCCTGCACGCAGCAATCCGTGGTGACGCCAGCGATCAGCAGATGGCGGAGGCCGCGCGAACGCAGCAGCAGGTCGAGCGCCGTCGCGTGGAAGGCGCCCTTTCCGGGTTTGTCGATTACCACCTCATCGGCGCGCGGCGAGAGCTCCGGCACGATCTGCCAGCCCGGTTCGCCACGCGTCAGGATGCGACCTTGCCGCCCGGTATCGCCGATGCCAAGGCCATGCACGCGGGTCCTCCAACGCTTGTTGGCGTGCAGATCCGCAAGGTCCGGCCGATGGCCTTCACGTGTATGCACGATGCTCATGCCCGCCGAGCGGCAGCGATCGAGCAATGCCGCAATGGGCGCGATCACCGCGCGCGTGTTGCTGACATCCTCGCCAAGCTGGTCAACCCATCCACCGGGCGCGCAGAAATCCACCTGCATGTCGATGACGATGAGAGCGGTATCAGTCACGCTCGATGGCGCTCCAGTGCCTACTCAGCGCCTGATCAATTTCATGTGCTGACAGGCACAAAAGTTAGAGTGCCTTGCGCTGCCGCGGCAAGGGGTTTCGGCGGCCTCGATTGCGATCTCCCTCGCCGTTCACCTCCGCAGGCCCGGCGCCTCATGTCCGGTGCGCGCCACGTATTCCGTGTAGCCTCCATCGTAACGGCGAACGCCCTCTGGCGTCAGTTCCAGCACGCGGTTCGACAGTGCGCTGAGGAAATGCCGGTCATGCGAGACGAACAGCATCGTGCCTTCGTACTGCGCCAAGGCGGCGATCAGCATTTCCTTCGTCGCCATGTCGAGATGGTTCGTCGGCTCGTCCAGCACCAGGAAGTTCGGCGGGTCGTAGAGCATCAACGCCATCACCAGCCGCGCCTTCTCGCCGCCCGAGAGCACACGGGTGCGCTTCTCCACCTCATCGCCCGAGAAGCCGAAGCAGCCCGCCAGCGCGCGCAACGAACCTTGGGGTGCGCGCGGGAAGGCTTCCTCCAACTGCGCGAAGACGGTGTTCTCGCCACCGAGCAACTCCATCGCGTGCTGCGCGAAATAGGCCATCCGCACGCTGCCGCCGAGTGCGACGCTGCCGGCATCGGGCTCGGTTGCGCCGGTGACGAGTTTGAGCAGCGTCGATTTGCCTGCGCCGTTGGTGCCGAGCACGCAGCAGCGCTCACGCCGCCGGAGCAGGAAATCCAGCCCCTCGTAGATCACTCGCTTGCCGTAGCGCTTGTGCACGCCACGCAGGTTGACGACATCCTCGCCCGAGCGCGGCGCGGGCAGGAATTCGAAGGATAGGCTCTGGCGGCGTTTCGGCGGCTCCACGCGTTCGATCTTGTCGAGCTTCTTCACGCGGCTCTGGACTTGCGCCGCGTGCGAGGCGCGGGCCTTGAAGCGCTCGATGAACTTGATCTCCTTCGCCAGCATCGCCTGCTGGCGTTCGAACTGCGCCTGCTGCTGCTTCTCGGAGAGTGCGCGCTGCTGCTCGTAGAAATCGTAATTGCCGGCATAGGAGGTCAGCGTGCCGCCATCGATCTCGATCACCTTGTTGATGATACGGTTCATGAACTCCCGGTCATGCGAGGTCATCAGCAGCGCGCCGTCATAGCCGCCGAGGAATTGCTCCAGCCAGATCAGGCTCTCGAGGTCGAGGTGGTTGCTCGGCTCGTCCAGCAGCATCACATCCGGGCGCATCAGCAGGATTCGCGCCAGCGCCACGCGCATCTTCCAGCCGCCGGAGAGCTTGCCGACATCGCCCTCCATCATCTCCTGGCTGAAGCTGAGCCCGGCCAGCACCTCGCGCGCCTGGCCCTCCAGCGCATAGCCGCCGAGTGCCTCGAAGTGCGCCTGCACCTCGCCGAAGCGCTCGATGATGGCGTCGAGCTGGTCGAACTGCTCAGGGTCCGCCATCGCCGCTTCCAACTGCGCGAGTTCGGCCGCGACAGCGCTGACATCGCCGGCGCCGTCCATCACCTCCGTTACCGCGCTGCGGCCGGACATCTCGCCCACATCCTGGCTGAAGAAGCCGATGCTGACGCCGCGCTCGACCAGCACGAGCCCTTCATCGGGCGTCTCCTGCCCGGTAATCATGCGGAACAGTGTGGTCTTGCCGGCGCCGTTGGGACCGACGAGGCCGATCTTCTCGCCCTTCTGGAGCGCCGCCGAAGCCTCGATGAAGAGGATCTGCGGGCCTTGCTGCTTGCTGATGTTGTCGAGACGAATCATGGTGGGGCGCGGCTTGGACCAGTTGCGGCGCGCTTATGGCATGCGGCGCGCCCGGGGACAGGCCCCGTCGAGTGAGATCCTCCGTCATGGCCCAGCCCTTCGATCCTCTTTTGCCCGCCCTCCAGGCTGCGCGGCCTCGGCGCGTCGTGGTGGTCGGCGGCGGTATCCTCGGCCTGGCAACCGCCTGGGCTCTGGCGCGGCGCGGCCATGCAGTGACGCTGCTGGAAGCCGCGCCTGCCTTGCCGGCCGTCGGCGGCAGCTCCAACGATGAGGGAAGGATCATCCGCCATGCCTATGGCACCATGGCGGGCTACGCCTCGCTGATGCCTGCCGCCTTCGCTGCCTGGCGCGCCCTGTTCGCGGCGACCGGGCAGGACCGCCTGGTGCCGATGCGTGCCGTCTACGCGTTGCGCGACGACGGCCCCTGGGCGGCCGCCGTGGCTGCGACGCAGGCGGCGGCTGGGCTCGGCTTCCGGGAGCTCGATGAACTCGAACTCACCGCGCTGCCCATGCTGGGGCGCGAGGGGCTACGGCGCGCGGTGGAGATCGAGGGCTCAGGCATCCTGCTCGCGCGGCCGATCCTGCTGGATCTGGTGGCGCTGCTGCCCCGCCTCGGCGTCGATTTGCGCTGTGGAGCCAAGGTGGTGCGCATCGCGCCAGGGCAGGTGACGCTGGCCGATGGCGCGAGGCTATGCACGGAGGTGGTGATCGCCGCCGCCGGCCCCGCTTTGCCGCAACTGCTGCCAGAGGCCGCGGCCGAGGCGGGCCTGCGCGTTTCGCTGCAAAGCCTTGCCTATCTCGAACCTCCCGCCGACTTCGCCGCTGCCTGGCGTGCCGCGCCGCTGCTGCTCTGCCGGCTTCCGGGCCAGGCGGCGGGGGGCGTCTATGTGCTGCCGCCACGTGCCGGCACGCGGCTCAAGATCGGTGACTACGCGACCGACACGCCCGGCGAGGCCTGGCGCGACGACCCCACACACCCACCGCATGCCACGCGCTGCGCCGCGCTGCTGGAAGCCGGCGCGCAAGCCATCGCCGATTTCGCGCGCTATCGCGTGCTGGAGCAGCGGCACAGCCTCTACACCATGGCGCCTGAGGATCGCTTCGTGCTGCGCCCGGCCATGGAAGGCGTGTGGCTGGCCTCAGCCTGCTCCGGCCACGGCTTCAAGCTGGCGCCCCTGATGGCGCTGGGTCTCGCCGCGGGGTTGGAGGAGCGGATCGCGCCCGAGGCGCTGGCAGGCTGGGCGGCCGGGCATGAAGGAGGTGCTTCCGCAAACCTCACTTAACTGCGATCCTGCACCGCATGAGCAGGGACAGCATGGCATGAGCTACGCGAAGGCGCGCGACATCGGCTTCGAGCAGATCCCGGTGATCGACATCGCCGGCCTGGTGGCGCGCGACCCCGCCGCCTCGGCCGGAGCGGGCATGGCGATGCGCAAGGCGAGCGAGCGGATCGGCTTCTTCTACGTCGCGGGCCACGGGCTGCCGGCGGCTACCACCACGCAGGCCTTCACCACGGCGCGCCGCTTCTTCGACCTCCCGAAGGCGAAGAAGCAGGTGCTGGCGGTCAACCCGCGACATCGCGGCTGGGTCAATCCGGGTGGTGCGAAAATGTATGGCACCGCGAAGCCTGATTTGAAGGAGAGCTTCGTCTGGGGCCTCGACCTGCCGGAGAGCGACCCCGAGGTCGTGGCCGGCACGCCGCTGATGGGGCCGAATGCCTGGCCGAACGAAGTGCCGGAGCTCCGCCCCGCGCTCTATGGCTGGTACGAGCAGGTGATGCAGGTCGGCCATGCTGTGCTGCGCGGCCTGGCGCTAAGTCTCGGCCGGCCGGCGGAATTCTTCACCGAGGGCTATGCCCGGCCGCTCGCGCGCGGTGCGGTCATCTACTATCCGCCGCAGCCGCCTGATCTCGGCACCGACCAGTTCGGCGTGGCGCCGCACACGGATTATGGCGGCCTCACACTGCTGGCGCAGGACATGACCGGCGGGTTGCAGGTGAAGGGCAGCGATGGCGGCTGGGTGATGGCGCATCCAATCCCCGACACCTTCGTGGTCAACATCGGCGATCTGATGCATCGCTGGACCAATGGCCGGCTGCGCAGCAACCCGCACCGCGTGGTGAATACCTCGGGCAAGGCGCGGCAATCCTGCGCGGTGTTCTTCGATCCCGGCTTCCACACCGTGATCGACCCGCGCGACCTGCTCGACGACCCCGCGCAAGCGAAGTATCCGCCGATCGCCTGCGGCGAATGGGTGGTCGGGCGCTTCGACAAGGCGTTCCGTTACCGCGCGCCACCAACATGACCAACGAATCTGATGGCGACACGAGCCGCTCGTCCCTGCTGCGCGCCGATTGGCACTATGTAACGGCGCCGGCGCTAGACCGGTTTGAGGCCACCGATTGGGACATGCTGGCGCGCCAGCGCCACGATTTCGCAGCGACACAGCAGGTGGAGCATGTTCTGCGATTGCTGCGCGATTCGGCCGCCGACCCCAGCTACGGCTACATGGTCAACAATTTCCGCCATTGCCTGCAATCCGCGACGGCGGCGATGCTCGATGGCCGCGACGAGGAATACGTGGTGGTCGCGCTGCTGCACGACATCGGCTTCACCGCCTGCCCGACCAATCACGGCGCCTTCGCGGCCAGTCTGCTGGCGCCCTATGTCTCCGATGCCGCACGCTGGCTGCTGGAACACCACCAGATATTCCTCGCGCACCATTACCACGATCACCCCGACGCGGCGGAGGACGGTGCGGGGCGAGAGCGCTGGCGCAACCATCCGCATTTCGAGGCGACGGCGGAGTTCGTGGCGCGTTTCGACCAGACCACCATCGTGCCCGGCCAGCCCGAAGCGCCGCTCGAGACCTTCGCGCCGATGCTCGGGCGTCTGCTGTCACGCCAGCCCCGGCGCATCGCCCCGCGTGAGGACTGAGCCGCCGGCGCAGCGCTGGAAGCGCCGCCGACATGCGGCGGTGCAAGTGCTGCAATTCGCGCTGTTCCTCGGGCTGCTCGGCTGGCTGCTCGTCGATGGCGCGCGCAGCATGGGCTACAATTGGCAATGGTATCGTGTACCGCGCTACGTCGGGCAGGTCTTGGATGGCGAGGTCTTCCTCGGCCCGCTGCTGAAGGGGTTGCTGGTCACGCTGGAGATCAGCGCCTACGCGATGGTGCTGACAATCGTCATAGGTCTGGTCGCCGCGGTGCTGCGGCTTTCGGCCTCGGTCGCGGGGCGGTGGCTGGTCGTTGCCTATATCGAGGCGATTCGCAACACGCCGCTGCTGGTGCAGCTTTATCTCGTGTATTTCGTGCTGGCGCCGGTGCTGGGGCTCGAGCGTTTCTGGGCCGGGGTGCTCTGTCTCGCGGTGTTCGAGGGCGCCTTCGCGGCCGAGATCTTCCGGGCGGGAATCCAGGCCGTGCGGCTCGGCCAGTGGGAGAGCGCCTGGGCGCTCGGCCTCACCCGCGCGCAGGCCTATCGCTTCATCGTGCTGCCGCAGGCGCTGCGTGTGATCCTGCCGCCGCTGGCGGGGCTTGCGGTCTCGCTGGTGAAGCACTCGGCGATCGTCAGCATCATCGCGGTTTTCGACTTGACGAATGAGGGCCGCAACGTGATTTCCGACACTTTTCTGACCTTCGAGATCTGGTTGACCGTGGCGGCGCTCTATCTATGCGTCACAGTGACCCTCTCGCTCGGTGTCGGCCTTTTGGAAAAGCGGCTCAAGGGCAGTGCCGCGTGATGCAACCTCGTGAACGGAGACGGAACGATGAATGAGAACGACAAGCCTGCGTTGAGCCGGCGCTTCCTGGCCCCGGCGGCGGGCAGCGCCGCGGCCTTCGGTGCGTTGGTTTTCGGCGCACGCTCGGCCTCGGCGCAGGGCGCGGATGCGCGCGCCACGCTGGCCGGCACCTCGATGATCGAGGAGGTGAAGCGGCGCAACACGTTGCGTGTCGGCATGTCCACCTTCGTGCCCTGGGCATTCCGCAACAAGACTGGCGAGTTGATCGGCTATGAGATCGACGTTGCCAACAGGCTGGCGCAGGATCTCGGCGTGCGCGCCGAATTCATCCCCACGGCGTGGGATGGCATCGTTCCCGCGCTGCTCGCCGGGCGGTTCGATGCGATCATCGGTGGCATGAGCATCACGCCGGCGCGCAACCTCTCGGCCAACTTCACCGCGGCCTATTCGGCGACCGGCGTGGACATGGCGGCGAGCAAGCGCCTCGCCGACGGCATGACGACGATCGAGGCTTATAACCGCCCGAACGTTACCTTAACGGGCCGTCGGGGCAGTTCGGGCATCACGGCCGTGCAGCGCCTGATGCCGCGCGCCACGATCCGCCAGTTCGACGATGACGCGCAGTCGATTCTCGAAGTGGTGAATGGCCGTGCGCATGCCATGGTGGGCAGTGTGCCGCGGCCACTGTTCGCGTCGCTCGACAATCCCGAGGCGTTGTTTCGCCCCTTCGCGCAGCCGCTGGTGCGGCAGGCGGATGCGATGGCGGTGCGGAAATCCGACCCCGACGCCCTGAACTTCCTCGACAATTGGATCATGTTGCGGCAGCTCGATGGCTGGCTGGAGGAACGGCAGGCCTATTGGTTCGGTGCGCGCGAGTGGCGCGACCAGGTCCCGGGCTGAGCCAGCTGGACCGCGAGGCGACCGGCGGGCCCTATGCCCGCTGGCGGCGTAGCTTCGGCTTGGCCGATGGGGCGGTGTTGGCGCTGGTGGTCGGCGCCTGCCTGTTACTCGGCTGGCGCGCGGGGATGGCGCTCGACTATCGCTGGAACTTCGCGCCGGTCTGGGCCTTCGTCTTGCGCTACGATACGGAGCGGGGCTGGGTTGCGAACCTGCTCCTGCAGGGGCTGTTCACCACGCTGCGGGTCTCCTTCTGGGCGGCGATCATCGCGGCGATCCTGGGCGTGCTGATGGGCGTGGCGCGCACCTCGCGCCTGCTGTTGCCGCGCCTGATCGCCGGCTTCTACGTCGAGACAATTCGCAACATCCCGCCGCTGGTCTTCATCTTCGTGTTCTACTTCTTCGTCACCAGCCAGATCCTGCCAGCGCTGGGCGTCGAGGATTGGATCCGCCGCCAACCGCCGGAGAGCCTGTGGTGGATCGCGGCGTTGTTCGGCCCGCCGCAGCAGGCGGCCGGCGTGATCGCCGCCATCCTCTGCCTCGGCCTGTTCGAGGGCGCCTACGTGACCGAGATCGTGCGGGCGGGCATCCAATCCATCGCGCCAGGGCAGAGCGAGGCCGCCCGCGCGCTGGGCCTTTCGCGGGCGGGCACGCTGCGCCTCGTGGTGCTGCCGCAGGCGATCGGGCGCACCGTGCCGCCGTTGGCGGGGCAGGCGGTGTCGTTGGTGAAGGACAGTTCGATCATCTCGCTCGTCTCGATCCAGGATCTGGCATTCCTGGGCACCGAGGTCTCTGCCTCCACCAACCGAGTGTTCGAGACTTGGATCGTCGTGGCGCTGCTCTACTTCATCGTCTGCGGGGCGTTATCGCTGATCGCGTCGAGGCTGGAACGCCGCTTCGCCGCGCACAATCGATAACACGCTACACGCTCATCAGCCCGACACGCCGCGCAGCAATGACACGATAGAGCGGCTCGTTCCACTTCTGCTCCTCGCAACGCGAAGTCCAGGCCAGCGAGATGTCGTGCTCATCATTGGAGGCCACGGCGGCGGCCGAGATGGCGTCCCAGGAAGGCGCGGGCAGGGCGCGTTGCCGCGCGGCCTCCTCGACGGAAAGCGGCAGCGGAAACGCCATCTTCGGATAGACCGAGGCGATGGCCTGCCAGTAGTAGCGGATTGCGCGTGCCTGGTCCGCGGGGGCAAGCGCCGGCAGGATCATGCGCAGCCAATGCGTGCCGGTCACGGCATGCAGCGCGCAGAATTCCATCGTCGCGGCCAAGATCAGCAAGGAATCGCGTGCGATGCGGCGCAGCGTGTCGGGACCGATGGCGAGCCAATCATGCACCGGCGTGAAATCCGGCATTGCCGCAGCGGCGCGCATCGCGTGCCAGAGCAGACCGTCATCGAAGGTCATCACGCGCATGGCGGGCAGGGCGGCAAGGCGCAGCAGCACCTCGGCCGGCTCATCCGTCACCGGCGCGCTGCCGTTGCCCTCGCCGAGTGGCAGGTAGGTGGCGCACCAATAGCCGAGGCTCTCCGCCACCTCCTCCGCATCGTCGCTGTCATGGGCGTAGGCGAGGCGCATCAGCGCGTGCAGCGCACTCGCCGCGATGCCAGGCAGCAATTCCGGCAGATAGGCGCGAATCAGTGCGCTGGCGTCGCCGACCCGGACAAGCTCGGCGCGGAAGAAGGCGCGATAGGCGCCCTCCGCGCTGCGGTCACCAAGCCGGGCCTTCCAGGCGCCGCGCTCGATGCGGCCGGGCGACGGTGCCACCGCGCGCAGCGGATTGGTGATGCGATAGGCATCGAGGAAGCGCCGCGCATCGCGCTCAGCGCCCCCCAGCCACCGCTGCGCAAGCAGCGCCATGGCGGCGTGGTTCGAGAGATCCTCGCCAAACTCAACGCTGAAGCCGCGGGCCT
>JBBSCP010000180.1:0-9283 GCA_038250135.1 Acetobacterales bacterium | reverse complement strand
GGCGGTGATGGCGTGCCGGCGGGCACGCCGCCCTGGCTGCGCAAGCTCTACCTGCCGCTGCATCAGCGCTTCACCTTCGTCGCCTTCGACGTCGCCTGCCAGCGCGCCGGCTGGCCGCGCCTCCCGCGCACGCGCGGGCTCGGCAGTGGCGCGGTGGTGCGCCGGCTCCGGCCCGGCGCGACCGAGGCGTGGGAGGATTGGATCAGCGCCGATGGCAAACGCGGCATCTGGATCGCGCTGGCGCGGGCCGTATCCACCCCCAACCCGGTGGTGCTGCCACGCATGGCAGCACCGCTCGACCCCGAGGCGCTGACCGCCGCCGATTTCCAGGGCATCGAGGGCAGCGTGCGCGCGCGCCTTGGTCTGGTTGCGGGGGCTACGCTGCCGATGGCGCTCGACAGTGCGAGGCTCACGCTGCTGCCGCCCGATTTCGCGGCCGGCGCGGCGGCGCAGCACTGCACGCTGCATGGCTATGTGCCGGTGTTCTCAGCGGCCGAGCAGGCTACGGACATCGTGGCCAGCACCGCGGCGTCGCTCACCACGGAGTTGCGCGCGAAGGCAACGGCGGCGGTGCAGGCGACAGCCGCGGCGGCGCCGGCGCTGCGCAGCCGGGTAGAGCCGGCGCTGAACACGCTGCTCGGGCTGACCGTGTTGCCGCCCCGGCCGGCGTCGAGCGCGGTGGCGACGGCCTGGATGACGCTCGGCGCCTTCAACAGCGGCGACATCACCATCACCGGCGGGCGCGCCAACATCGAGCAGGCGCTGGATGCCGTGCTGCGCCGTCTGCTGGCCGAGGGCTGGGCCATGCTGGCGCCAAATTCCGCGCTGGATTCGGACGCGCTGCTGGCCGCCGGCGCGGCGCCCGATACCGCCGCCGGCTGGCTCGATCGCGCGCAGGCCGTGCTGCGCGCCGCGGCCAATGGCGGCGGCGTGATCGGCCATGAATGGACGCGGCGCAGCTTCGGGAGCCTCGCGGGGTCCTGGCGCATCCTGCTCGACAATCGCCTGAACGACCTTGCCGACCGAATCCGCGCTGGCGTGCCACTGCCGCGGGTGGCGCCGGCCGTGCCGGTCGGCGTGTCCGACGACGATGCGCAGCTTCTGCTGGCCTGCTGCGTGCTGCGATTGCGGCGGCTGCGCGTGGCGCTGGTGGTCTCGCTGCGGCAGCAGATGTTCGGCGACCAGCAGGCCGCGACGCTGACGGTGCAGCGCAACTCGGTGCCGCAGGTGACGGCTGGCGCGCTGGGGCAGGAGATCATGGCCTCGCTCGGCCTGGAATCCTGGCGCGGCACGGCGCAGGAGCCTGCCTGGCCGCCGCTGACAACGCAGGCGCCCCGCATCGGCGGCGACCAGCGCGCGGCCAATGCGCATGCCGCGGCGCTGATCCTGGAAGACGCCTTCGCCGATTTCGAGGCCGCCGGCGCCGAGGCCGGCAGCGTGTTCGAGGAGGAGCAGGATGCGCGGCTACGCGCCGCCAACGCCGCGCTGCTCGCCCGCCTTGCGCTTGCCGACCCTGCCAGCCAACCCTACAACGCGCTGCGTCGCCACGGCCTGGAGCCGCGCGAACAGCCGGCGCGCGGCCTGCTCGCGTTGCCCGGCCCGCGTCCCGACAGCGCGGCGCTGAACATCGCGGCCAGCGCCGTCGCGGCGCGTTTCAGCGCACCCAAGGCGGTAGTCGCCGCGCGGGACACGGCGCGCGTGCAGCGCCTGCGCTACGATCACAACAGCCTTTATGCCATCTGGTGCTGGGTGCGCGTTGCCGGCCGCGATGCCTGCGAGCCGCCGCAGATCATCTGGACGCAGCGCACCGAACCGTTCTCGATCGCCGAGCCGACCGACGTGCTCGGTGCCCGCCCGGCCACCATCCAGTTGCCTGACATCGGCCGGTTGATCCGCGACATCCCGCGCATCGCCAAGGCCAAGGCAAGGCCCTTCGCCGGCTTCGCCGCCCCGCCCAACAGCAGCTACATCACCGGCGAGGAAGCGGCCGATACGCAGCGCGCCTGGGGCATCGCCTGGGTGTGTTCGTTCGGCATCCCGGTGCTGACGATCTGCGCGTACATCCTGTTCAGCATCATATTCAGCATCCTGATCATCCTGCCCGGCTTCTTCTGGATGCTGCTGCTGAAATTCTGCATCCCCATCCCCGTCCCGAAGAAATCCCCATGAGCGGCACGGCACCCCTCCTGCGCGGCATCCGGCTGCCGCTGTGCGGCCCGACTGGCTGGGCCTGGACCGAAGACCCTGAGGCGGCCGACCAGGCGGTGCGCGCCGTGCTGCTGACCGAGCCCGGCGAGCGTATCGGCCGGCCGCTGTTCGGCGCCGGGCTCAGGCGCTTCTTGTTCCAGCCGAACAGCCTCGAGACCCGCACGCGCCTTCGCCTCGCGATCGAGGAGGCGATGCGCCGCGACCTGCCGCGCCTGACGCTGGAAGGTGTCGATGTCGCGAGCGTGGCGCGGGAGCCGGAGCGGCTGGATATCGCGGTGCGCTTCCGCATCCCCGGCGGCAGCGCGCCGCGCCTCGTCGAAACCGGGCTTTCCCTGCAAGGAGGGACCTAGGCCATGGCGATCCAACCGCCGCGCCTGGATGATCGGTCCTGGCAGGATCTGCGCGATGAACTCGTGCGCCGCATCCCGGTGCATGCGCCGGAATGGACCGATCACAGCGCGGCCGATCCCGGGGTCACGCTGATCGAGCTGTTCGCCTTCCTCGGCGACAACCTGCTGTATCGGCTGAACCGCGCGCCCGAGGCTGCCAAGCTCGCCTTCCTGAAGCTGCTGAACCTGCCGCCACGCGCCGCAACGTCAGCGCGCGCGCAGTTGCGGCTGATGCTGCCCAAGGGTGGGCTAGACCCCGTGACGCCGGATTTCTCGCCCACCGCGCCGCGACTCGAACTCGCCGCCGGGGATGTGGTGTTCGAGGCGGAGGAGGAGATCACGGTACTGCCGGTAGAGCTATCCGGCTGGACCAAGGTGAAATACGCCGCCCCCGCCGGTGCTGCGGACCCGATCACCGACAGCGGCGTGAGCGACCTGCTGGAGGATCATTTCGACGGCACCACGCCGCTGGTCACCGCCTATCGCGCCACGCCGATGCCTGCCGTGAAGGGCGGCGCACTGCCGCCGCCCACCAGCACCGCGGCCGCGCTGGATCGCCGGCTTTGGCTTTGTCTGCTGGCGCCGGAGGATGCGCTGAAGGCGCTGGCGGCGCTACCGCCGGCCGAGGCGCTGGCCGAGTTGCGTCGCCGCGTCTCCGGCCGCGTGCTGAGTGTCGGCGTGCGGACCGACGATGCGCTGTGCGGCCCGGCCGATGTGCAGCGCTGCCCGGACCCAGGCGCGCGTGCCACGCCATGGCCGGTGCGCTTCGAGATCTCGACCGGGCGTTTCACCGGCGCCACCGCGCGCATCGATCGTGCGGCCTTTCTGCGTCTTTCGGTGGAGGCCGATGGCACCGAGGGCCTGACACGGTCCGGCACCGTCAGGCTGCGGCTCCCCGACGCGGAACGCGGTGCGCCGCGCCTGGGCGACTGGACGGCGGACAGCTTCACGCCGCCCGATCCCGACCTGCTCGGCATCGGCCCACTGCCGCCGCGCCTCGACGATCCGAAGCTCGCCGCGCGTGTGCTCGGGTGGATCAGCCTGCGGCGGATCGACCCCACGCATCCGCCGCTGCGCGTGCGGCTGGTCGAGGCGAATGTCGTCTCGGCCACCCAGGCGCAAACCGCGGCGCCGGAGTTGCTCGGCTATGGCGATGGCCGCCCCGCGCAGGCCGTGAAGCTGGCGAAGACGCCGGTCATCGCGGGCAGCGAGACGGTGCAGATCCGTGGCCCGCTTGGCTGGGAGCGCTGGAGCCCGACCGAGGATCTGGCCCTCGCCGGGCCGGACGACCCGGTCTACGCACTCGATCCGCAGACCGGCACCTTGACCTTCGGCGACGGGCTGCATGGCCGCATGCCCCTGCCGGGCGAGGCGATCCGCTGCCTTGGCTACCGCGCCGGCGGCGGTGCGCGCGGCAATGTGCCGGCGCTGGCCATCAGCCGCGTGCGCAACGCTTCGCTGCGCTGCGAGAACAGGCTGCCCGCCGAGGGCGGCCAGGATGCCGAGACGATCGCGGAAGCCGAGGCGCGCATTCCGCGCACGCTGCGCACGCATGATCGTGCCGTTGCGGCCGAGGATTTCGTGGAGCTTGCGCTGGAAACACCGGGCCGCAAGGTGGGCCGCGCGCATGTGCTGGCGCGCCACAAGCCGCAGCAGCGCGTGGACGGCGTGCCCGGTGTGGTGACGCTGGTCGTGCTGCCCGCACATGACCCGATGACGCCCGATACGCCAACGCCGGATCGCGACATGCTGCGCCGCGTCTGCGCCTGGCTGGAGCCGCGCCGGCTGGTCACGACGGAGCTTTATGTGATCGCGCCGGAATACGTGCCGGTGGACATCTCCGTGGCCGTCGAGGCGCTGCCCGGCACCGGCGGCGAAACTCTGAAGCGCTGGGTGGAATTGGCGCTGCGCCAGCATTTCGCGCCGCTGCCGCCCTATGGCCCGGATGGCGCCGGCTGGCCCTTCGGCCGCGCCGTGCGCGACCGCGACGCCGAAGCGGCGGCGCTGCGGGTTAAGGGCGTGCGCCTGGTCAACCAGGTGTTGCTGGAAGGCGAGACGATCGGCGCCGATGGCACGCGCCTGCCGGCCTCGGGCAGCGTCGCCATGCTCGCCTGGCAATTGCCGGTGCTGCGCAGCGTGCGCGTCGCGATCGGCGATGTGGCCGAACCGATCGCCCCTGAAGCGGCGTTGCCGCTGGATGGCCTGCCTGTGCCGGTCGAGCAGCAGGAATGCTGAGCATGCCCTCCCCTGGTTTCCTGCACGTGACGGGCCGGGCCATGTGGCGGCGCTGCGACCACGCGGCGACTCGGATCGAAGGCGTGCCGGCGCGCGTGACGCTGGCCACCGCGGCGGCGGTGGATGCGGCGCGGCCGGCTGCCCATCTCGCAGCCTGGCGTGCGGCGATGGGGGCCGCGGTGCTGTTCGACTGCCCGCCCGACCTCTGCGAATGCGGCACGGTGGTGCTGGCCGATCCGCAGCAAGGCGTCTTTGCGCTGCAAGGCGGTACCTGGGTGGCGCTGGCCCTGCCAGTCGCGCCAGAGCCGCCAATGGGACCACTCGATTTCGCGCCGGTGCTGCCGCCCGCGCCCGCGCGGCCGCCGCACGGCGTGGCGCGCGATCCCGCAGGCCGGCTCTGGCTGCTCGATGCCGTCCCGCCGGCATTGCGCCTGCTCGGCCACGAACTCCGCCCCGCCGCGGTGCTGCGGCTGCCCGCCGATGCGCGGCCTTTCGCCGTGGCCTGCACGCGCTGGGGCGTGGTGGTCGCCGATGCCGCCACGCCGCGCGTCTTCGTGCACGAATGGGGTGGCGAGTGGCAGGCCCATACGTTGCCCGGTGCCGCACTCTCGCTGGCCGGCGATGCGCGCTTCGGCGCTGCGGTGGTGGTGCTCGAGGGCCGACGCATCGCCGTGCTGCGCGGCCCCGCCCCGCCCGCCATTTTTGCTCTGCCCGCGTTGCGGACACCCTTGCAAGCCGTGATGACCGCCGAGAATGTCGTGCTGATCGCCGATGTCGCTGGCACGCCGGGCGCCAAGCTGCCGACCTGGCTTGCCGAATTCACGCTGGCCCCCGACGGGCCGGAAGCCGAGCGCGGCTTCGCGGTGCGCGGCTTCGATGGCCGCGCGCTGTGGCTCGACGCGCAGGGCCATGTGCAGGCCAGCACCGCGAAGGGCGCGCGCGCCGCCCATGCGCGCGAAAGCCCGCTTGCCACCGCCGGCACGGTGGAAACCTTCGCGCTGGACTCCGGTGTTTTCGCCTGCGTCTGGCACCGTGTTTTCGTCGATGCCTGCGTGCCGCCCGGTACCAGCGTCGTATTGGAAGCCCGCACCGCGGACACGCTGCCGCCGCGCGACCTGCAACGGGATGCGCGCCCACCTGCCGATCTTGCGGCGCCCGTGCCGCCCGACCCTGCTTGGCCGCCGCTCGGCACGCTGGCGCCCGAGGAGGAGATCGGCTGGTCGCCGATCGGCCTGATGGAGTCGCGCCCGGCCTATGCCGACACGCCGCTGCCGCCCTTCCAATCGGCGATCGCGAGCGAGGATCCACTACCCGCTGGGGCGCGAGGCCAGGCCATGCCGCCACCCGACGCGATGGTGACGCTGGAGGGCGTGGTGAAGGCGCCGCCAGGCCGCTGGCTTTGGCTGCGGCTTCGCCTCGCGGGCACCGAGCGCCGCGCACCTGGCGTATTCGCGCTGCGCGCCACCTGCCCGCGCGCCTCCCTGCTCGACCTGCTGCCAGCCTATTGGCGCGGCGATCCGGTGGCCGCGGACGCAACCGACCGGTCGCTCGCGCTGTTCGAAGGCTTCACCACCGAGATCGACCAGCGCATCACGGCGCTACGCCACATGCTGTCGGCGCACACCGCACCGCCGGAAGCGCTGGAATGGCTCGGCGGTTTCCTCGCCCTCACCTTCGATGCACGTGTGACGGAGGCGGTGCGCCGCAGCCTGCTGGCGGAGATCGCCACGCTGTGGCGCAGCCGCGGCACCATCCCAGGGCTTACACGGCTGCTCAGCATCCTGGCAGAGGCGCCGGTGCAGATTATCGAGGCCTATCGCCTGCGGCGCGAGAGCACCGCCATCATCGGCGCGGCAGAGTGGGGCATCCTCGGGCCGGGCCTCCAGCTCGGCGACAATGAGGGACCGGAGAGCACGTCCTCCGAGCCCTGGGAGCAGACGCTGGAAGCGCAGCAGCTTGCGCTGATGCTGCGCCGCGCCGCGGTGCGTGCCGAGGGCGGCACGCCATGCCCGGCCGCCGATCCACCGGCGCCGCTCGACCCCGACCCCGTCATCGCTTTCCATCGCCGCTTCGCGCATCGCTTCACCGTGGTAATTCCCGCCCATCGTAGCGATGCGCTTGCCGCCGTGCTGGACCTCGCGGTGGAGACCAACAAGCCGGCGCACACGCTGCATGCGCTGTGCTGGCTCGATGCCGGGTTCCGGCTCGGCGAGGGCAGCCTCATCGGCATCGCGCCGATCGGCGGACACCCGGAATTCGCCCCTGCCATCCTCGATTCGCGCGCCCCGCTCGGCGCCGGCCACACGCTTGGCCGCGCGCCACCGGAAGATCGCTGGATGATCGGTGCCACGCGTCATTCCCAGGACAGGAGTCGTTGCTGATGAGCGACACGGCACTGCTCTTCGAGCCCCTCGAAGGCGCCGATCCGGCGCGGCCCGGCGATCCCTTCGCGCGGCTCCGCTACCAATACGGGCAGTTGCTCGGCGCCGAGGATTTCTCGGCCGAGCAACGCTACTTCGTGCTGCGGGAGCGGCTGCTGAACGCCGTGTTGCACGGCACCGGCACCGTCTGGGGCCTGCGTGTCACGGCGCGCGAGGACGCCACGACGAACGCCGTGCAGCTGGTCTGCGCCCCCGGCCTCGCGATCGATGCCTTGGGCCGGTTGATCCATGTCGAGCAGGAGGTCTGCCTCGATGTCACCGGCCTCGCGCTGGCGCCTTTCTGGGTCGATCTCACGGCGCCGCCGGGCGCGGCGGCGGAGGCGCGAACGCGGCGCGCCTACATCGTCCTGTCGTACCGCGCCTGCCTGGACGGCCAGGTGCCGGCCATTGCGCCGCCCTGCTCCGACAGCGGCGATGCGCTGGCCTATTCGCGCGTGCTGGATCGCTGGCGGCTCTGCCTCGCCGCCGAACCGCCGCCGGATCCGCATCCGCTGGCGCGGGACTGGACGCGCTTCGCGGCCACCTTCGCGGCCCCTGGGGATCTCCGCGCCACGCTGCTCGACTTCATCCTGACGCCACCCACCGCACTCGCGCGCTTGTGGTCCAACGGCGATGATGCGGGGCTGCTGCTGGCGACCATCGATCTCGACCCGGTGGGCGAGCCGGCCGAGCGCACCAAGCTCGCAACCGTGCCGGACAATGCGGTGCGTGCGCTGCTGCCGGATGTGCAGACGGTGGCCAGCATCGCCACCGGGCTGCGGCTGGCGGGCGCGCCGGCCGATGCCGGCTTCCGGCTGCTCGGCGTCACCGCCGCGTCCGATGCCGGGCGCATCGTGCTGACCGCGCGCTTCACCGCCACGCCAGAGGCAACCAGCCAGACGGCCGACAACATCCGCGTCTTCCGTTTCGATTCTGCTACGGGTTGGGCCGATGTCACGGTCGTCGGCTGGGCGGTGCTCGGCCCTGAGACGCTGATCACGCTCGGCGAGGATTGGACCGCCGAGACCACCTGGCAATTGCTGCTGACCGGTGCCGGGCCGAAGCCGCTGATGGATGCCGCGGCAAGGCCGCTGGCCGGCATGGCCGGTGATGCCGCGCCGGCGCCCGCCCAGGGCCGCGATGTTGCCCTCGTCTCCCACTTCACGCCGTGAAGGAGCCGCGCCGATGAGTACGACCAACCAGATCCAGGCGAAGTTCTTCATGGCGATGGCCAAGAAGGCCGGCAACCCGAACGCCGTGATGACCGCGGCCGAGGACGAAGCGATCGCTAAGTATCTCGGCTATGCGAAGGGCGGCGGCGACGCGCAGGGCCTGCCCGCGGGCCCCGCCGGCGATGCGCGGGGCACCAATGCAATGCGCCGCACCAATTGGTTCAACGGCCGCTTCCTGACCGCCGAGGCCCTTCGCCGACAAGACAGCTACTTCGACACCCGCTCGCGGCTCGATGCACATATGTCGATGCCGGGCGTGGCGCATGGCCTCGGGCTGTCGGCCGATGCGCTGAACGGTATGCCCGTAAATGGCGACGGCAACGCCCCGCCCTCCAGCGGCGGCTTCGGCAAGACGCAGACCATCACCCTCTCGCCCGGCCTTGCCTTCGACCATGTGGGCCGTCCGATCCTGGTGTCGCAGCCGTTTGCCTTCACGCTGGAGCAGTTGATCTCGACGCAGCAAAAAACCCCACGCCGCGTGGCGCCGGGCGGGCTGGAATTCGCGCCCTGTGTCTGCCTGGTGCCCGACCCAGCCGGCCCCACTGGCGGTAGCGCGGCGGTGCGCCCGGGCTGCTATCTGCTGATCATCGAGCCCGGCGAAGTGCCGGAAGGTGAGGCGAAGGTTTACGGGGAGGCTTGCGCCGGCAGCGGCTCCGCCACCTGCCAGTCGGAATCCTGGCGCGGTGCCTTCGGCCTCTCGCTCGTCCGCGTGCCGCTGGAACTGCCGGAGGAGGACGGGCTCAATACCGCCTGGGCGCTCCGCGGCACCGCCTCCGCCTGGTGGTTCGACGTGTTCGAG
>JBBSCP010000179.1:0-9378 GCA_038250135.1 Acetobacterales bacterium | reverse complement strand
ATCCGACGCCTCCCTCGCGCAGACCAGAGCAGCATCATCTAATCAGAAACTCGAGCAATTGGGAATCCTCACACGAGTCAACGTCCGCGCGGATTGGTATTACGGGAGCTAACCCGAAACGAAAAAAGCCCCACCGATTTCTCGGTGGGGCCTCCTTCCATGGCTAGTCCGTTTCGTTGGCCAAATTGATCGCACGGGCGACAGCCTCTGAATTCGCGAAGATGCCGTCGCGCGCCTGCTCGGTGGTCTTGAGAGCAGCCTCCAACAACGACAAGGCGTGCCGCGAGGGTATCGCCACTTAATAGATCGGCAGCGATTGGATGCTGAGCCGCTCTATCTCGGCTTTTTGCAGGCGGACAACCACTGCGAGACCTTCGATTGCTCCGCTGAGTGCGGCGTACCCTGCCAGCACCTCGCCTGCTGTCGGACGCGATTGCGCCACGATGGTCCGGGGACCTTGGGTCATAGTCGTACTCCAAATTTTGGGGTTATGTGCAGAGCCGATACTTGGTTCGGATGCTGTTCAGCACTTGCTGAACATAACTATTATACCAAAAATGATGAATTAAATCAATATAGAATTCATATTATAAGGGTTTCACCGTAAATCATCAGTATTTATATCTGCAAGCGACGCTACGCCTCAATCGGGCCCTCACTACCGCAATTACCGCCGGCGAACCGCGCCGAAGCCTCCTCCATGGCAGCATCAAACTCTGGCAGATTGCCCACCTCCACCGTTGGGCGTGGCGGCGCCGACGTGCGCCTGAAGCTGGAGGGGCTGGTCAGCCTGATGAGGGACCTGGGGGCGCCGGCGCCCGGTGCTGAGAGGGCTGCAGCATGATCGGCGCCGCGCAGATGCTGACCGTGCGCGTGCCGCTGGCGGTCCGGAAGCCGCGGGGCGGGCGGAAACTGTTGCTGACGCCGGGTGGCATGGCGACCCGCGCCGCCTCGGCTGCGGACAGCACGTTTGTGAAGGCGCTGGCTCGGGCGTTCTGGTGGCGGCGGATGATGGAGGCAGGCCGCTTCGCCACGCTCAACGAGTTGGCAGCGGCCGAGAGGATCAACTCGTCCTATGTCTCGCGGATGCTTCGCCTGACGCTGCTGGTGCCGGACATCGTCGAGGCTATCCTGGACGGGCGGCAGCCGGAGGGGATGACGCTGCCGCAGTTGATCGAGCCGTTTCCGGTGGAGTGGGGAAGGCATTGAGATCTGGGGCGGTCGCGAATCACCGCCTCCACTCAATCCGCTTCCGCTGCATGACCGCTAGGCGCGCCGGCGTTACCAGCCGAAACAATAGGCAGCGCTGCTCAGACCAGCGATGGATGCAGCACGCTCGCCGAAAGCGCATGCCTGAAACGCAAAGAGGCGCTTTACCCCGTACTTCCCGTACCTATATTAATATCGAGTAGTGCAAGGCCGCTGCAAGTTCCAATCCTGAGCGCGAAGCCGGTCACTGAAGACGCCCGTCACGCATAGGAGGAGAGATCACGATGACCCAAGCGCCTCAGGCTCGCCGTACATTCATCGTCGCCGGCGTGGTGACTGTCGGAGCCGTATTGACGACCGGCGCCTCCAGCCTCTTCGCACCGCTACAAGCGCAGGGCCTCGCTCCGACGACGACGATGCGAGGCGGCGCCAACAACTATCGGCCCGGGGCGCCGATCGTGGACCGCATCGGCGGCGGCGGATTCTGGCTGACCGGCACGGTTCGGCGCGCTGGCGATGGCGCTCCGCTCCCGCGCGTGCGCATCCAGGTATGGGCGCACACAACGGAGGGCCATGAGCGCGACCCGCAGAGCCACGGCGCCACGCTGACAGACGTGAATGGCGTTTTCAGGATGGCGATGCCGCAGATCGTTCCGGCCTTCGGCCAGGCGCACGGCCACCTCGCTTACGATGCCGAGCACGATGACAACGGGTTCGAGACGGTCTTCCTTCGGCCAGTGATGCGGAGCGCCAGCGACAAGAGCCTGAGCGCGGACTTCGTCCTGCGACGGGCGTGATGGGCGCCAGGTCAGTGCGTTCCGTTCTGATCTGGGCAGCTCTGGCCGTCACCCTGATGGTGCCGGTCGTCGTTGCGGCAACAAGTCCGCTGCTCGCATGGCGCGAGCCCATCTACATTCTGGCTGGCCTCGCGGGGGTGATTGCACTCGCGCTACTCCTTCTCCAGCCCCTGCTCGCGGGAGGATACTTGCCTGGCCTTCGCTTGAAGCTCGGGCGGCGGCTGCATGCCTGGGTAGGGGGCGGGCTCGTGACGGCGGTGGTGGTCCATGTCGCGGCGCTGTGGGTGACCAGCCCACCGGACGTCGTTGACGCCCTCCTTTTCAGATCGCCGACGCCATTTTCTGCATGGGGCGTGGTCGCCATGTGGGCGGTGTTCGCGACTGCACTCCTTGCCGCCCTGCGCGGTCGGCTGCGCCTGAGGCTGGTGGTTTGGCGCCTGTGTCACATTATGCTTGCCGTGGTGATTATCGTTGGTAGCGTTGTCCACGCGTTGCTGATCGACGGGACGATGGGGATAGTGTCGAAGGCGGCGCTATCCGCACTGGTCATGGCGGCAGCCGCGAAGGTTATAGTTGATCTGCGGTTACTGGCGGATATTCGCCGGATGGCTGGCCGCAACGGCCATCGGGCCATGCGCTGAGCGGTGGTCCGACGGATCTTGGCTCTGGTCCAGAACGCTGAACGACTGCTGCTCGGAGTGCATGCATCCGGCCGCCGACGCTCGCCGTAACCTTCCCCGACTCATGATCGTAGGTGTGCATGGAGCCAACAGGAAAGGAACTCCGTCCATGTCCATCATCACATCGCGTCGCCGCTTGGGCGCGCTTTCCCTGCTTGGCGGCGTCGGCGCCGCGGTCAGCCTTGCCGGAATATCCACACCGGCCATTGCTGGCAACCAGCTTGCCGTGGCCATCAGCGGCTTCGATGCAACGAGCTTCTTCAGCGGCACGCCGGAGCGCGGCATCCCTCGCTTTAATTCGTTCCACAACGGCGCCATCTGGTACTTCCGCTCCGAGGCCACGCGTGACCTGTTCGCGGCCGATCCTGCGCGCTTCGCGCCGCAGTATGACGGCTTTTGCGCCTGGGCGGCGACAGAGAACCGTAAGGCGCCGGGCAATCCCGAGTTCTGGCGCATCGTTGATGGCAGGCTCTACCTGCAGGTGCATGAAGCTGCGCAGCAGATGTGGCTGCGCGACGTCCCGGGCAACATTACCAAAGCCAACACCGCCTGGCCGCGCGTTCACCCGTTCTGAGAAGCAACCGTGCCACCGCCGGCCGGGACCCGCGCCCGGCCGGAGGTGGCCGCTGATCACGGTTGGGGGGCAGCGAATGTTGGTTGGGCGAGCAGCATTCTATACTTCTCGGCACTACACCCCGTGATTGTTTGGGACACGAGCCCAGGAGGGGACCGGAATCGCGTGACGTGTGGTGGTCGCGGATGGTGGCCGCCGCACAGGATGGCGACGCGCGCGCCTATGACGCGCTGCTGTACGATCGGTTGCCACTGTTACGCGCCATCGGTTGCCGGCGCCTGCGCGAGGCTGCCTGGCTGGAAGATGCCGAAAAAATCGTTGGTTCGCGTAACCGAACCTCATGCTCGCTCGTAAGTGCAGTGATTTGGTAGAGGAGGCTCGATGGAATCGATCTACTACGTCATGGCCTGGGCCTGCCATCGGAAGTGCCGACACTGCTACGAAGACCGCTTCCGCCCCTATGTTCGCGCCGCACTTGATCAGGTCATCGCGGAGGCTTCGGCCAACTTCCCGCGGATCATTGCCAACCTGCCCGACCGCCTGACCTATCTGGATCGCACCGACCCCGCGCCGGACGGCACGCTGCCTGAAAAGCCGGGGCGCATCATCCTTTCCGGCGGCGAGGCGCTGATCGACCCAGTCCGCGAAGCGGTGACCTACAAGGTCATCGAAGCGCTTGCCGCAAAGTATCGAGATCAGGGCGTTCGCATCATTGTCCAGACCACCGGCGACATCCTCACCGATAGGATCGTGAGCGATCTGCTGGCGCGCAACGTCTGGATGATCTCTGTCGCCTCGGTCGATGACTTCCATGTTGGTCTGGAAGGCGAAACCAGACAGCAGGCCTTCATGGCCCGCTTGGCAGCGCTGTTCGAGCGGCACGGCATGCAACGCTCCGGCTTCTCCGCACCACGCATCTGGTTCGAGGAGGAGGGCCCGGTCTTCTCGTTCTTCGGGGCGGAACCTGGCAGCTGGATTGGTAAGCTCTGGCCACGCGGCCGGGCGTGGGAGAACGGGCTTTCCACCGCGACGCTCGCCGATAATTTCTGCGCCCGCTGGTCCGGCGGGATCGGCTTCCTCGATCATGGCCACAACGGATCGGAGGTCTCAATCGAGCCGGATGGTGCGGTCTACCCCTGCTGCGTCAAGACCAAGCTGCCTATCGGAAACCTGACCGAGGAGCGGCTCCTCGACATCCTCGACAGCCTGGTTGGCGACCCGGCCTATGAGGCGATCAACGCCGGCACGCCAGAACGCATGGGCTTGGCTGCGGGCTGGTCGGTCGAGCAATTCTTGGAGCAGTCACGCACCACCGACCCGAAGGGACGGCCCTACGCCAATCTCTGCATCGGTTGCGACCGGTTCCACGACGCCGTGCTGGCGCCCCGGATTCGCGAGGCCCAGGCGCGGCGAAGTCGTTCGAGGCAGGCAGCAGCGTCGAACAACAGCTTATCCGCATAAATCCCCCGACACTGTAGGAGAACAACATGGAACGCAGGACGCTTCTCGGCTTGACCACCGCCCTTGCCGTACCGGCCTTACCGCGCGTGACCCGCGCGCAATCAGCCAGCTTGCTGCGCTTTGTGCCAGCCTCCGACCTCTCGATCCTCGACCCGATTCTCACCTCGACCTACATCACCCGCAATCATGGCTACATGATCTTTGACCAGCTCTACGGCCAGGACGACCAGTTCCGTCCGCAGCCGCAAATGGCTGAAGGTCACAGCATTGAGGATGACGGTCGCCGGGTGACCATCCGCCTGCGTCCCGGCTTGGTGTTTCACGACGGCGAGCCGGTGCGCGCACGGGACTGCGTCGCGTCCATCCGCCGCTGGGCAGCGCGCGACCAGCTTGGTCAGACCATCATGGCCATCACCGATGACCTCAGCGCGGCCAATGACCGCGACATCGTCTTCCGCCTCAAGCGGCCCTTCGCCATGCTGTTCGAGGCGCTCGCCAAGACCTCGCCGCCGGTCGCCTTCATGATGCCCGAGCGGATCGCCCAGACCGAGCCGACCCGCGCCATCACCGAGATGGTGGGCAGCGGTCCCTTCCGCTTTCTCGCCGCCGAACGTGTATCGGGCGCCCGCAATGTCTATGTGAAGTTCGACCGTTATCTGCCGCGGGAGGGCGTGGTCAGCAGCACCGCCGGCCCCAAGGTCGTCCATTTCGAGCGCGTCGAATGGCGCACCATCCCCGATGCCTCGACCTCGGCCGCGGCGATACAGGCTGGCGAGATCGACGCCTGGGAGTACCCAGCCACCGACCTGCTGCCGCTGCTGCGGCGCAACCGCGACATCCTGGTGGAGAACCCCGACCCGACCGGCTTTATCGGCGTGCTGCGCTTCAACCAACTGATGCCGCCCTTCAACGACCCGACGCTGCGCCGCGCCCTGCTCTCCGCGATCCTGCAGGAGGATTTCATGCGCTCTGTCGCCGGCACTGACCCGGCGATGTGGAATGCCGGCATCGGCTTCTTCCCGCCCGCCTCACCGATGGCGACCGCCAATGGCATGGCGGCGCTGACCGGCCCACGCAACCTGGCAGCCGCCCGTGCCGCGCTGGCCCCTTTGGCTGGCCAGCGCGTGGTGCTGATCGGCCCGGCAGACTACCCGCAGGTGCAGGCGCTGACCGAGGTTGCGGCTGACATGCTGCGGCGGCTGGGCGTCAACCTCGAATATCGTCCCACCGACTGGGCCACGGTGTTGCAGAGCCGGGCCAATCGCGGCCCGGCGGAGCGCGGTGGATGGAACATCTTCTGCACCTTCCTCTCCGGCCTTGACCTCATGAACCCGGGCGTGAACTTCCTCCTTCGCGGCCATGGTGAAGCCGCCTTCGCAGGCTGGCCCACTTCCCCACCGCTGGAGACGATGCGCGAGGAATGGCTGGCCGCGCCTGACCTCGGGGCCCAGAAGGCGGTCGCTGACCGCATCCAGCAGCAAGCCTTCGTGGACCTGCCCTACATTCCACTCGGCCAGTTCTTCCAGCCCACTGCTTGGCGGCGCAGCGTCCAGGGCGTGCTGAAGGGACCAACTTTGTTTTGGAACATCAGGCGCGTCTGATGGTCACCAACACCACGCCGGAGGAGACCGCGGCCGACTCCACGCTGCACCTCGCCGCCACCTATCACCGCGAGATCGCGGCCAGCGTGGACCGCATCCTGGAGAACGTGTTCGACTGGGAACACCTGCCGGTTTTGCACGATGCCTACTTCACCGCGATAGAGCGGCTCGAAGGCGGCGAGTGGGGATGGCGCGTCCGCCTCTCCCGCCCGCCGAGCACATCGGAGCGTGATCAGATCCTCCGCCTCGAGGTGGACCGCGGGCGGCAGCGTTACACCGCCGTCTTCGAGGCGGGCATCGGTGCGGGCACGCGGTTCTGGACGCTGATGACGCCTCTCGGGCCGAACCGCACCGGGATCGAGGTGCGCTACTACCTGCCGGAAACCCAGCCCGACCGCCTCGCGATGCTGGGGACGAAATACCTCGCGAGCTGCGAGCGCCTCTGGTCAGAGGACGAAGTGATGATGCAGCACCGTGAGATGGCCGAGGCGCGCGCCCGCGCCTGGGCTGCCGAGCCTCCCCCGCCTGCGGCGCCAGTACCGCTCGGCCCACGCGCCGCGCTCCTTCTGCCGATGCTGGTCGATTTCGCCGGCCGTCCGTTCCGGGTGGTGGCGCTCGGCGACGGGTCGCTGGTCGCGCATTCCACCATCTGCCCGCACTGGCTCGGGCCGCTCGACGCAGCGCCGGTCGAGGAAGGCTGTATCCTGCGTTGCCCTTGGCATGGTTGGCGCTTCGATGCCCGCAGCGGCGAAGCCCTTGATGGCCGTCGCGCCCGGCTGATGCCCGCACCAGTCGTGGAGATCGCCGCCGATGGTATGGTGACGCTTGTCGCACCGCGAGGCTGAAGGCGATGAATGACCCGGCTTTCGAAGCGGCGCTCGACCGGCTCGGCCTGGTGCCGACCGGCGACGGCACGCGCCGCCGCATCCCGCTGCCGGCACACGCCAACATCACCGCCGACACGCTCGGTCTGCATGCCGAAGGGCCACGCGCCGACCGGGTCGCCATCCGCTTCGAAGGGCTGGACGGCGCGGTGGCCGACATCACCTATGCCGGGCTGGACGATGCGGTGCGCCGCCTCGCGACGCTGTTCGCCACGCTCGGCATTACGCGCGGCGACCGCGTGGCGATCCATACCGATGCACGGATTGAGACGGTCATCGCCCACCTGGCCTGCTACCGGATGGGCGTGATCGCCACCGCGCTCTCCCAACGCTATGGGCCAGACACGCTGCGCCATTGCCTGCGCGACAGCGGTGCCCGCCTGCTGGTGACGGAGGCCTGCGCATGGCAGCCCGTCGCTGGCCTTCGTGCCGATTGCCCGGCGCTTGCGCATGTGCTGGTGGTCGGCGAGGCGGGGCCCGGGGAGATAGCGTTCGAGGATTGGCGCGCCGCCCCGCCGCAGTCCGGCCCTTGCCTCCACACCGCGGCCGAGGACCCGGCCCTGTTGGTCTACACCTCGGGCTCGACCGGCCAACCGAAAGGCGTGTTGCACGCGCATCGGCTGTTGCATGGCTACCGGCCGTCCATTGCGCTGTTCTACGACCTGTCACTCGACATGGAGGAGGCGGTGCTGTGGACGCCGGCCGATTGGGGCTGGGTCGCGGCCTGGGTGGACACCATCTGGCCGGCGTTGCAACTCGGGCATCGCTTGGTGTGCAGCCCGCACCGGTTCGAGCCAGTCTGGGCGCTGGACTTCATGGCCCTCCACGGTGTGACCCATACTTTACTGTTGCCAACGGGCCTGAACCGGCTGGCGCAGATCCCTGATCCGCAAGCCGGCCGCAGCTTCCGGCTGCGCTGCATCTTCACGGGCGGTGAGCCGCTGCCAGCCAGCACGCTCGCCTGGGTGGAGGAGGCACTCGGCACCGTGCTCAATGAGGGCTACGGCATGTCCGAGGTCAACCACATGATCGGCAATTGCCGGGCGCTCCGGCCGATCCGCCGCGGCTCCATGGGGTGGGAGTACCCAGGCCATGTCGCCACGTTGGTCGATGAGGCGGGGGTGGAGGTCGCAGATGGCGAGGTCGGCGAGATCGTGACGGTGCCAACGACGCCGACCCTCTTCCTGGGCTACTGGAACCAACCCGACCTGACCGCGGCCATGCGCCTCGGCCCCTGGGTTCGTACCGGTGATCTCGCGGTGCGCGATGCCGATGGTTACTTCTGGTATCGCGGCCGCAGCGACGACCTGATCAAGGCCGGCGGCGCGCGCATCGGTCCGACCGAGATCGAGGATGCGCTGATGGCGCACCCGGCCGTGGCCGAGGCCGCGGTCATCGGCGTGCCGGATGTGGCGCGTGGGCAGGCGGTGAAAGCCTGCATCCGCCTGGCGGCGGGCATCGCCCCCGATGGTGCGCTGGAGGAGGCGCTGCGCATGCATGTCCGCGGGCGCCTTGGCGGCTACAAGGTGCCGCGGCATTTCGCCTTCCTCGCCGAGATGCCCATGACGAGTTCCGGCAAGGTCTCGCGGTCAGCGCTTCGGCGGATAGCGGCTGGCTGAGCTGCGCGGGTAGGCCGATGCTTCGGGAGGAAGGTCGGCCGCATCATGCCGGGGTGTTGTCCGCCAATCGTGCCCGCAGGACCTTGCGGGACACCTTGCCAGAACTGGTTTCCGGCAGCGCGCCCGTGAAGGTGATGCGGCGCGGTACCTTGTAGCCGCCGAGGCGCTCGCGGACATGCACGCGCAGGGACTCGGCCAGGGTTGCATCGCCGACATGCCCATCCCGCAGGTGGACGAAGGCGTGCACCACCTGGCCGCGCTCGGCATCGGGCGCACCGATCACGCCGCAATCGGCCACCGCCGGGTGGCTTGCGAGGCATTCCTCGATCTCCGCCGGGCCGATGCGAAAGCCGGCACTCTTGATCAGGTCGTCGGTGCGGCCGTGGTAGTGGAAGTAGCCATCGCCGTCGCGCGTTGCGAGATCTCCGGTGCGCACCCAGGGGCCGAGCCGCATCGCCGCGGTCAGGTCCGGTCGCCCCCAATAGCCGAGGAAAAGCGTCGCGCAGGCTTCGGTGGTGACGATCTCGCCCACTTGGCCCTCAGGAACGGGTGT
>JBBSCP010000178.1:0-9527 GCA_038250135.1 Acetobacterales bacterium | reverse complement strand
CGGCAGGCGAAGCGTCAGCCTGGCGCCGCCGCCCACGATGTGGGCGAGCGTGGCCTCGGTGACGGCGGCTTCGGCCGGTGGCGGCAAGACGGCAAAAGCCGCCAAGAGACCCGCCAGCCCGCGGCGTCGGAGCATGGTATGGCAACCCCCTACAGCCCGTCCCCCGACGCGCCGATACTGAGAGATAGCACGTCAGGCCCGGGCTTTGCCAGCTTTGCCGGGCCTTGCCAGCTTTTGCTGAGAGGTTGTCTCAACCCATGGCTGTATCCCGTCCGATGGACTCGACGCCGCGCCTTGTGAAGCGCGGTCAGGCGGCCTATGGTGTGGAGCCCCGGCGGCAACCGCCTCCGGCTGGGTTCTTCGTGTTCGCGTGGCCGCCCCGTCGTCCAACCCTGCCCGATCCGTGGCGGGCGAGCGACGGGGAAGCAAGGCCCAAGTCCTGGAATCGGCGCCGGTTCACCCGGTCCGCATTACGCCAGGTGCCGCGACGCCACCCCTGCCGGTGCGGGAGCGCGCGCGAAGATCCCGAACCGATCCCTCGGCCCTGGATACGTCGTCCGTGCCCGCCGCCCGCCCGTTGCGCCTGCGACCGGCGCCCCCGTTACCGGAAGTCCCCAGGGAAACCCCCTTGGGGCCGCTCCGGGGGGTGCCGTGCGAAGGGTGTCGGGGCATCGCGAGGCGTAATCCACCGGGATCGACCGGCCCGGGGGGAGTTTGCTCCCCCTGCGGCAGCCTCGGTCCCCCGAAACCCACCAGGGCCGCGCCCCGCGCGCGCCCGCCGAGACGAGGACCGGATCGCCGCCGCATGGTCAGCTCCACGCCGCCGATCCGTCTCGTCCCGGGCCTCCCCACCCCCATTCGCCGCCTGTCGCGCCCGGGGCCAACCCCCCGGCCGCCTGGCGCGGAGTTCCCCCTTCCATGACCAAACGCATGCTGATCGACGCATCCCACCCCGAAGAGACGCGGGTGGTGGTGCTGGACGGCACCAGGCTCGAAGCCTTCGACATCGAAAGCGCCAACCGCAAGCCATTGAAGGGCAACATCTACCTCGCCCGCGTGGTGCGGGTGGAGCCCAGCCTCCAGGCTGCCTTCGTCGAATATGGCGGCAACCGCCACGGCTTCCTCGCCTTTGGCGAAATCCACCCGGACTACTACCAGCTCCCCGTCGCCGACCGGCAGCGCCTGATCGAGATGCAGCAGGCCGAGGCCCGCGAGGAACGTGAGCGCGAGGAGGCCGAGGAGGCCGCCCGCGCCGGCGATCCGAGCCTGCAGCGCGCCCTCGAAGTCGCCGCCGCCGCTGCGGACGCCGCCGACGCCGCCGCCGAGCGCCGCGCCGACGTCGCCGAGGCAGCCGAAGGCCTGGTCATCGAGCATGAGGCCGCCCCCACCGCCGAAAGCGCCGAGCGCGACGAGGTCGCCGCCGTCGCCGCCGAAGCCGCCGCGGTACAGGCCGAGGAGGTGGCGGACGACGACGCCGCCGAGGAAAGCCGCGCTGAAGACAGCGCCGTCGAGGAAATCGCCAGCGCCAGCACCGGGGTCGAGAGCATCGGCAATGCCGAGGCCCCGCCGCCCGAGATGGTCGGCGGCAGCACCGAGGATGACGCGCGCGATCGCCGCATCCCGCCGCGCTTCATGCGTCACTACAAAATTCAGGAAGTCATCAAGCGCCGGCAGGTCATGCTGATCCAGGTGGTGAAGGAGGAGCGCGGCTCGAAGGGCGCCGCACTCACCACCTATATCTCGCTGGCCGGCCGTTTCTCCGTGCTGATGCCCAATTCGCCGCGCGGCGGCGGCGTTTCCCGCAAGATCACCTCGGCCGCCGACCGCAAGCGCCTGCGTGAGATCATCGACGAGCAGCAATTGCCCGACGGCATGTCGCTGATCGTGCGCACCGCCGGCGCGCAGCGGCCCAAGCCCGAGATCCGGAAGGATTGCGAATACCTGATCCGGCTGTGGGACGGCATCCGCGAACGCACTTTTGCGAGTACCGCCCCGGCGCTCATCTATGAGGAGGCGGACCTCATCAAGCGCTCGATCCGTGACGTCTTCGGCAAGGATGTTGAGGAAGTGCTGGTGGATGGCGAGGACGCCTACCAGGAAGCGCGCGACTTCATGCGCATGCTCATGCCCTCCCACGCCTCGAAGGTCCGCACCTCGCGCGACGGCGTGCCGCTGTTTGCGCGCTACAATGTGGACCAGGCGCTGGATGCGATGCACTCGCCCAACGTTCAGCTGAAGTCCGGCGGCTACATCGTCATCAACCAGACCGAGGCGCTGGTCGCGATCGACGTGAACTCCGGCCGCGCCACCCGCGACCGCGACATCACCGACACCGCGCTGCGCACCAACTGCGAAGCGGCCGAGGAAATCGCCCGGCAATTGCGGCTGCGCGACCTCGCCGGCCTCATCGTCATCGACTTCATCGACATGGACTCCACCAAGCACGATGCGGTGGTGGAGCGACGGTTGAAGGAGGCGCTGAAGCAGGATCGCGCGCGCATCCAGGTCGGCCGCATCAGCCATTTCGGCCTGCTCGAGATGTCGCGCCAGCGGCTGCGCCCCTCGGTGGTCGAGCACGCCTACGTCACCTGCGCGCATTGCGACGGACGCGGCATCGTCCGCAGCGTCGAGAGCAGCGGCCTGCAGGCGCTGCGCTCGATCGAGGAGGAGGGGGCGAAGCGCCGCGCCGCGGAGGTCATCGTGCACCTGCCCTCGGCCGTCGCCTTCTGGCTGCTCAACCGCAAGCGCGAGCGGCTGGGGCAGATCGAGACCCGCTTCGGCATGGCCGTGCTGCTTGCCGCCGATGACACACTGATCGCCCCCGCGCTGCGCATCGAGCGTACCCGCGCCGCCAATCCCGACGCCATCGCCGAACGCCCCGCCGCGCTGCGCATGGACTATGCGCCCGAGCCCGAGGAGACGGAGATCGAGGCCGAGGAGATCGAGACGGCACCCGAGGCCGAGGCCCCGCCGCCGCGTCGCGAGCCCAGGGGTGAGCCCAAGGGGGAAACGCGGGGGGAACCGCGGGGTGAGACGAAGGGTCCGCCCGGCGAGACCGCCGAGGAAGGCCAGCGCCGCCGTCGCCGTCGTCGTCGTCGCGGCCGCCGCGATGGCGTGGAAGGCGGGCCAGAGGGCGGGCCAGAGGGCGCGCCAGAGGGCACGACCGAAGGCGGTGCCGAGGAGGGCGAGGAGATCGAGGAGGCCGAGGCCATCGAAGGTGAGGTCGTGGCCGAGGCCGCCCCCGCCGAGGCGCCGGCCGATGACACAGCTGAGGGAGGCGAGACCGAGGATGAGAACGCCCGTCGCCGCCGTCGCGGCCGTCGTGGAGGCCGTCGCCGGCGCGAGGAAGGGGAGGCAGAAGCCCCGGCCGAGGGTGAGGTGGTGATGGTCGAGGCACCCCCGCCACCTGTCGCCGCCGCCCCGGTGCCGCGCCGCCAGCCGACGCCAGCCGACCCTTTCGCCGGCCAGATGGACGATTTGATGCAGGCGATGGAGGCAGCGGAAGTGGCCGCCGAGGCGGCAGCGATGAGCCGCCGCACCCAACAATTCCTCGCCGCATCCGATCCGACGCCGGACGTCCCACTGACGCCGCCGCCGGTTCCGGTCGAACTCCCTCCGGCAGAGGCGCCGCCCTCCACGCCGGTGGAATTGCCGCCCCCGGCGCCCGAGCCGGAGCCCACGCCCATTCCGCAGGAATTGCCGCCCTCCCTGCCGCCGGAGGTGGTGCCACCTCCCATGGCGCCCCCCAATACCCCGGCGATTGCCTCGCCTCCGGTAGCGATGGCATCGTTGGATCCCATCGCCGCGCCGCCAATCGCCCCGATCGTTCTGGATGGGGCCATGCTGGGCGACCAGCCGCGCAAGCGTGGCTGGTGGCGCGCGCCTGGAGCGTAGTTAACGACCGGCGGCGCGGCGCAACCGGGGTTTCTCCGGCGGCGCCTCGCGGTCGAGCAGCCCGTGCATGGCGGCCACTGTCTGCGGGCTGAGCTTGCGGATCGACCCCGCGAGGCGATTGGCCAGCGCCGTCGCCTCCGGCGTCAGGCCCGCCGTGTCGAGGCTGACCTTGGGGTGGGAGAGCTTGGCGAGCTCCGACAGCTCCCCCGCCTCGTCCCAGATCAGGCCGAAGAAATCGTTCACCTGATGCACGAGGCCAGCCGATGGCCGGCCGCGATGGCCATGCTCCAGCGCCGAAAGATAGGCGGAGGAGACCTGGAGATGCGCCGCCATCGCCTTCAGCGTCACCCGTCGCGCCCGGCGCAGTTGCCGCAATCGCGCGCCAAAGGGAGTCATTTTTGTGCCCTCAAGCGCCGGGTGGCCGCATCCGCGGCCTTGGTTAGAGCACGATCGATCCTCTCGGATCGATCTCGTGCTCTCGAAGTAGTTGATTCTAGCGCAGGAATTCCGATCGAACGCTTCCATTCGATCGGAAATTGCCCTAGCTGCACAGGCCGCGGGCCGCCATCATTTCGGCTTGCCGGGACGCTTGCGGCGCAGCAGCAAATTCACCGCGCCGGAATTGGTCGGGTGCGGATGCGCAGCACCCAGCACCAGCGGGCGCAGATCGGCGGCATTCAGCCAATGCGGCAATTCGCGCTTGAGGATGCCGCCCTCCGGCTGCGGACCCTTGCCGGTGACGATGGTCACCGAGCGCACGCCAGCCGCCGCCGCATCGTTCAGGAAGTGGCGCAGTGCCACATGCGCGTCAGTCACGCGGCGTCCGTGCAGATCGAGCACGCGCTCGCTATCCACGTCGCCGCGCCGGAGCGCACGCCAGCGGCGGCGGTCGAGCCCGCCAGGCTGCTCGCCGATGCGGATTTCGGGCGGCTTCGCGTGCATCGGCCGCGGTGCGGGGTTGTGGATGGCGACCGGCGCGGGTGGTGCCGGTGCGGGCGCCGGTGGGGCTTCGGGCGCGGCCGGCCGCTGATGGCCGAATAACGGCCGGATCTCCGCCGTGAAGGCGTGCCACAGCGCAAGGTCCGCCTTGGTCAGCCCCTTCGGGCTTCGCGCGCGCATGGCATCACCCTCAGCCCAGAGCAATTTCCGATCGAATGGGACCAATCGATCGGAATTCCTGCTCTAGAATCAAACATCTCTGGAGCACGAGACGCGTTCAATTGAACGCATCGTGCTCTAGGGCTGCGGGGTCGTCTTCGACCAGCAGGACATGCAGCCGGCGCGGGCCATGCGCGCCGAGTTCCAGCGTCTGCTCGATATCCGCGCTGCGCGAGGGGCCGGTGACGAGCATCAGGTTGCGCGGCATGAAGCCGCCGGTGAGCTGGTCCTGCCGCTCGACCCGCAACATGTCCCAGGCCTCCTCATAGGCGCCGACGATGCGGCTGGCGCGCAGCAGCACGATCTCGGTCTCGGGCAGCAGGTTGAGCGTGGCGGGGCGCGTGGCGTCGGAGGGGAAGAACAGCGTCCCGGTTTCCGCCACGGCGGCCCAGGCGTGCTGCAAACTGACCAGATCGCCCTCCAGCGCCCGCCGTGCGGCGCGTTCCAGCAGCGGGCGGGCGGACCAGTCGATCGCTTGCAGCTCGGGATGCGGAGCCATGACGAGGCGCGCCGGAAGATTTTGCGCCGCAAGATAATTGGTGATCGCGGCGGGAACGGCCGAAATATCCGCCAAGCGTTCCAGCGTGCCGAATTCCTTCTCGACATTCTTCACGAACAGCGCGACCTGCTCAGGTCGCGGCAGGCACGAGCGCGCCGGGATCAGGTGCCGCGGATGGTTGGCGAGCCGCCCGGCGAGCATCGCGCCCTGGTCGGCCGGCAGGGGCCCGCGCTTGAGGCCGCGGCGGATGGCGCCGAGAATGGCGTCCTTGCTCATTGCCGGTCCTCCTTCAGCGAATCTCGCAAGGCCTGCTCCAGCCGTGCGAGCGCCGTTTCAATGCGGCCGAAATCCTGGTCGATGCGCACGCCGGGCGGCGTGGCATCGATGCCAGCAAGCAGTTCCTCGAGCGTCCCGGTCGCGCGCGGTGCGGTGCGGGCGGGCGTTGGCCCGGGGAAGCGGTAGCCGTGAATGCGCTCGGCCTCGTCGCTCATCCGCGCGTGGCCCGCTGCTGCCGTGCGTAGCGCTGCATGAAGGTGCCGCCGGGCTCTGGCGCGGGCAGGTCCCGCCCCTCGGTCCAGCCACCGGCCAGGGGCAGCGAGGTGAAGCTGCCCTTGCCTCGCGCCAACAGTCCGAGCGCGCCGGTCGCGAACCGCGTGGCGAGGCGATACATCGAGGGCCGCTTCGCAAACCATGCCCAGAGGCCGAGGTTGCGGCGATAGGCGGCGGGCGAGAGGTGGCGTTCGAACTCGCGCTCGCGCCAATGCCGCATGAGCTTCGGCAGGGGAATCTTCACCGGGCAGACGCTTTCGCATTTGCCGCAGAAGGTGGAGGCGTTGGGCAAATGCCCGGCCTTCTCGACCCCGACCAGCGTCGGCGTCAGTACGCTGCCCATCGGCCCGGGATAGACCCAGCCATAGGCGTGCCCGCCGGTGACGCCATAGACCGGGCAATGGTTCATGCAGGCGGCGCAGCGGATGCACCGGAGCATTTCCTGAAATTCCGTGCCGATCATGTTGGAACGCCCGCCATCAAGCAGCACCACATGATATTCTTCCGGCCCGTCCAAATCCCCCTGGCGACGAACACCGGTCGAGAAGGTGGTATAGACGGAAAAATCCTGCCCCGTGGCGGAGCGTGCGAGCAGCCGCAGCAGGCTCGTCGCGTCCTCCAGCGTCGGCACCATCTTCTCGATGCTGGCGAGCACGACATGCACGCGCGGCAGCGTCTGCGTCAGGTCGCCATTGCCTTCGTTCGTGACAATGACGGAAGACCCCGTCTCGGCAATCAGGAAGTTCGCCCCGGTGATGCCGACATCGGCGGCGAGGAACTTGCTGCGCAGCCTGGTGCGCGCCTCCACCAGGATGTCGCGGCGTTCGCCGAACACGCGGTCCTTGGGCAGATCCGTGTGCATCTCGCGGAACGATTCCTCCCAATCCTCGCGGTTCAGGTGGAAGGCCGGGCCGATGATGTGCGACGGCGGCTCCTTGCGGAGTTGCAGGATATATTCGCCAAGGTCGGTCTCGACCGGGGTGATGCCATGCGTCTCGAGATGCTCGTTGACGCCGAGCTCCTCGGAGATCATCGACTTGCCCTTGGTGACGGTCTTCGCACCGGCCTTGCGGCAGATCTCCAGAACCGCGGCGCGGGCGTCATCGGCCGTGGAACACCAATGCACCACGCCGCCCGCGCGCTCGACCTGCGCTGCGTAGGTTTCGAGATACCAGTCGAGGTTGGCCAGCGTGTGGTTCTTGATGTCGCGGCCGATGTCGCGCAGCGCCTCGAACTCCGGCAGCGCGGCGACGGCGGCGGTGCGCTTGCCGGGAAAGGACGCCTTGCTGCGGGCCAGCGCCTGCTGCAGGCCCGGATCGGCCATGGCGCGGGCGGCATTCTGCTTGAACGCTGGCGAGGTCAGGTGAACCATCGTGCTATCCCCTCTGCTCGCCAATGGGGGCGACATCGCCGGTCATGCCAGCCAACACCTCGGCCACATGGCGCACGCGTACCGGCACGCCCTCGCGGTGCAGCTTGCCGGCCATGTTGAGCAGGCAGCCGAGGTCGCCGGCGAGCAGCGTGTCCGCGCCCGTCGCCTGGATGTCCTTCACCTTGTCGCCGACCATGCGGGTCGAGATCTCGGGGTATTTCACGCAGAAGGTGCCGCCGAAGCCGCAGCAGGTCTCGGCCTCCGCCATCTCGCGCATCGCCACGCCCTCGACGCCGGCGAGCAGTTTGCGCGGTTGCGCCTTGATGCCCAGTTCGCGCAGGCCCGAGCAACTGTCGTGGTAGGTGACGATGCCGTCGTAATGGGCCTTCACCGCCGCCATCCCCATCACATCGGTGAGGAAGGAGATCAGCTCGTGCGTCTTGGCGGCCAGCGCCTCGGCGCGGCCGCGGTAGTAGGGGTCCTGGTCGTCGAACAGGCCGGGATAGTGGTGGCTGATCATGCCGCCGCAGGAGCCCGACGGCACTACGGTGTAGTCATAGGGCAGGAAGGCGTCGATCACCGGCCGCGCCAGGTCGCGCGCCGTGGCGCGGTCGCCGGAATTGTAGGCGGGTTGGCCGCAGCAGGTCTGCATCTCCGGCACCTCCACCTGGCAGCCGGCGGCTTCCAGCAGCTTGATCGCCGCGAAGCCGACCGAGGGCCGGTAGAGGTCCACCAGGCAGGTGACGAACAGCGCAACGCGCGGGCGGGGCTTGGGCATGCCCCAATGTAGGCGAAGCCCCCCGGATCGGGGAGGGTCTTTTGGGCGCTATTCCTGCGCGCCCAAGTGAACATGGGGCGGCTGTAGCCAAAGCGCGCCCTTCAGCTTGAGGGTGACGAACTTCAGATGCGCCGCTTCCTCCGCCGCGCTGACCGCGATCGGGCGCGGCGAGCGGACCACCGGCGCCACCTCCCCGGCCGCGTTCAGCACGCGCGGTGCGGCGCGGGCGGCGAGTTCGAAGCCGGGCTGCTTGCCGCCCATCAGTTCGAGAAACACCTCGGCCAGCAGCTTCACGTCGAGCAGCGCGTTGTGGCTGGTGCGCATGGTGTTATCGACGCCGAGCCGGCGGCACAGCGCATCGAGGCTGTTCGGCAGGCCGGGGTAGCGGCGCTTGGCGATGTCGAGGCTGTCCACCATGCGCGACCGATCCAGCCTCGGCAGCCCGGCCAGCACCAGCTCAGCATCGAGGAAGCCGAAATCGAAGGGCGCGTTGTGGGCGATGATCTCGTCCTCGCCGATGAAGTCGAGCATCGCTTCGGCGATGTCGGCGAAGCGGGGTTTGCCGCGCAGCATTTCGGCGGTGAAGCCGTGCACGCGCGTCGCTTCCTCCGGCACGTCGCGCTCGGGGTCGATCACGCGGTGGAAGGTGCCGCCGGTAGGCATGAAGTTGAACAGCTCGATGGCCGCGACCTCGATCACCCGGTCGCCGGAGCGCGGGTCGAGGCCCGTGGTTTCGGTGTCGAGGACAATCTGCCTCATATGCGCAACTCCCGGACCAGGCGGCGGATCTGGCGCTGCGCCGCGTGGCGGGACAGGCCGGTGTGGATGACGTGATCGGCGCGGCGGCGCTTGTCGCGGTCGGGCATCTGCCGCGCGCGGATGGCGACGAGGCGAGCCTCGGTCATGCCGCCGCGCGCCAGCACGCGCTGGCGCTGCACCGCGGCGGGGGCGGAAACGACGACCACCACATCGACCCGCGCCTCGCCCCCGGTTTCCAGCAACAGGGGAATATCGAGCACCGCGAGCCGGCAGGCGCGGCGGTGGCAGGCGGCACGGAAGCGGAGTTCGAGGCCGCGGACCAGCGGGTGGATCAGGCGCTCCAGCCGTTTCAGTGCGGGTGGATCGCCAAGCACGCGGGCGCGCAGCGCCTCACGGTCCACGCGGCCATGGCGCGTCGTGCCGGGGAAGGCGGCCTCGATCGGCGCGACGGCCGCGCCGCCCTGGGCTTGCAGGCTGTGCACGGCGGCGTCGGCGTCGAAGATCGGCAAGCCGAGGCG
>JBBSCP010000177.1:0-9537 GCA_038250135.1 Acetobacterales bacterium | reverse complement strand
GCCCGCGCAGGGCGTGCGGGCCGCATGGCTCATGCTGCTTATGGTTACGTCCTGCGCCGCCCCGCCCACCCGTGCGCCGGACCCGGCGATGCTGGCCGCGGCGGCCGTCTTCGATGTCGCCTCCTCCACCGGCGGGCGCTGCCGCGCGACCGGCAGTGCGGTACATCTCGGCGAGGGGCGCTTCCTGACCGTGGCGCATGTGGTGGACGGGTCGAGCCAGCAGTTGCGCGGCGGCTGCCCGGCCGTGCCGCCTGCCCTGACGCTCTCGATCCGCGGCGCCACCCTGCCCGCGACGCTGGCCGGCGCCGGGCGGCACCGTATCGACCCGGTGATCGGCCAGCGCTATTTCGGCGCCGAGGACCTCGCCCTGCTCACACCCCAGCGCGGCGCACCGGCACTGCCCGCCGCCACGCTTTGCGCCGCGACGCCGCCGCCCGGCACGCCCGTGCTGCTCGTCACCAACGGCCAAGCCATCCGCACCCGCATCACCCGCCTCGCGCCTGAGCCCGAGGTGGCCTTCGGCGCCTATCTGGAAATCCCGGTGCAGCTTGAGCCCGGCGCCTCCGGCGGCGCGCTGTTCGAGGCGGCAAGCGGTTGCCTCGCGGGCCTGGTCAGTCATCGCGACGATGATGGCGGGCCGCCGCGGGCGCGCCTGGTGCCGGCCAGGACCATCCGGCGGTTTGTCGGCCTATGATTTGTGGGGTCTTGAGCAGGCTGTTAGAACAGCGCGGATGAACCGCATCGACCACTACATGCTGCGCCAGCTGCTCGGTGGGCTGCTCGCCGTGACCTTTGGCCTGGCGGCACTGGTGTGGCTGACGCAATCGCTGCGCTTCATCGAACTCGTACTGGATCGCGGCCTGTCACTGGCGATCTTCGTGCAGCTCACCGGCCTGATGCTGCCGGGGTTCTTCGCGGTGATCCTGCCGATCACCACCTTCATCGTCGTGCTGTTCACCTATGTCCGCATGAACAGCGACCGCGAGCTGGTGGTGATGCGCGCCGCCGGCCTCTCGCAGATGCGGCTCGCCAGGCCGGGCATGGTGCTGGCAAGCGGGGCGGTGATGCTCGGCTACCTGCTGAACCTCTGGCTGGTACCGATCTCGCACACCGCCTTTCGCATCTGGCAGTTCGAGATCCGCAACCAGATGGCCGCGATCCTGCTGCAGGAGGGCGTGTTCAGCTCGGTCGGTGGCGACCTCACCGTTTATGCCCGCACGCGCGAGCGCGACGGCACCATGCGCGGCATCCTGGTGCATGATGCGCGCGAGCCCGGCGCGCCGGTGACCATCCTGGCAGAGAGCGGCAACGTGACGATCACGCCCACCGGCCCGCGCGTCACGCTCCGCGATGGCGTGCGTCAGCAAATCGAGCGCGTGCCCAACCCCGCCCCGGGCCAGCCCAGCATGCGCCTTTCCGTGCTCAGTTTCGCCGAGAACAGCCTCGACCTCGCCCGCGCCACGCGGCAGGAGGAGGCGCGCTTCCGCGATTCGCGCGAGCGCAGCGTGGCCGAATTGCTCGATCCCGATCCGACCGAGGGGCTGCGCCCGCGCGAGCTGGCCCGCTTCCATGGCGAGGCGCATCAGCGGCTGTCTTCCCCCCTCACCGCCCTGTCCTTCGCGCTGGTGGGACTCGCGGTCGCGCTGACCGGGCAGTTCCGGCGGCATGGCGGAGGGCTGCGGCTCGCCACCGGGGTCGGGCTGGTGGTCGGGCTGCTGGCGCTGGGCCTCACCATCGGCAACCTCGCCACGCGCAACAATGCTTTCGTTCCACTGATCTGGATCCATGCGGTGCTGCCGGGCCTCGTCAGCCTGTGGTGGATCCAGGGCGCGCCCGGCCTGCCGCAGCCCCGGCCTCGCGGCATGCCGCGGCCCGAACAAGACGGCATGCCGCGGCCCGATCGCGGCGGCCTGCCCCGGCCGGAACAAGACGGCCTGCCGCCGGGGGCCAAGGCGTGATGGTCATCACCCAGACACTCACGCTTTACGTTGCGCGCGGATTCGCGGCGATGACGCTGACCATGCTCGGCGCGCTGACCGGCCTGGTCGCCCTGTTCGACTTCATCGAGCTGCTGCGCCGCGCCGCGACCCGCCCAGATGTCGGCTTCGCCCTGCCGCTCGAGATCGCAGCACTTCGTCTGCCGTTCGTGTCCTTGCAGATCCTGCCCTTCGCCATCCTGCTCGGTGGCATCATCGCTTTCTGGCGCCTGACCCGCAGCTCGGAGCTGATCGTGGCGCGCGCCTCCGGCATCTCGGCCTGGGGCTTCCTGGTGGGGCCGCTGGTGGTGGCGGTGCTGCTGGGGCTGGTGGCCACACTTGGCGTCTCGCCGCTGTCCTCCATCCTGCTGTCGCGGGCCGAACGCCTGGACCAGAGCTTTTTGCGCACCGGTGGCGGCCTGACCTCGCTGGCCGGTGGGCGGCTGTGGCTGCGGCAATCGGACCGCGAACTCGACCCGCAGGGGGTGGCGATCCTGGCCGGCCGGCCGGTGCCCATGGCGCTGCCCGCCCCCGGCGCGCCGATCCTGCCCGCGCGTGCGGCGCGTTTCGAGTTGCAGGAGGTCACCGTCTGGCGACTTTCCGCCGACGACCGCGCGCTGATGCGCATCGAGGCGCCGCGCGCGCGCCTCGCCGAAGGTCGCTGGCTGCTGGAGGACGCGGTGAGCTTCGGCGCCGACCGCCTGCCGAGCGCGCCCCGCCGCATGACCTTCCCGACCGAGCTCACGCCCGATCGGATCCAGGACAGCTTTGCCTCGCCCGAGACGCTCGGCTTCTGGTCCCTGCCGGACTTCATCGAGGTTCTGGAATCGGCCGGATTTTCCGCCGTGCGGCACCGCATCCAGTTCCAGTCGCTGCTGGCGCTGCCGATCCTCGCCCTGGCCATGGCGCTGCTCTCGGCCGGCTTCTCGATGCGCCAGACGCGGCGCGGCGGCGTGGCGCAGATGATCGGCGGCGGCGTTGCGGCCGGCTTCGCGCTGTTCGTGGTGGACAAGGTGAGCAATGAATTCGGCGAGGCTGGCTCGCTGCCCGTGATCCTCGCCGCCTGGGCGCCCACGCTCGCGGGGCTTTTGCTGGCGCTGGCCCTGCTGCTGCATCTGGAGGATGGCTGATGGGTGAGGCTCCCCGCCGCCCGAAACTGCCGCCAGCGATCCACGGCCCCCGCCCGGTGGCCCCCGTGGTGCCGCCGCATCGGCCCGCTGGGCACGGCCTGTGGCGCGCGGGCCTCGCCGGCTGCGCCGCCACCGCCGCCTTCCTGCTCGCCCTCGTGCCGATCCGGCCGGAGGCGCAGCCGAGCCTCACGGGCCTGGGCAACCCCGCCGCCTCCAACGAGCCCGTCACCTTCACCGCCGGCGAGGTCGAGTACGACCAGGCGAGCGAAACCGTGACCGCCCGCGGCCGCGTCGAGGCCTGGCAAGGCGAGCGCGTGCTGCGTGCCGATACCTTCACCTACAACCGCACCACCGGCGTCGCCGTCGCCGAGGGCAACGTCGTGCTGATCGAGGCCAATGGCCAGATCCTGTTCACTGACCGCGCCGAGCTCACCGGCGGCATGCGCGATGCCGTGCTGAACGGCGTCGGCGGGCTGCTGGCCGGCAATGCGCGTGTCGCCGCCGCGGGCGCGCGGCGCACCAATGGCGACATCACCGATCTGGCCCGCGTGGTCTATTCCGCCTGCGATTTGTGCCCCGAGGACCCGACGCGCCCGCCGCTGTGGCAGTTGCGCGCGCGCATCGCGAGCCTGCACACCACGGAACAACGCGTGCGCTACCGCGACGCCGCCGTACAGTTCGGCGGCATCCCGCTGTTCTATACGCCCTATCTGAGCCACGCCTCGCCCGATGCGCGGCGCGCTTCAGGGTTCCTGTCGCCGACCTTCGGCAATTCCAACCTGCTCGGCCTGTTCGTCGAGCAGCCCTATTACTGGGCGATCGACGAGCAATCCGACCTGCGGATTTCCACCACCGTCTCCACCCGCCAGCTGCCCAACCTCGGCGGCGCCTATCGCCGGCGCTTCAACAGCGGTGAGCTCTCGATCGAGGGCTCGGTCGGCGACCTCAGTGGCGAGCGTACCGATGCCGAGGGGCTGGGCGGGCACCTGTTCGCCAATGGCCGCTTCAACCTCGACGAGAATTGGCGCGCCGGCTTCGGGGTGAACCGCGCCTCCTCGCGCGATTATCTGCGGGCCTACCGCTTCGGCTCGCCCACCCTTTTGACCTCCAACGCCTTTCTCGAGGGCTTCTGGGGGACCGAGGGCTATGCCCGGGTGGACAGCCGGCTTTACCAGTCGCTCTCCTCCGCCTCCGACACCTCGGTGACGCCTTTCGTGCTGCCCTTCGGCTATACCGAATGGGTGATGCCGCAGGACAGCCTGGGCGGGCGGTTCACGCTGGACGCCTCGGCCTATTCGATCTTCCGCCGCGCCGGCACCGACAGCCGCCGCGCCGCGACGCGCGCCGGCTACGAACTGCCCCTGCTCGGCACCTATGGGGAGGTATGGACGCTGCGCGCCCAGGCCGATGCGATCGGCGGCTGGGCGGATGGCATCGCGCTGAGCCCGACCTTCGGCGATGCCGGCGCGGATGGCGTGTTCTCCCGCGCCCATGCCCGCGCCGCCATCGACTGGCGCCTGCCGATGATCCGCGACGCCGGCGACTACGGCGCGCAGCTGATCGAGCCTCGGGTGCAGCTCGTCACCGGGCCCAATACCGGCGGCCAGTCGCGCTTCCCGAACGAGGACAGCCTCGATCTGGAATTCACTGACGCCAATTTGTTCTCGCTCAACCGCTTCCCTGGCCGTGACCGGCTGGAGGGCGGCACCCGCGCCGATGCCGCGCTGCGCGCCGCCTGGCTGTTCCCCAATGGCGGGCAGCTCGAAGGCCTGGCCGGCCGCTCCTTCCGCGCGGAAACGGACGCCACCTTCCCCACCGGGTCGGGCCTCGAGCGCCATGCCTCGGATTGGGTGGGGCGCCTGCGCCTGGCCCCGGTGCCGTGGTTCGAGGTGATGGGCCGCACGCGGCTCGACAGCCAGACCACCGAGCCACGCCTGTGGGACGGCACGGCAACCTTCTTCGGCCCGCGCTTCACCCTCACGACCGGCTACTTCCTGACCCAGCCCGAGCCGCTGGTGGCAACCCGCAAGCGCGAGGAGGTCTCGGTGGGAGGCACGGTGCAGCTCACCGATTTCTGGCGGCTCGGCGCCTTCGCCCGCTACGACATCGCGCGCGACCGCGGAGTCGCCGGGCAGCTGGCCCTGACCTACGAGGACGAGTGCCTGATCTTCGAGACGCGCTTCGTGCGCAACCGCGCCGAGAACCAGCAGACCGGCACCGAATACGCCTCCGGCACCCTCCTACTGTTCCGGATCGCGCTGAAGACCATCGGGGATTTTGGTATACGAGCGCTTTGACCCGCTGCCTTCGTCGGCGGGGTGAAGCCTGTTTTCTGCCCTCAAGCGGCGGGCGCGGCCGGATGGGTTGCTTGGGTGGCCCGCGCCGGTTGCGAAGCGCGCGCCGGACGATTAAGCAGGTCGCTATGCCCTTCCTGCCCCGCAGCTTACTGCTGCTGACCCTCGCCGCTGGCCTGATCGGCCCTGTCGCGCACGCGTGGGCGCAGGAGCCGAACCGGATCATCGCGGTCATCAACGGTGACATCGTCACCCGCGCCGATGTCGATGGCAGGCGCCGGCTGTTCGCGCTCAATGCCGGACTCAACGCCTCGCCCGCCTCGCTCGACCGGCTGAACCCGCAGGTCACTCGTTTGCTGATCGACGAAAGGCTGCGCCTGCAGGAGGCCCAGCGCCGCCGCGTGCCGGTGACCGACCAGGACATCGCGCAATCCATCACCGATCTAGAACGCCGCAACAATCTTCCCACCGGCGGCCTTGTGGCGCAGCTGCGCCGCGCCGGGGTGGAACCGCGCGTGCTGTTCGACCAGCTGCGCGTGCAGATCGCCTGGTCGCGCCTGATCCGCGCCATGCTGAATGCCCAAGGGACGATCAGCGACACCGAGGTCGCCGATTTCATCGCGGCGACGCGCGCCCGTGCCGGCCAGCAGGAATATCTGGTGGGCGAAATCTTCGTCCCCGTAGACGACCCCGCCGAGGAACCAGATGTTCGCCGTTTCGTGGACGAGATCGTGGCACAACTTCGCGCCGGCGTGCCCTTCCCCGTCGCCGCGACCCAGTTCAGCCAGGCGCAGAGCGCGCTCGCCGGCGGCGATCTCGGCTGGGTGGGGGCCGAGGCCGTGGACCCTGCCGTGCAGCGCGTGCTGGCACAAATGCCCCCGGGGGCCATCGCCAACCCAATCCGCGTGCCCGGCGGCTTCCAGATCGTCACGCTGCGCCAGCGCCGCGAAGTCGGGCGTGACGAGGCGACGGTGCTCAGCCTCCGCCAGGCCTTCTTCCCCTTCCCCGGCACGCTGGACCCGAATGCGCCGACCGCACAGCAGGTCGCCGTGGTGGAGCGCGCCCGTGCGCTATCCGCCAGCGCGCGCAGCTGCGAGGCGATCGAGGCCGCGGCACGCGCCTCGGGCAGCGACCGCCCCACCGATCCCGGCCCCGTGCGGCTCGAGACCATGCAGCCGCCGCAGCTGCGCGCCATGATCGCAGGCCTCGCCCCCGGCCGCGCCAGCCAGGCGATCATCGCGCCCGATGGCGTGGCCGTGCTGATGGTCTGCTCGCGTGAGACGCGCAACCTTGCGGAGACCACGCCCGAAATCGCGCGCCAGCAGATCACGCGCGACCGCGCCGAACTGCTCTCCCGCCAGCTGCAGCGCGAGATCCGCCGCAGGGCGCAGATCGATTTGCGCAGCTAGGCGCATGTCCATCACGCTGCCGTCGCTGCGGGAGACGGTGGCGCGCCACGGCCTCGATGCCCGGAAATCCCTCGGCCAGCATTTTCTTCTGGATGAGCCGCTTTGTGCGCGCATCGCGGCATTGGCCGGCAACCTTACCGGGCGCAACGTGCTTGAAGTGGGCCCCGGCCCGGGCGGGCTGACCCGCGCGTTGCTCGCCTCGCCCGCCGCGCGCGTGCTGGCCGTGGAGCTCGACCGCCGCGCCATCGCGGCCCTGGCCGAACTTCATGCCCTGTACCCCACAAGGCTCGACGTGCGCGAGGCCGATGCGATGACCATCGACGTCGCTGCCGAGCTTGCTGCGCCGCGAAAGATCGTCGCGAACCTGCCCTACAATGTCGGCACCCCGCTGCTGGTGGGCTGGCTGCGCGCGGCGGCCTCGATCGAGGGCATGACGCTGATGTTCCAGCAGGAAGTCGCGGAACGCATCAGCGCCGCCCCCGACACGGAGCATTACGGCCGGCTCGGCGTGCTGGCGCAGTGGCGCTGCAAGGCGAGTTTTCTGCTGCGCCTGCCGCCCGGCGCCTTCTCGCCCCCGCCCAAGGTCTTTTCGGCTGTTGTCGGCCTGGTGCCGCACGCGCAGGACCCCGGCCCGGCGCTGTTCGCCGCCATGGAGCGCACCACAGCCGCCGCCTTCGGCCAGCGCCGCAAGATGCTGCGCGGCGCGTTGAAATCACTCGGCGATGCGGAAGCGCTGCTCGCCGCTGCCGGCATCGCCGGTGAGCGCCGCGCCGAGACGTTGAGCGTGCCGGAATTCGACCGTTTGGCCCGCTGCCTGCTTGCAAGAGAGACCCCACCATGACCTTGCCGCCCGATGCCGAGCTGAACATCTGTTTCGCCCATGTCGCCTACCGCTTCGCCGAGCGCTACGCGCAGCGCGGCGGCCGGCTGCGGCATTTCGAGGTGCGCTCGCTGGATGAGCTGGAGGCGCGCATCGCCGAGGCCGATGTGCTGCTCGTCTCCGGCATGTGGCGCAACCACCTGGCCGCCCGCGCACTGCGCCTGTGCTTCATCCAGTCGATCAGCGCGGGCGTGGACCAATACGACCGCGAGGTGCTGCGCGGCACGGGCATTCGTCTCGCCTCCGCGCAGGGGGCGAATGCGAATGCCGTGTCGGAGCATGCGATGGCGCTGATCCTGGCGCTCATGCGCAGGCTGCCGGAGGCGCGCGACAACCAACTCAAGAAACATTGGCGCGGCATGATCGGCGACCTGACGCAGCGCGAGGATGAAGTCGGCGGCAAGACGTTGTTGGTGGTGGGGCTGGGCCGTATCGGCGGGCGGCTCGCGCGCCTCGGCCGCGCCTTCGGCATGAAGGTCATCGGCCTGCGCGCCGATCCGGCCAAGGGTGCCGATGGCGCGGATGAGGTGCACGGGATGGACGAATTGCACGCCTGCCTCGCCCGCGCCGACATCGCCGCCCTGTGCTGCGCGCTGACGCCCGAGACGCGCGGGCTGATGGGCGCCACTGAATTCGCTGCGATGAAGCCCGGCGCGATGTTGGTGAATGTCGCGCGCGGGCCGGTCTGTGACGAGGCCGCGCTGATCTCGGCGCTGGCCTCCGGGCAGGTCGGCCACGCCGCGCTCGACGTGACGGCGGAGGAGCCGCTGTCCGAGGCGAGCCCGCTCTGGCACCTGCCCAACGTCTTCATCACGCCGCACACCGGCGGTGAGACGCGTGCCTATGAGGGCAATGTGCTCGACCTGATGGAGGAGAATCTGGGCCGGCTGCGCCGCGGCGAGACCGCCCTGTTCAACCAGGTTGTGTGAGGATGCGCGGCCGATTCAGATCTGCGGGCCATGCGGCCCTTCGATCATCGGGCGCGTGACTCGTGCGCGGCCGATTCAGATCTGCGGGCCATGCGGCCCTTCGATCATCGGGCGCGTTATGGCTGCTGGCGCAGCAGCTCTTCCACCATCGCACGGTCCGGCGTCGCGCCGTCGCGCGCGCGCAGGCCGCCGGCGGCGGAGGCGAAGCGGATGGCCTGCTCGGCACCCTGCCCCTCCGCGATCGCCAGCGCATAGGCGCCGTGGAACACATCCCCCGCGCCGGTCGTGTTCGTGGCGTGGACGCGGAAGGCCGGCGTGACGCGCGGCGTGGGGTCCTCGCGCGTCATCCATTGCGTGCCCTTCTCGCCGCGCGTCACGGCGGCCACGCGGCAGCCGGCCTCGAGGGCGCGTCGCAGCGCCTCCACCGGCCGCGCACCCGGCGCCCAATTGGCGAGGCCAGGCACCGAGAACACCGCATGATCGACACGTGGGATCAAATCCATGAGGATGCGCGTCTCGGTCTTCTCGCCATCGATCACGCTCGGGATTCCCTTGGCGCGGGCATGGTCGAGCGCGCGGGCCGCCCCTTCCGGCCAGCGCGGATCGCACAGGAAGGCTTGCGCCGTGTCGATCAGCTCGAGCGGCAGCCAGGCCGGGTCCGTGCCGAGATTCTCGCCGCGATACGAATAGATGCTGCGCTCCCCCACCGGATCGACCAGCACGGCGGAGACCGGCGTGCGCGCGTTGGGCGCCAGGTGGCAATACGACACATCGACGCCCTGGTCCGCCAGCGCCTGCAGCAGCGGCTTGCCGTTGAGATCATCGCCGACGCGGCCCCAGAAGATGCAATTGCCACCCATCCGCGCCACCGCGACGGAGGCATTGGCGGCGAGCCCGCCCGCACCGAGCGCATAGGTGC
>JBBSCP010000176.1:0-9550 GCA_038250135.1 Acetobacterales bacterium | reverse complement strand
GCTCGGCCAGCGCCGCATGGCCTGCCGGTGCGCCGAGCCTGCTGCGCGCGGCTTCCAGCAGGCTTGCGATGCGGTCGGTCATGAGGCGGGCGAATCCATCAGGCCGAGGTCGGCGAGACGCGGGCCGAGTTCGGCATTGTCCGCGAGGCTGTGCTCGCCCTTCACGACGCCGGCCGCCGCTGGCTGGCGTGCGGGGCGCCGGATCGGGAGGAATACGCGCTGCCGAGAGTGACACTTTCCTAATCCACCTGTGGTTTCATGCAACCGACGCCGTCTCGCCTCATAGGCGCCATTACCGGTGGACTAAGCCCGAATAAGAGCGTCACGTGTCTTTCAAGGCGGGGATTCCGCGTGAGGAGGAAGGAAATGGACCAGCAGCCGTTCCGCCGTGAGCAGATGCTCGCTTCGGGCCTGTTGCGTATGCCAGAGCAGGACGCCATGCCGCTACGGCATGAACGGCCAGCCCAGGCCGCCGCGCCGGTCGGGTCAAAGCCTGCAGGTCTTCCTCCGCGCGAGCCTATTCCAGCCGGATTCCCAACTCGCGGATGATCGGTGTCCACCGCGCGCGGGCGCTGGCGATTTGGGCGCCGAAGGCATCAGGCGTGCCCCCCACCACCTCGGCCCCCCACCACCTAGGCCCCGTGCACGCGGGCCAGGTGCTCCCGCAACTCCGGTACGGCCAGCACCTGGCCGAACCGGCGGTTGGCGGCGGCCAAGAGCTCGGACGACATGCCGGCCGGCGCGACCACCCCGGTCCAGACAGCGACATCGAAGCCAGGCACCACCTCGGCGATGGCCGGCACATCGGGCAGCTGAGCGACGCGGTTGGCGGTGCTGACCGCAATCGGGCGCGCCCGACCATCCTGGAGGAAAAGCAGCGCCGAGCCGATCGAGGTGAAGGACAAATCGACATCGCCGCGCACCAGCGCGGTCGCCGCCTGGGCATCTCCTGCCCCACCACCTTCGGCGCCAGGTCTGCCAGCATGAAGGTCAGGCCGTCCGGGCGTTCCCGCGCCGTCAAGGCGCCTGCGATGGTGCCGCCGGCGCCTGGGCGATTATCCACCTGCAAAGTCTGGCCATTGGCGACACGAGGAAACTGCACAGCCATGGCCCGGGCCACCACGTCGAAGGCGCCACCCGCGGCGAAGGGCACGATCAACCGCACAGGGCGGTCTGGCCAGGACGACTGCGCCCATGCGGCCAAGGGGGCGGCACATAGCCCAAGGCCGAACACGCCGAACCGGCGGCGTGGCAAACGCAACAACGTCATGCTTGGATCGCGCCACGCCCTGGCCTGATTCTGGCCTGTCGCGCTGATCATTCTTGAATCAGTGCCCGCGTGTCGTCCCGCGGGATTGCGCGGCAATGACAGTGGTGTAGCTTCGATCATCATGACCGCTCCGATCCTTGAAGTGCGCGGCCTCGGCCGGCGATTCGGCGGGGTGGTGGCGCTGGCCGGGCTTGACCTCACGGTTCGGCGCGGTACCGTAACCGCACTGATCGGGCCGAACGGCGCCGGCAAGTCCACTGCCTTCCAATGCGTCTCCGGCGTCATCCGTCCCGATTCGGGTCGCGTGGTGTTCGACGGGCAGGACATCACCGGCTGGCGGTCGGACCGCATCACCGGCGCGGGGCTGGTGCGCAGCTTCCAGATCGCACGCGGGATTCCGCGTCTCACGGTACTTGAGAACCTGCTCCTCTACGGCCCGGCGCAGCCCGGCGAGCAGGTGTTCGGCGCGCTGCTGCGCCCTACCGCCACGCGAGCGCGAGAGGCGGCGCTGCATGAGCGCGCACGCACCGTCGCGGCACGGCTCAACCTGACCCGCGTGCTCGACAATCAGGCGGCAGCGCTCTCCGGCGGGCAGAAAAAGCTGATGGAGATCGGCCGCGCGCTGATGGCGGAGCCACGCCTGCTGCTGCTCGATGAACCCGTGGCTGGCGTGAACCCCTCGCTGTCCGCCGAGATCGCGACGCATATCGGCACGCTGCGCGATGAGGGCATGACGGTATTGGTGGTGGAGCACCACATGGACTTCGTGGCTTCGCTCTGCGACGAGGTGATCGTGATGGCGGAAGGTAAGTTCCTGACGCGAGGTGCCTTCAGTGAGGTTGCCGAGGATGCGCGGGTGCAGGAAGCGTATATGGGCCGGCGCGCCCACGCATGACGATGCTGCTCGAGGTCAAGGGCCTGGTCGGCGGCTATGGCGCGGCGGATGAGATCCTGAAGGGCATCACGGTCGCGTTGCCGGAACGACGCATGGCGGCGATCGTGGGGCCGAACGGCGCGGGCAAATCGACGCTGCTCAAGGCCATTGCCGGGCTGCTGAAGCCCAAGGCGGGGCAGGTGCGCCTGTCCGGTGAAGTGCTGACCGGCCTGCCGCCGCGCGGTGTCGCCGCCCGCGGCGTCGCCTTCGTGCCGCAGGAGGCCAATATCTTCCCGAGCCTGACGGTGCGCGAGAACCTCGAAATGGGTGGCTATCTGGAGCCCCGCGCGAAGGTTGTGCAACGCATCGAGGGGCTGTTCGCGCGCTTTCCCATCCTCGCCGAAAAGCGCCGCCGCGCCGCGCGCACGCTCTCCGGCGGGCAGCGGCAGATATTGGCGATGGGCATGGCGCTGATGGTGGAGCCGAAGCTGCTGCTGCTCGACGAACCCTCCGCCGGGCTCAGCCCGAAGGCCGCGGAATCGCTGTTCGACAGCATCGCCGCCATCCACGCCGAGGGCACCGCCATCCTCATGGTCGAGCAGAACGCGCTGGAGGCGCTGATGATCGCGGAGGACGGCATCGTCATGGTCGATGGCCGCGTGGCGCGCACCGGCGCGGCCGCCGCGCTGGCCGCCGATCCCGAGGTAAGCCGCCTGTTCCTGGGCGGCTGAGTCTGGCTATGCTGATTCCATCAACTGGGGAGAAGACTGGGATGACGAAGCTGAACACCACCCGCCGCACGGCGTTGCTCGGCACGGCCGGCGCGCTGGCCACCTTCGCGATCGGCGGCCGCGCGATGGCGCAGAATGACCCGATCCGCTTCGGTGTGCTGCCGCCGCTGACCGGTGCGGGCGGCCCCTATGGCCCGGCCATGCTGCGCGCCATCCAACAGGTGGTGGAGGAAGCCAACGCCGCAGGTGGCGTGCGCGGCCGGCCAATCCGCCTCTTCTTCGAGGACGACCAGACCAACCCCGATGCCGGCGTGCGCGGTGCGCGCAAGCTGATCGACGTCGATCGCGTGCAGGCGCTGATGGGCACCTGGGCGAGCTCCGTCACTACGGCGGTCGCGCCGTTGTGCTGGGAGAATCGCGTGCCGCTGTTCACCGTCTCGGGCGCGGATTCCATCACGCTGCTGCCGCACCAGGGCTTCATCTTCCGCACGCAGCCGAATTCGCGCCTGCAGATCGCGACCGCGGGCGATTGGCTGGCGGGCAAGGGCGCGCGGCGCATCTATCACATGGCGGCGCAGAGCCCTTTCGCGCAGTCGAGCCAGGAGGTGCTGACCGAACGCATGCGCGCCGGCGGCGGCGTGGTCAGCGGCTTCACCATCTATGAGCGCGAAAAGACCGCCTTTCGGTCCGAAGTCGATGCCATCATGCGCAGTCGCTCTGACACCGTCTTCCTCAACGGCTACCTGCCGGACGTCACGATCCTGCTGCGCGAATTGTTCCGCGCCGGCTTCGACGGGCGCCGCTTCACCATGGCCTATGCGGCGAACGCCAATACCTTCCAGGCGCTGCCGAACGAGGTGACGAACGGGCTGATCACCTTCCAGCCCAGCCCCGACCTCAACAGCGGCGCCTTCGCGCGCCTGAAGAATCGCTTTGGCGCGACCGAGGTCGATCCCTACTCGGCGCAGACCAACGACCACGCGACCATGGCGATCCTCGCCGCGGCGCAGGCCGGCGATGCGTCTGGCACCGCGATCCGCGACAATGTGCGCCGCGTGACGCAGGGCGGCGGCGAGACGGTAGACAACGTCACCGACGGGCTGCGCGCCATCACGGCCGGCCGCGCGGTGAATTTCGATGGCGCTTCCGGCCCCGTCTCCTTCGACGAGCGCGGCGACATCCAGGGCACGAAGTTCCGCTTCGAAGCGGCCGAGAATGGCAGCTTCAAGCTGCTCGAACTGGCCTGATGGAGGATTGGCGCGACCTCGCGCAGGTCCTGCTCAACGGTGTGATGGCGGGCAGCGTGCTGATGCTGCCCGCCATCGGCTTCAACTGCATCTTCGCGGTGCTGCGCTACCCGAATTTCGCGGTGGCGGGCTTCGCGACGATCGGCGCCTTCGCGGGCTGGGTCGCCAATGCGCAATGGGGAATGCCGGCGGGGCTTGCGCTGCTCGTGGCGTTCCTGGCTGCCGGCGCGGCGGGGCTGTTGTCGGAAGAACTCGCGCTGAAGCCGCTGCGGCCGGCGGGGCCGCTGACGGTCGCCATCGCCTCGGTCGCGCTGACCATCCTGCTGGAGAACATCATCCGCTTCAGCTTCGGCAACGACCTCAAGGGTTACGATTTGCCGATCCTGCGTGACTGGCGCTTCGATGGCATCCGCGTGAGCCCGCAGCAATTGACCAATACCGCCTATGCCATCGGCGCTGCTGGCGCGCTGTTTGCGCTGCTCGCCTTCACGCGGCTCGGCCGGGCGATGCGCGCGGTGGCGGACAACCCCACGCTCGCCGATATCAAGGGCGTGGACCCGGACCGCATCGCGCGCGTGGCGGTGTTCATCGGCGCGGGGCTGGCAGGGTTCGGCGGCATGCTGATCGGGCTCGATACGTCGATTGATCCGCTGACCGGCTTTCGTGTTGTCCTCTCGGTGTTCGCCGCCGCCGTGGTGGGGGGCCTCGGCTCGATCCCCGGCGCGGCGCTCGGCGCGATGGTGGTCGGCGTGGGCGAGGAGATGGCGGGCGTTTTGCTGGAGCCCGCCTACCGCACCGTCACCGCCTTCCTCGCCATCCTGCTGGTGCTGATGTTCCGCCCCTCGGGCCTGCTCGGGGCGCGCAACTGATGGAAGCCTATCTCGTCGCGATGCTCGTCTTCGCCGGCTTTTATGCGCTGATGGCGCTGGGGCTGAACGTGATCTGGGGCCTGACCGGCATGGTCAACCTCGGCCTCGTCGGCTTCTTCGGGCTGGGCGCCTATGCCTCCGCGCTGCTGACCACCAAGCTCGCCTGGCCGATGCCGCTCGGCTGGGTGGCGGGCGCGCTGGTGGCGGCGATCGCGGGCGGCGTGATGGCGCTTATCGTCGCGAGGTTGCGCGGCGATTACCTGGCCATCGTCACGCTTGGCTTCGCGGAAGTGACGCGGCTGATCGCCTCCAACGAGATATGGCTGACCAACGGCACGGATGGCATCAGCGGCATCCCTGGCCCCTGGCGTGGCGAGGTCTCGCCGCAGGGCTTCAACCTGATTTTCCTGGCGTTGGTCTGGGCGACGGTCGCCATCGCCTTTGTCCTGCTCTCGCGCCTGTCGCATGCGCCCTTCGGCCGCGTGCTGCGCGCGATCCGCGAGGATCAGGACGTCGCCGCCGTCGCCGGCAAGCCGGTGCTATGGTTCAAGATCCGTGCGTTCATCATCGGCGCCTGCGTCACCGGCATGGCCGGGGCGCTTTACGCCCACTACAATGCCTACATCGCGCCGGAAGGCTTCGCGCCGCTGCTGACGATCTACATCGTCCTGGCGCTCACCGCCGGTGGCGTGGGCTCGATGCGCGGCGCGGTGGTGGGCGCGCTGTTCGTCATGACGTTGATCGAGGGCACGCGCTTTCTCGCCGCCGAGATCCCGGGCGTTTCGCCGGTACAGAAGGCGGCGCTGCGGGAGGGCATCATCGCGCTCACGCTCATTCTTCTGCTGCGCTTTCGGCCGCAGGGCCTCATTCCCGAACGAACCCGTACAAGGTCCACAACATGACCCGACCCGACCCAAACCCGGGCCTCGACGCCGTGATGGCCGCCCAGGCTGAAGCCGAGCAACCCGCGCCGCTGTTCGCCGCACTCGACGCCGCGATGGGCCACGCCATCGGGCACCGGCTGTTCACCATCCTGGTCGTCCATCCCGGCGCGCAGGAAAGCCAGCGCTACTACTCCAACATGGCGCGCGAATACCCGGTTGGCGGCCGCAAGCCGATCAATCGGACCCACTGGTTCCGCTCGGTGCTCGATGAGGGGCGGCCCTATATCGGCCGCACCCATGAGGACATCGCCGACGTCTTTTTCGACCACGAACTCATCCGCAGCCTTGGTTGCGAGAGCGTGCTGAACGTGCCGGTGCGCTGGAATGGCGGCAGCATCGGCACGATCAACCTGCTGCATCAGGCGAACTGGTACTCCGAGGCCGACATCCCGGCCGCGCAGCATTTTGCCGCGCTGGCGGTGCCGGGCCTGCTCAGCGTGATGCGAACCTAAAGCGCCGGTTCTGCCTCGCGCCGCGCCATGATCTTCTTCCAGGCCGGGCGTGCATGGCAGGCAGCGAGCCAGGCCTTCACGCGCGGCGCGGCCTCCAGCACCTCTGGCGCGGGCAGGACGTAGCGCACCACCTCCGCCACGTTGATGTCGGCGACGGTGAAGCGGTTGCCCACCAGGAAGCCGGTGGCCAAAGCCGCGTCGAGCGCGGCAAGCGGGGTGCGCAGCGCGGCGATGGCCTCCGCCACCTTCGCCTCGCTGCGCTGCTCTGGCGGCAGTTGCACGCGGTTGTACAGGATCTGGATGGAGCGCGGCTCGATCTCGGTGGCGCCGAACAGCGTCCATTGCGCGATCAGCCCCTCCTCCGCGAGGTCCGCAGCGGCAAGCGGCCCGCCATATCTGCGCGCGATATGCAGGTTGATGGCGAGTGACTCGGACAACACCAGTGCGCCATCCTGCATCGCCGGGATGCCGCCATTCGGGCTGATGGCGAGGAATTCGGGCGAGCGCGAATGCATCACGCCCGCAGCACCGCCGGCCCGAAAGTTCTGGATGACCGGGACATGGTGGAACGGCTCGCCCATCTCCTCCAGCAGCCAGATGTTGCGCAGCGCGCGCGAGCGATAGACGCCATAGATGGTCAGCATGGTTCACACCCCCGCGAATGGTTCATCGACGGATTTCGCCGGCGGCGTCAGCCATTCGGCAGCCGTGTCGGTGATCACGATATGGTCTTCGAGCCGGATGCCGAATTCGCCATAGATGGCGATGGTCGGCTCGATGCTACCGGTATTGCCCGGTGCCAGGGGCGAGCGGTTCGAGCCGACGAAATAGGGCGCCTCATGCACATCCATGCCGATGCCGTGGCCGGTGCGATGCGGCAGGCCTGGCACCTTGTAGCCCGGGCCGAAGCCGGCCTTCACCACCTCCGCCCGGCAGGCATCGTCGATGCCGCCGCAGGGTGCGCCGGGTTTCGCCGCCGCAAAGCCCGCCGCCTGCGCGCGGTGCGACAGATTCCAGATTTCGCGCTGCCGCGCATTCGGCTCGCCAAACACGTAGCTGCGCGTGATGTCGCTGACATAGCCGTGCAGCGGTCCGCCGACATCGACCAGCACCACATCGCCCTCCTGCAGCGTCTGCGGATAGGGCACGCCGTGCGGATAGGCGCTGGGCTCGCCGAACAGCACGATGGAGAAGGACGGGCCCGAATCGAAGCCCGCCTTCTGATGCGCCGCCGCCAGGAAGGCCGCGACCTCGGTGGTGGTGACGCCAGGGGCCAGCGCGCGCGCGGCAGCCGCCTGGATGCGCAGCGTCATGCCCATCGCCTGGCGCAGCAGCGCCACTTCCTGCGCCGTCTTCTGTTCGCGCAGGTGCGAGGTGACAGGCCCGCTCGCGACGAAACGATGATTGGATAGCGAGTTCCTCAGGCCTTCGGCGAGGAAGACTCGGGCAAAGTCATCGATCGCGACGGTGCCGCTCGCGGTGTCCGTCTCGCGCAGGATGTCGCCGAACAGGGCGTAGGGGTCCTCATCCTCCTCCCAGCCGTGGATCTCGCCAGGCACGAGCAGCAGGGTGCGCGCCTTCTCCACCTCGAAGGCGGGACACAGATAGATGAGGGCGCCCTTGGCCGGCAGCACGGCGCCGAAGGGGCGCTCGCTCTGCCCGTGCTTCATGCCGGTCAGCCAGTGCAGGTTCGTCGTGCCATCGAGCCAAAGGGCCGCAATGCCGAGGTGTTGCATGCGCGCCTGTGCACGGGCCACGCGGCGCGCATGCTCGGCCGCATCAATCGGCGGTACCGCCTCGCGCTCGTTGCGGATGGCAGCGAGCTCCGTCGCGAAATCCGAACCGCCTACGCCGATGGTCATGTCTGCCCCTCCCGCAAGAGCCGACAATTCTACGCCTCCAGCGCCTCGCGCAGCAATTCCAGGCGCAGCCATTCCTCCTCCGCCGCGTCGCGCTCCGCCTGCTTCTTGCCGAGGAGCGAGGTGCGCGCGGCGAAGCCCGCCGGGTCGCGCGTGTATAATTGCGGGTCGGCGAGTGCTGCCTGCAACGAGGCGATCTCGCGCTCCAGCGTGGCGATGCGCGTGGGCAGGTTTTCCAGCGCGTGCTTGTCCTTGAAGGACAGCTTCGGCCGCGCCGCGACGCGCAAGGCTTCGCTCGCCTCACGCGGGGTGGCGGCGGCGAGGGCCAGCGCCTTTGCCTGCACGCCGCGGCCGCGCTGGGCCACCATGTCGGAATAGCCGCCGGCATAATCCTGCCAGCGCCCATCGCCCTCCGAGGCCAGCACATTCGTCGCGACGCGGTCGAGAAAGTCGCGATCATGGCTCACCACGATCACGGTCCCGGCGTAGTCGGCCAGCAATTCCTGCAACAGGTCGAGCGTTTCGAGATCGAGGTCGTTGGTCGGCTCGTCCAGCACCAGCAGGTTGGAGGGCGCGGCCAGCGCGCGGGCGAGCATCAGCCGCCCGCGCTCACCCCCCGACAGCGCGGCGACGGGCGTGCGCGCCTGCTCGGGGAGGAACAGGAAGTCCTTCATGTAGCCGACCACGTGCTTCGCCTCGCCACCGATGCGCACGACATCGCCCGAGCCACCGGTCAGCACCTCCTGCAGCGTCGCGTCGGCGTCGAGGCTTTCGCGGTTCTGGTCGAGGGTGACCATCTGCAAACTCGCACCCAGCCGCACCGTGCCGGCATCGGGGGCGAGCGCGCCGGTCAGCAAATTGAGCAGCGTCGTCTTGCCTGCGCCATTGGGGCCGACGATGCCCACCCGGTCGCCGCGCATCACTCGCGTGGTGAGGTCGCACACCACCGGCTCGGCGCCGGCGAAGCCCTTCGTCACGCCCTCAAGTGCCGCGACGAGGTTGCCCGATTCACCGCCCTCGCTCGCCGCCATGCGCACCGTGCCGGGCGCGCTCACGCGTTCCTTGCGGCGCTTGCGCAGATCCTGCAGGCCGGCGAGACGCTTCACGTTACGCTTGCGCCGCGCGGTGACGCCGTAGCGCAGCCAATGCTCCTCGCGCACGATCTTGCGGGCCAGCTTGTGCGCCTGCGTCTCCTCCTCCTCCAGCACCTGGTCGCGCCAGGCCTCGAACTGGCCGAAGCCCTGCTCCAGCCGCCGCGTCGTGCCGCGGTCGAGCCACACCATGGCGCGGGAGAGGCGTTGGAG
>JBBSCP010000175.1:0-9617 GCA_038250135.1 Acetobacterales bacterium | reverse complement strand
CACCGCGGCCGGGATATAGGCGTCGCGCCCGCCGATGGCGTCCCAATCGAGCGGTTCGAACAGCCCCTCGGCGCAGCCGATCTGCAATTCCTCACCCTCGACCTGCACGACATCCCAGGTGTTGGTACGGGCGGCGATGCGTGCGCGCAGCACATCGATGCCGCCTTCCCAGGTCTCCTCCAGCAAGCGCTGGCCGCGCGCCTGGGACCAGGGGCGAAAGAAGATCTCGCGCTGGATTTCCTGATAGGCGCCACCCCAGGAGACCACCGTCAGATCCCGCGGCCCCGTCTGGGCCTGGGCCAGACTCCGGGCGCCCGGCGCGGCTGCCAGACCGGCAGCCAGAACATGACGACGTCCGAACATCCAGCGGGCTCCTTGACCCGGCGGAGACTACCCCGCCGCGCGGTTCTCCACCAGTTCCTGCACCACCGCCGGATCGGCCAGCGTCGAGGTGTCGCCGAGGCCATCGGTCTCGTTCGCGGCGATCTTGCGCAGGATGCGCCGCATGATCTTGCCCGAGCGCGTCTTCGGCAGGCCCGGCGCCCATTGAATGACGTCCGGCGAGGCGATGGGGCCGATCTCCTTGCGCACCCAGGCGACGAGTTCCTTCTTCAGCGCGTCGGTCGGGTCCTCGCCGGTCTTGAGCGTGACGTAGCAGTAGATGCCCTGGCCCTTCAGTTCATGCGGCATGCCGACCACCGCCGCCTCGGCCACTTTCGGGTGGGCGACCAGTGCGCTTTCGATCTCGGCGGTGCCCATGCGGTGGCCCGAGACATTGATGACGTCGTCCACACGCCCCGTAATCCAGTAATAGCCGTCGGCATCGCGCCTGGCGCCGTCGCCGGTGAAGTACATGCCCCGAAAAGTCGAGAAATAGGTCTGGCCGAAGCGTTCATGGTCGCCATAGATCGTGCGCATCTGGCCGGGCCAGCTATCGAGCAGCACGAGGTTGCCCTCGGTTGCGCCTTCGAGGATGTTGCCCTCGCCATCGACGATGGCCGGCATCACGCTGGGCAACGGCAGCGTGGCGGAGCCGGGTTTCTGCGCGATGGCGCCTGGCAGCGGCGAGATCAGGATGCCGCCGGTCTCGGTCTGCCACCAGGTATCGACGATCGGGCAGCGCTCGTCGCCGACAACGCGGTAGTACCAAAGCCAGGCTTCGGGGTTGATCGGCTCACCCACGCTGCCCAGGATACGGAGCGATGCGCGGGAGGTCTTTCGCACCGGCGCCTCGCCATCGCGCATCAACGCGCGAATCGCCGTCGGCGCGGTGTAGAAGATGTTGACCTGGTGCTTGTCCACCACCTCCCAGAAGCGGGATACACTTGGGTAATTCGGCACGCCTTCGAACATCAGCGTGGTCGCGCCATTCGCGAGCGGGCCATAGACGATGTAGGTATGGCCCGTCACCCAGCCGACATCGGCGGTGCACCAGTAGATCTCGCCATCCTTGTAGTCGAACACGTTCTCATGCGTGAACGACGCCCAGACGAGGTAGCCGCCGGTCGTGTGCAGCACGCCCTTCGGCTTGCCGGTGGAGCCCGAGGTGTAGAGGATGAACAGCGGGTCTTCGGCGCCCATCGGCTCGGGGGTGCAAGTCTCGGGCAGGCCGGCGCAGGCTTCATCCCACATCAGGTCGCGGTCCGGCTGCATCGGTACGGTGCTGCCGGTGTTCTTCGCCACGATGACATGGCGGATGGACGCGCAGGATTTCAGCGCCTCATCGGCGTTGGTCTTGAGCGCCACCTTGCGCCCGCCGCGGCGGCCCTCATCGGCGGTGATCAGGATGGAGCATTCGCTGTCCTGGATGCGGCTCGAAAGACTGTCCGGCGAGAAGCCGCCGAAGACGATGGAATGGATGGCGCCCACGCGTGCGCAGGCCAGCATGGCCACGGCGGCCTCGACGATCATCGGCAGGTAGATGCAAACCCGGTCGCCCTTCTTCACGCCAAGCTTCCGCAGCGCGTTCGCAAGCTTGCAGACGCGGGCGTGCAACTCGCGATAGGTCACCTTTGCATCGACACTGGGGTCGTCGCCTTCCCAGATGATCGCCACCTGGTCGCCGCGCGTGGCGAGGTGCCGGTCGAGGCAGGATTCGGTGAGGTTCAGCACGCCATCCTCGAACCACTTGATCGAGACCTGGCCGGAGGTACCGCCGAAATCGGTGTTCTTGATCTTGGTGGGCGGCGTCATCCAGGCGATGCGCTGCGCCTCCTTCGCCCAGAAGGCATCCGGGTCGCTGGCGGCCGCGGCATACATGGCGTGATAGCCCGCGGCGTTCACATGCGCCGTGGCGGCGATCCCGGGCTTCACATCGATCAAGCTGTTCGTCATGTGCAATCCCTGCCCTGTCTGTTTCTTTCGGCGCCGTGGCCGCTTCCTAGAACGCGAAACGTCCACCGCACCTTGATCTGCGTCAACCGTGCCGGTCGCCCTCAGGCGAGACCTTCGCGCGCCAGGCCGCGCAGCAAGTGCTTCTGGATCTTGCCCGTACTCGTCTTCGGCAACTCGGCAAACACCACATGGCGCGGCACCTTGTAGCCGGCCATGTGCTGCTTGCACCAGGCGATCAACTCCTCCGCCGTGGCGCTCATCCCCGGGCGGAGCTCGACGAAGGCGCAGGGCGTCTCGCCCCATTTCTCGTCCGGTCGTGCAACCACCCCGGCGATGGCGACGGCGGGGTGCTTGTAGAGCACGTCCTCGATCTCGATCGAGCTGATGTTCTCGCCACCCGAAATGATGATGTCCTTGGAGCGATCCTTGAGCTGAATGTAGCCATCCGGATAGGTCACGGCGAGGTCGCCGGTGTGGAACCACCCCCCGGCGAAGGCTTTCCGGGTTGCCTCGGAATCCTTGAGGTAGCCCTTCATCACGACGTTGCCGCGCATCATCACCTCGCCCATCGAGGTGCCGTCGGAGGGCAGCGGCGCCATCGTCTCGGGGTCCATGACGGTGAGCCCCTCCAGCGCCAGATAGCGCACGCCCTGGCGCGCCATCAGCGCGGCCTGCGCGTCGGCAGGCTGCGTGTCCCAGTCGCTGTTCCACTCATTCACCACCGAGGGGCCGTAGCATTCGGTGAGCCCATAGACATGGCACACCGCGAAGCCGGCCTCGCGCATCGCGCCCAGCACCGCGGCGGGCGGCGGCGCGCCGGCGACGACGAACTGCACCTGGTACGGCAGCACGGCCTTCTCGACCTCGGGCGTGCCGAGCAGCGCGGACATGACGATCGGCGCGCCGCACATATGCGTGACGCCTTCAGCCGCCATCAGCGACCACATGGCATGGCCGCGCACGGCGCGCAGGCAAACATGCGTGCCGGCCTGCGCCGTGACGGTCCAGGGGAAGCACCAGCCATTGCAATGGAACATCGGCAGCGTCCAGAGATAGACAGGATGCTTGCCCATGCCGGCGGAGAGCACATTGCCGATGGCGAGAAGCTGCGCGCCGCGGTGGTGATACACCACGCCTTTCGGCCGCCCCGTGGTGCCGGAGGTGTAGTTCAGCGCAATCGCATCCCATTCATCCCCTGGCAGCGACCAGGCGAAGCCTGCATCGCCGGCCGCGATGAATGCCTCGTAGTCCTGCGCACCGTCGAGGCGATTCGTGCGGGCTGCGTCGGCGGCCAGCGCATCATCCACCTCGATCAGCAGCGGCCTGGCCATGCATTGCGTCAGCGCCATGCGTGCCAGGGGCACGAATTCGCGATCGACAATCAGCGCCCGTGCCTCGCCATGGTCGAGGCAATAGGCGATGGTCGCGGCATCGAGGCGCGTGTTCAGCGTGTTGAGTACGCCGCCCGCCATCGGCACGCCGTAATGGCATTCCAGCATCTGCGGGATGTTCGGCAGCAGCGCCGCCACCGTGTCGCCGCGCTTGATGCCAGCGTTGGTGAGCGCATGTGCCAACTTCACGCAGCGCGCGCGCAACTCGGCATAGTTGTGCCGCGTGGCGCCATGCACCACGGCGGTGTTTCGCGGAAACACCGTGGCCGCGCGTTCCAGGAACAGCAGCGGCGTCAGTGGCTGGTGGTTCGCGGCATCCCGCGGCAAGGCATCGTAGTCGGAAGCGGCCATTGTGGTGTCTGTCCCTAGCGGTCTTGCCAGACCGGTTTGCGCTTGCCGAGGAAGGCGCCGATACCCTCGATCGCGTCCTCGGCCATCAGATTTTCCGTCATGATCGCCGCGCAAAGGGCATAGGCGTCCTCCAGCGGCAAGCCACGCTGGCGATGAAAGGCGGCTTTGCCGAGCCGCACCGTGTGCGCGCTGCGCCCGGCGATCTGCGCGGCGAGCGCCATCGTCGCCTCCTGCAACGAGTGAGGCGCGACGACGCGATTGATGAGCCCGATGCGCCGGGCTTCCGCGGCCTCGATCATCGCGCCGGTCAGCAGCATCTCCATCGCCGGCTTCGCCGCCACGGCGCGCGAGAGCGCCACGCCGGGCGTCGAGCAGAACAGGCCGATATCCACGCCCGGCGTGCAGAATTTTGCCGAGTCACTCGCCACGGCCAGGTCGCAGGTGGCGACCAACTGGCAGCCTGCCGCCGTGGCGATGCCCTGCACCTCCGCGATGATGGGCTGCGGCAGCGCGACGATCGCCTGCATCACCCCCGCACAGCGCCGCATCGCCTGATCGAAGAAACTCCTGCCGCCATCATCATCCGCGCGATGCGAAACGATCTCGCGCAGATCATGCCCGGCGCAGAACACCGGCCCGGCGGCCGCCAGCACCACCACGCGCACGCCTACATCCGCCGCGACCTCGCCCAGCGCCGTCTGCAACGCGCCGAGCATCGCAAAGGAAAGGCTGTTGCGTGCGGCGGGCCGGTTGAGCGTCAGGCGTGTCACGCCCGTTTCAGTATCCTCGCGCAGCACAACCGCCGCGTTGCCACCATCCGCCATGCTATTTCTCCGCCTCGCGCATCACCGTTTCAATCTCCTCGAGGATGATCGGATCGTCGATGGTCGGCGGCACGACGTAGCTGTCGCCATCGGCGATCTTGCGGATCGTGGCGCGCAGGATCTTGCCCGAGCGTGTCTTCGGCAGTCGGGCCACCACGCGCGCCTCCTTGAACGCCGCCACCGGGCCGATGCGCTCACGCACCATCGCCACCAACTCGCGGCACACCTCCGCCTCGGATTTGGTCACGCCGGTCTTGAGCACCACCAGGCCGAGCGGCACCTGGCCCTTCAGCGAATCCTTCATCCCGACCACGGCGCATTCCGCGACATCCTGATGCGCGCTCAGCACCTCCTCCATCGCCCCCGTCGAAAGCCGATGGCCGGCGACGTTGATGATGTCGTCAGTGCGGCTCATCACCCACACGAATCCGTCAGCATCCACCATCCCCGCGTCGGAGGTGTTGTAGTAGCCGGGGAAGACTTCGAGATAGGCCTCGCGGAACCGTGCGTCGGCATGCCACAGCGTCGGCAGGCAGGAGGGTGGCAGGGGCAGCTTCACGGCGAGCGTGCCGATCTGCCCGCGTGGCACTTCCTGCCCCGCCTCGTCCAGCACGCGCAGGTCAAAGCCGGGCGAGGGCTTCCCGCCGGAGCCCGGCCGGGCCGGGAATAGCCCAAGTCCGGAAAAACCGCCGCTGATCGCCCAGCCCGTTTCGGTCTGCCACCAATGATCCACCACCGGCCGGCCGAGCAGTCCAGCCGCCCAGATGGCCGTATCGGGATCGCAACGCTCCCCCGCGAGATAAAGGGCGGCAAGGCTGGTGAGGTCGTAGCGCGCCAGCAGCGCGGCCTTCGGATCCTCCTTCTTGATCGCGCGCATCGCCGTCGGCGCGGTGAACAGCACCTTCACCTGGTATTGCGCGCAGACACGCCAGAAGGCGCCGGCGTCCGGCGTGCCGACCGGCTTGCCCTCATAGATCACGCTCGTGCAGCCCGCGAGCAGCGGCGCGTAGACGATGTAGGAATGCCCCACCACCCAGCCGACATCCGATGCCGCCCAGAACACGTCGCCAGCCGCGCAGCCATAGACCATCGACATCGAGTTCATGAGCGCGACCGCATGCCCGCCATTGTCGCGGACAATGCCCTTCGGGCTGCCGGTCGTGCCGGACGTATAGAGGATGTACAGCGGGTCCGTCGCCGCCACGCTGACGCAAGGGTGCGGTGCGGCATTGGCTTCGGCGATCAGCAGGTCGTGGTCGCGCCCCGGGGTCAGTTCGCACACATGTTCGGGCCGTTGCAGAATGAACAGCGCGTCCGGCTTGTGCGGCGAAATCGCGATGGCCGCGTCGAGCAGCGGCTTGTACTTGATCAGCCGCCCGGGCTCGAGCCCGCAACTGGCCGAGACGATGGCGCGCGGCCTGGCATCGGCGATCCGCGCGGCCAATTCCGCCGCCGCGAAGCCGCCGAACACCACCGAATGCACCGCGCCCAACCGCGCGCAGGCGAGCATGGCGATGGCCGCTTCCGGCACCATCGGCATGTAGATGATCACGCGCTCGCCCGCCCGCACGCCGACGGCCGCGAGCGCGCCGGCCATGCGCGCGGTGCGATCCTGCAACTCGGCATAGGTGTAGCGCGCGCTGCGCCCGGTGATCGGGCTGTCCCAGATCAGCGCGGTCTGTGCGCCGCGCCCGGCCAGCACGTGGCGGTCCACCGCATTGTGGCAGGTGTTGAGGCGGCCCTCGGGGAACCAGCGGCCATAGACGCCTGCGTTGGCATCGAAGGCGCGCGCCGGCGCGACATCCCAATCGATCGCCCGCGCGGCCCGCAGCCAAAAGGCCTCCGGGTCCGCGCGCCAGGCTGCGTAGGCTTCGTCGTAGCGGCTGCTGCCGCTGCTGCCGTCCATCCCCTTGTCCCCGTCTGCTGCGGTCTGCCCAGGGCTGCAGCGTGCGCCCCTCGCAGGGCTCCGCGCAACCGTGCCAGTATGGCAGCCATAGCCAACCGTTTCATCGCCGCCTGCCGAGGCTTCGCATAGCGCTGGGCGCTGCCGGCGACGCTGCCAGATCGCTGGGTGACGCCCCCGCCCGGGCCGCTGCTGGCGCAGCGCTAAGTGGCGTTCGACCTGGAGACCACCGGCTTCACGCCGCGCCGCGGCGACGCGCCGGTGCAGATCGGCGCCGTGCGGATCGAGGACGGCGCGACGGCCGTGCATTTCGCCACGCTGGTGCGCCCCGGCCGGCCCATTCCGCCCCGCGCCACCCACTTCCATGGCATCACCGACGCGATGGTGGCGACGGCACCGGACATCGCCACCGCCTTCGCGGGCTTCGCGGCTTTCGCCGAGGGCGCCGTGCTGGTCGCTGGCCCGCCCCGCAGGAGCCGGATGTCTCGCTCGATGGCCTCTGCGGACGGCTCGGCCTGGTGATCGAGGGACGGCACGATGCGCTGGGCGATGCGCGCGCTACCGCCGCGCTCTGGCTGCACCTGCTGGCCCGCGCAAGCGCCCGCGGCATTGCCAGCCTGCAGGCGCTGGTCGAGGCCACGAAGCTGCGCACGGCGATCGCTGCCAGGGCGGAAAATTTCTGACCCCTTCCAGAGCTGCCCGGTCAGCCCCGCGAAGCTTGACTTCGCGAATCCTCGCACGGCGCGCAGCGCGTCGCGGCTGTGCGCGCTCCAGCGCGGCCGGGCTGGCGGGATCGTCGGACTCAGGGGCGGGCGGCATCGACAAAGTCGCGAAAGCGGTCGGGCAGGCCGATGCCACTTTCCTGGCTGTGGGCGGCGAACAACAGCCGTTCCAGCTCCGCCATCTGCACCAGGCCCGGATTGGGCGAGAAGGAGGCGAACCAGGCGGCGCGGGTGGAGGCCACCATCGCCAGCGTGCCGGCATTCACATTCACCTGCCAGGCAGGCCAGCGGTAGTTCCAGGCGCCCTCGTGCCAGCGGTCGAAGCCGCCCGGCGCGCGCCGCGCATATTGGCCGAGTGCGTAGAAGATCGGGCTGCCGGGCGCGATGGCCTTGCCCTCCGGCTCCTCCATCCAGGCGCGGATGGCGGGCGGGATCAGCGCCTCCCCGGCTACGCCGCGCACCAGCAGCGCCAAGTATTCCGGCCCCGAAAGCGCCCACCCCCCCGCCGCGCCGAGCACGCCCCAGTCGCGGTCCAGGCTCGGGCGGCGGATGCCCAGGCGCTCCAGCACCTCGCGCCCCGCGAAGGCGGCATAGGGCTCGCCGGCGGCCTCCTCGATCGCCAGGCCGAGCAGCAGGTAGTTGAGGTCGGAAAAGCCATGCGCGCTGCCGGCCGGGCGCGTCGGCACGGCGTTCAGCACCTCGCCGAGCAGCGTATCGGCCGAGAGGTTGCGCGGCTGGCGGCCGCGCAGCGAGCCGCGCAGGCCGGGGAAGGTCTCGCCCCCCACCTCGCGCGGCAGGCCGGAGCGATGCGTCAGCAGTTGCGCCACGGTGAGTGCGGCGAGCGGTCCCTGGGCGGCGCCATGCCGGGCGAGGCGCTGCGGCATGGCGGCGCTGAGCGGCAGGTCGAGCGCGAGCTTCCCAGCCCCCACCAGCCTTGCGACGGCCAGCGCCGTGACGAGCTTGGAGAGGCCCCACACCGGCACCCGCGCCGCGCCATCGGCGCCGCCGAAGCCTGGCATCTGCAACAGCTTGCCGTCCAGCACCAGCGCCAGGCTGCCCTGCGTCACGCCATGCCGGCGCATCCAGCCGGTGAAAGCGCTCTCCACCGCATCCGCCCGTGCCGGCCAGTGCAGCAGCAGGCCAGCGCCGGCGAGCAAGGCGCCTCGTCGTCCGAGCGACATCGTCACCTCCTGACGCGGGCCATGGGGCATGGTCACCGGCCTGGGCACCGGCATGGGCACCCCTGGACCGCGCGTTGCCGGGGCTTTAGATCGGAAGGCCTCGGAGGACCAGGGCCGCATGATCAACAAGATCGTCCAGAGCATCGCCGATTCGCTGGCCGGCGTGCGCGACGGCGCGAGCGTGATGATGGGCGGCTTCGGCGCCGTCGGCCAGCCCGATGAATTGATCGAGGGGCTGATCGAGCAGGGCGCCACCGACCTGACCGTGGTGGCGAACAATGCCGGCGCCGGGCGCGTCGGACTCGCGCGGCTCATGGAGATGGGGCGCGTGCGGAAGATCATCTGCTCCTTCCCCCGCTCCGCCGGCTCGACCGTGTTCGAGGAGCTGTATCGCGCCGGCAAGCTGGAGCTGGAGATCGTGCCCCAGGGCACGCTGGCCGAGCGCCTGCGCGCCGCGGGGGCGGGCATTCCGGCCTTCTTCACGCCGACCGCCGCCGGCACGAAGCTGGCGCAGGGCAAGGAAGTGCGCGAGTTCAACGGCCGCGCGCATGTCATGGAGCTGGCGCTGCCCGGCGATGTCGCGCTGATCGAGGCGTGGGAGGCCGATCGCTGGGGGAACCTCACCTACCGGGAGAGCGGGCGGAACTTCAACCCGGTGATGGCCATGGCCTGCACGCTGACTGTCGCGCAGACGCATCACCTGCGCGAGCTTGGCGAGCTGGCGCCGGACAACATCCACACCCCAGGCGTCTTCGTGAACCGCGTCGTGCAAGTGACTCGCGGCGAAATTTGGGTTTAGCAGGAGACACATCCATGCCCGCCTTCAACCGCCAGCAGATGGCCGCGCGCGTCGCACAGGACATTCCCGAAGGCTGGTTCGTCAACCTCGGCATCGGCATCCCGACCATGGT
>JBBSCP010000174.1:0-9651 GCA_038250135.1 Acetobacterales bacterium | reverse complement strand
GATGGCGCGGCGCAGCAGCGCGTCCACGCTGAACCACAAGGCGAGGGCCATCAGCGCCAGTACGAAAAGCGCGGCGAACATCACGTCGGTCTGGCTGCGGCCATTGGCGTGCAGCATCATGTAGCCAAGGCCCGCGCTGGCGCCGACCCACTCGCCGACGATCGCCCCGATCGGCGCCACCGCGGCCGCGACTCGCAGGCCCGAGGCAAGGGCCGGCAGCGCCGCCGGCACGCGCATGCGCCACAAGGAAGCGGCTGGCGAAGCGCCCATCGTTTGCGCGAGATCCAGCAGGCCAGGATCGGTGCGTCGGAGGCCATCGTAGAAGGCCGTGGCGACGGGGAAGAAGATGATCATCGTCGTCATCGCCACCTTCGACCCCATGCCGAAGCCGAGCCAGAGCGTCAGCAGCGGCGCGATGGCGAACACCGGCACCGCCTGGCTGATCAGCAGCAACGGCAGCAGCCACCGCCGCGCACCCCGCCAGGCCATCAGCGTCAGCGCCATCGCGGCCCCCAGCAGCGCGCCGAGAGCGAGGCCCATCAGCATCTCGGCGCCCGTGATCAGCGCGTTCTGCGCGAGGCTGTCCCAGCGCGTCACCAGCGCCTGCGCCACGCGGCCCGGCGCGGGCAGCAGGAAGGGCGGCACGTCCGTCAGCCAGACGAAGCCCTGCCAAAGCAGGATCAGCCCGGCGGCGGCGATCAACCCGCGGATCATGGGCCGGCCTCCGCCAGGCTTTCGAGCAGCGCGGCCTGCGCGGCGAGCAGGGCGGGGTCGCTGGCCGGGCGAGGGGTGGCGCCAATCGGCACCGGATAGTCCTGTGGTCGCGCGGGCGTGCCGCGCAGCACAAGGATCCGGTCCGCGAGGCGCAACGCTTCAAGCGGGTCATGCGTCACCAGCAGCACCGTGCGCCCTGTAAGCAGCCGTGCGGCGAGGCCCTGCAGGCGGTGGCGCGTCGGTGCATCGACGGCGCTGAAGGGTTCATCCATCAGCACGATGGGTCGGTCTTCCATCAGCGTGCGGGCAAGGGCCACGCGCTGGCGCATGCCGCCCGAAAGCTGCGCCGGGCGCTTTTTCGAATCTGCCTCGGCGAGGCCGACCTCGCGCAGCAGCGCCCGCGCCCGGGCGAGGTCCGGCGCTTCGCCGCGCAAATGCGCGCCCATCACCACATTACCCAGGCCATCGCGCCAGGGCACCAGCAAATCCTGCTGCGCCATATAGGCGATGCGCCCGGCCACCGGCGCGCCATCCTCCGCCACCACCGCGCCCGGCCGCGCCAGCAGCCCAGCCACCAGGCGCAACAATGTGGATTTGCCTGAGCCCGACGGTCCGAGCAGGGCCGTGCACCGCCCACCCGGCACGCGCAGGTCGAGTACGCCCAGCACCGGGCTTCCCCCCAGCGACAGGCCCTCAGGCAACACGATACGGAATCCCGGCGCGGGAGAGGCCAGCACAGACACCGTTCCCTTCGCCGGCATGACCCGGATCAGGTTCGTGGGGTCGCGGTCGCCCGCCTCTCAGCCCCCGATGGGCTCCCCCCGATGTATGATGGATTCATGCACCGCCCTGCTCGGCGAGGCAAGTAGCGCTCGCGCTGTGGCAAGGGCGCCGCTAGCCTCTACCCTGGAGAAAAAAATCCATGATCCGCATCCTGGCCCTGCTCGCCGCGCCGCCGAATGGGCGCACCTATTTCGGCGAGCCCGCCGCGCAGTGCGCCGAACGCTCGCCTGGTCTGACACGCAAGTGGCGGGAGGCGGGGCGCGCGCCCGGCGTCGAAGCACAGGAAGGGGATGGCCACATCTCGGAGGTCCTCAACATGGGCACGACCGATACGGGGCTGACTGCGCCGCTGCCGGCGTTTCTCCAGCGTTGAAGCCTTTGCTGATCGGCTCCGAGATCTATCGCGGCTCGACCTATGGGCCGAAACATCCGTTGGCGATTCCGCGCGTGTCCACCACGCTCGACCTGATCCGCGCGCTGGGCTGGGTGGCACCAGATCAATATATCGACAGCCCGCGCGCCACGCCTGAGGACCTCACACGCTTCCATACGCCAGCCTACATCGCCGCCCTGATGCAGGCCGAAGCGACGCAGAGCGTGGACCCCGCGCATCGGCAGCGCCACCGCATCGGAGCCGATGGCAACCCGGTCTATCGCGAGGTGTTCTCGCGTCCTGCCACCGGGGCCGGCGGCGTGCTGCTGGCTGCGCGCCTGACCGCGCAGGGCGGCGTGGTGCATGTGCCTGGCGGGGGCACGCATCACGGCATGCCCGACCGCGCCAGTGGCTTCTGCTACCTCAACGATGCCGTGCTCGGGCTGTTGGCATGGCTCGACCAGGGGCTGAACAACATCCTCTACCTCGACCTCGACGCGCATCACGGCGATGGGGTGGAGGCCGCTTTCCGCGACGAGCCGCGCGTGTTCACGCTCAGCCTGCATGAGGCCGGGCGCTGGCCGCATACCGGCCGCGCCGAGGACCGCGCCGGCGGCCATGCGCGCAACCTGCCCGTGCCGGAGGGCTTCAATGACAGCGAGGCCGATTGGCTGACGCGCCACGCCATCCTGCCGGTGATCCGCCACCTGCGCCCGCAGGCGATCATGGTCCAGGCCGGGGCGGATTGCCTGGCGGAGGACCCACTGTCGCGCCTCGCGCTCTCCAACGCCGCCTATCGCGCGACGCTGCGGGCGGTGATGGGCTTGGCGCCGCGACTGATCCTGCTTGGTGGGGGCGGCTATAATCCCTGGTCCGTGGCGCGCTGCTGGGCGGGGCTCTGGGCGACGCTGAACGGCCTGCCCATCCCCCCCCGCCTGCCGCCCGCCGCCGAGGCGGTGCTGCGTGGGCTGAGCTGGTCGCGCGCCGCGGGGCGCGACCCGCCGGTGCATTGGTTCACCACCCTGGCCGATGACCCGCGCCCCGGGCCGATCCGCGACGAGATCCGTGCCTTGGCGGCGGCGACGCTGCACGACCTTCCGCAACCCGGGCGTGCCGTGGCATGTTCCGCGCCATGAACACGCCCCGCCGCCCGCTGCTTGCCGCCCTCGGCCTTTTGGTCGCCCCCTTGGCCATTCCCCCGGGCGCCCGCGCCCAACCGGGAATCGATCGGCCGCAGCCCAAGCTGCCAATGGAGCGCATGGTGATCGTCGCGCGGGACGGCACGCGGCACGAGTTCATGGTCGAGATGGCGGTCGCGCCCGACCACCAGACCATCGGCCTGATGTTCCGCCCGACGGTGCCGGCGAATGAGGGCATGATCTTCGACTGGGGCGCCCCGCGTGAGAGCAGCATGTGGATGCGCAACACGCTGGCCTCGCTCGACATGGTGTTCATCGCCGCCGACGGCCGCATCCACCGCATCGCCGAACGCACCGTGCCGCTGAGCCTGACACCGATCGACAGCCGCGGCCCCGTGCGCGGCACGCTGGAGTTGCAGGCTGGCATCACCGAGCGGCTGGATATCCGCGTCGGCGACCGCGTGCTGCACCGGATGTTCGGCACCACGCCCTGAACTGCTCGCGAACAGGCGACACGCGCCACGCTCCAACAGAAACCTTCGTGAAGCCGCAGAACAGTGTTGCGCCATCGCGACGAAATACGAAGCCGTGAGATTGCTCCTCACAGAGCGGATGGCATCGGGCCTCCCGACGTGGGCGTGAGCATTCGCGCCCTTGGGGGCAGGCTTGAAACTACCGGCAGAACGGCGATCGGGGCTTCAACGCGGCGGCCGATGCTTGCCGACATGGACTTCGTCCATTGCGGCGCGGGCGATGGCACGGTCTATGGTGGCGCGGGCAACGACACGCTGCGCGGCGATAGTGCCGTAGGTGACGCCAGCGCGGACCGCTGCATCTTCGGCAGCACCGCCGGCGGCAACCTCGCCGGGCGCGACAGCGTCAGTGGCTTCGAGCGCGGCGTGGGCCGCATCGACTTCTCGCTGATCAACGCGATTACCAACCAGGCCGGCAACGAATGGCGACGTGAACGGCGACGGCACGGCGGATGTCTCCATCGTCGTGATGGGCGTCTGGGGCCTGACGGCCGGCGACTTCGTGCTTTGAGGGATGCGCGCGGCCTTATCGACGCCGCGCGCAGGTCCGGCTATTACCCACTCTGGGTGGTTTCTGCCGCCCAGGGTCGGGGTGTGGCGCAGCCTGGTAGCGCGCCTGTTTTGGGTACAGGAGGTCCTCGGTTCGATTCCGGGCACCCCGACCAACTCTCCCCATCGCTGACAATTCCGGCACCTACAGCACTATCCGCTCGCATTGAATCAATATGAGCGAATTTCGTGCTGTAGATTCAATGGTTTCTAGAGCACGAGATCCATCCGAGAGGATCGATCGTGCTCTAGTGGTCCGATCCCAACGCTTGCTTCCCAAGCGTTGGGTGAATCGGCCCACCAAATCAATGGCTAGTGGTGTGTGCCACACGGTATCTTCCGTCCGGCACACACCACTAGCGCACTATCGGTTCAATTGAACCGATAGTGCGCTTTAAACGCCTGAATCTAAAGCACGGACTTTGGGTCAAACGATTCCGTTTGAACCAGACGTGCTTCAAGCGGCCTTCTGCCGCGCCAGCCAGTCGCGGTACCAGGCAAGCGTCTCGCCCAGCGCGGCCTCCAGCGTATAGGCCGGCGCCCAGCCCAGCAGGCGGTGGGCCTTCGCAGCCGAGAGGTGTTGCTCGGGGTTCTCGTTCGTCGCTTCGCCCAGCACGATAGGCTCCAGATCCTCCCGGCCCGCGGCGGCGAGGATCCGGCGCACCAGGCCGATCACCGAAAGCGGTCGCTCGGTCGAGAAGTTGAAGGCGTGGCCATGCAGCGCCGGGTCCTGCATCTTCTCCGCCAGCGTGAGGTAGGCCAGCACCCCGTCGCGCACATAGGTGTAGTCGCGAATCATCGAACCATCCGAGCGCAGGATCGGCCGCTCGCCATTGATCGCCCAGCGCGCCACGCCGGGCACGATGCGGTTGAAGTTCAGGTCCCGCCCGCCGTAGAAGTTCCCCGCCCGGGTGATGCATACCGGCAGGCCATAGCTGTGGTGATAGGTCTGCGCGATGAGGTCGGCGCAGGATTTGGACACGTCGTAGGGATGGCGCCCGTTGAGTGGCATGGTCTCGTCATGGGGCGGCACAAGCGAGCTGCCATAGGCCTTGTCGGAGGAGGCGACAACAACGCGCTGGATCTGCCGCCCCAACTCGCGGCAGGCGTCGAGCACGTTCCAGGTGCCGCGGATGTTGGTCTCGAAGGTGGATCGCGGGTTGTGGTTGGCGGTGCCGACGATGGGCTGCGCGCCGAGGTGGAACACGGTATCCGCCTGATGTTCGTTGATCGCGCGGAGCACACGCTCGTAGTCCTCGAGTGCGCCGGCGACGATGAATTGCGGCTCGGTCGCCGGGTCGTCGCGGCGGGAGATGTGCCACCCGCCATCGCGGACATAGCCGATGGTGGTGGCGCCGCGGCGGTTGAGCTCCTGCACCATCCACGAGCCGAGAAAGCCCGTCGCACCGGTGATGAAGACGCGCTTATCCGCCCAGAAATCGGCTGTGGCGGTCAGGCGCGTGATGGCCCGAGGCTGGCACTCAGGCGGCATTGCGGACCCAGGGGGGCGCGCCCTGGGCGTACATCGCCTCGATCTGCTGCTGGTCCTTGTAGGTGTCCATCGATATGAAGAAGCCGTCATGGCGGAAGGTGGCCAGGTGGCGGCCGGGGAGCAGGGCAGGGAAGACGTCGCGCTCGAGGCTCTCGCCCTGCCAATGGTCGAAGACGGCCTTCGACATCACGAAGAAGCCGGCGTTGATCCAATGGTCGCGCAGTACCGGCTTCTCGCGGAAGTCATGGATGACCCCCGACGCATCAGCCTCGATGGTCCCGTATTGAGAGCGTAACGGTACCGAAGTGATGGTGGCCAGCTTGCCAGATGCGCGATGGCAGGCGAGCAGCTCGGCCAGCACCACATCCGACAGCCCGTCGCCATAGGTCGCCATGAAGGTGTCGCCCAGCAGGTGCGCGCAGCCCAGGATGCGCCCGCCGGTGTCGGTCTGCGCGCCGGTATCGACGATCTCGATGTTCCAGCCGAAGTTGCGGCCCTCGAAATAGTCCATGATCACCTCCTTGCGGTGACCGACCGAGATGATGAAGTCGGTGATGCCCTGGCGCGCGTAGATTTCCATCACCCGCAGCAGGATGGGCTTGCCGCCGACTGGCATCATCGGCTTGGGCAGATACTCCGTGAAGGGGTAGGCGCGGGTCCCCGCGCCGCCTGCCAGGATCACGACCTTCATGCCCATCTCCTCGAACCCGATCCTGTTGCTGCCCGGCGGGCCGTGCCGCGGCTCATGTCCCGGCATCCGCCGTGAGCCGCGAGGGGCTGGCGGGCGCGCGAGCGGGAAACGTCATCGCTAGCCCGTCCGTGAGCGACAGCGGCGCGACGCCGAGCAGTGCCCGCATCGGCGCGATGTCGAACGCCTTGTCCTCGACCAGGCGGCGGATTTCCTCGGCGCCGATGCGCGGCAGCCCAGGCAACAGTGCGGTGAAGGGTGCGAGCGCGCGCAGCACGGCGGCGGGCATCGGCAGCACCGGGGGTGCGCGCAGCCCCGCGGCGATGGCGACGGCGCGCAGGAAGTCCCGATAAGGCAGGGCGGTCGGGCCGGCGATCACCAGCGCTTGCGGCGTTGGCCAGGGACGCTGCAGCGCTGCCATGAGGCACCTTGTCACGTCCGATTGATGGATGGGCTGGATCAGCGCGCGGCCCCCGCCGGGGAGCGGCGCCACCGGCAGCCGGGCGAGCAGCGCGGCCAGGCGCTGCACATCGCCCGTTTCGGCCCGCAGGCCGGCGCGGCCGAAGATGAGAGTCGGGTGCAACATCACGCCCTGCCGGCCCGAGGCCAGGAAGGCGGCCTCGCCGGCGCGAATGCCCTCGCCATGCGCATCGCGCCAGCGTGAGAAGCGCCGGGTGGAGCCCATCAGCACGAAACCGGCATCGGCCGGCGCGGCGGCCAGCAGGTGCGGCGTCCAGGAGGCATGTGCGGTACTCACGATCGTTGCGGCGCCAGCGAGCGCCGACGCCAGCGCCGCCGCATCAGTGATGTCGGCAACGCGCGGCGTGGCGTGCAGGCCGAGGGCGTGCCACCTGGCCGCGTCGCGGACCACCGGCGCGAAGCGTACCCCCGCCGCGCTCAGCGCCTGGCACAGCGCCGCGCCTGAGCGCCCGGTGGCGCCGAGGACGATCAGCCCGTCGGGGTCGTCCGGCGTCATCGGCGGCAGCATCAGCGCCCCAGGCCGGAGGCCAGGTGTCGGCGCAGTACGGCGTCGTCAGGCGAAGTGTCCACCAGATCGCCCGGCATCAGCGCGGTATCGGCCTCCGCCGCGATCCGCTGCGGGGCCGAGGCGCGCAAGCGCAGGATCGTGATGGCGTTGGCGCCACGTGCGCCGAGCGGGCCGTCATCCATCGGCAGCGTCTCGCGCATCTGGGCGAGGCCGGTGCGCGCCTCCTCCAGGCTGACCACCAGCGTGGCCAGCGAATCGTCGACATCCTTCAGGGCGATCGCGATCTCCAGCTGGCGCGTGCTGAGCGTGCTGATCCGCGCCTGCTCGAGGCGCGCGATCTCCTGCCTGGCGCGGGCGATGGTGGCCATGATCTGCCGGCGCTCGCCCTCCACCTGCACCGCGAAGCGCGCGAGTTCGATGACGCGGTTCGTGCGCGGCGAAAGTCCCTGGCGCATCAGCGTTTCCAGGTAGGCGGCCTCCTGCGTGAGCAACGCGGCTTCGCGGGCCTTGATGTCGTTCTGCTCGGTCAGGGCGATGATCTCGTCCCGGTAGGCGGTGTTCTGGGCAGCGAGCATGTCGATCACGCTGCGATGCGCCGCGCCACGCTGTCGCAGGATGTCATGCTCCGCCGCGACTGTCTGGCGCAGGCGTTCCTCGGGCAGTTGGCGTGCGGCGGCCGGCGGGATCTCGAACGCCGCAGCACCGGCGGCTTCGGCCAGCAGGCGCGCGCGGCTGACCAGCGTAATGCCCAGCGTATCCTGCCCCTGGCGCAGCTTTTCCCGCAGGCGAGCGATCTCGACCCGCGCGCTCACCTCCTCGATCTCGAAGCGGCGCATTCCGCCGGCGGCGGCCAAAGCGTGGCCGACGGTCATGCCGAGCTGGAAGGGGTATTGGCCGGGGCGGCGCACCACGCCGGCGACCAGAATCGGCTGCAACTCCGCGATCTCGACCGATACGCGTGGGTCGAGCAGTGCCGCGTCAGTGCGCAGGCGCTGCGTCAGCGCCTCGCGGATCTGGTCGATCGTCTGCCCGGCGACCGGCAAATTGCCGATGAACGGCACGGAAAGCGCGCCGCCGGGGAGAACGCGGAACTCGCCAGAGAGGTCGGCGCGTCGATGCACGGTGACGGAAAGCCGGTCACCCGGCCCGACGAGGAAGGTGTCCGCGGCCTGCGCGCCGCCAAAGCCCAGGATGAAGGCGGTCAGAATGCCCGAGCGCAGCAGGCATCTCATCGAGAGTGAGCCTCGTGGCTCAACCGCCCCTCATCCGGGCCCGCGGCGTGGGCGGGCAGAACCGGCTGTCGCCTGGTCCGCGTTGTCGTGTTGCCAAGCCCACCATGCGGGTCGAGCAAGGCAAGGACCTCGGCCTGGGTGAAGCGGAAGCGCTGCGAGAGGGCGCCCAGGATGGTGTAGGCCAGAATCTTGGCGTCGAGCGCGACCGAATAGGCGTGGCGTACGGCGTGGCAGTAGGCTGTTTCGATCTTCAGCCGGTCGGCGTCGGACAGGAAGTCCCGCCCGATCAGCTGGACCGGCCCGGTCAGGCCGCAGGGCGCGAGGAAGCGGTCCTCGACATGCGCGAATTCCTCCTTCAGCGAGGCGACCACGCTCTCAGGCAACGGACGGTTGCCGATGATGCTCATCCGGCCACGCAGCACATCGACGAGTTGGGGCATCTCCGTCAGCATCAGCCTTTCGACGATCCGGCCGATACGGGTGTAAAGCGGCGAGGTGATCGGGAGGTTGAGGAAACGGACGCCTCGGACAGGAATGGTGTCGCGGTTGGCGATCACATCCGCGTCGCGCCGCATGGTCCTGAATTTGCTGATGGGTTCCGGCGGGCCGGCATTCAGCCGACGGCGCGACACATAGAACACCGGGCGGCCATCCGTCAGCGCGATCGCCGCGCCGAAGACGAGGAGGAACGGCAGCAGCACGATGAACATCGCACTGCCAACCATCAGATCGAACGCCGATTTCGTCGATGGAATATGCCGATACACGATTCAGGCCCCCCGACATTCGACATGGAACCGCCTGCGAAACGCTGCCGCAGCACAACCATGTTGCAGAAAAAGGCAAAAAGAATATCGCGTTGTAAGCATTGCAAACATACTGTAAACGTCTGAGCATAATCTTGCTATATTAGTAAGATTTCATCTGCTTCATGCTGAAGCCGCCACTGGCCCTCTATTATGGTGAGCAAGCGGCGAATGTCGGTAGACGTCCGGCGTGGTGGAGACCATCGAGAACATCGGCGATGGCGGCGGATAAGCTGGCCAGCGAGAACAAGGGCCAGTGGCACGAGGACGAAGGCTCCCCTGGGACTTCGTCATGCATGCACTGGGCGACGAGGAGATCCGATGGAAGGTGGTACTCCGATCGGCAGCGCGGCG
>JBBSCP010000173.1:0-9657 GCA_038250135.1 Acetobacterales bacterium | reverse complement strand
GAGGTAAGGATCTTCGGAGAGGATGGGTTGATCGAGCTGCGTCGCCCGGTGACGCTGCCGATCGGCTGGGCCTTCCGGATGCAGACGCGCAGGGGCGCGGCGGTGGAAAGCCTCGCCGCCAACCCCGAACCCGGCGGTGCCACGCGCGATTTCCTCTCGGCACTCCGCCACGGCACGCCGGTCGCCTGCGATTTCGCCGCCGCCGTCACCTCGGTGCAGGTGGTGGAGGAAGCCTTCGCTTCGGCGCGCGCCGATGCCACCTGGCGGGCGCTGGAGCAACTTCCGGCCGAATGGAATCATTCGGTCGGAATTCTTGCTCTGGAATCAGATACTTCCAGAGCACGAGATCGATCCAGGCGGAACGATCGTTCTACAGCGCCATGATGCTGCGCCTCAGCCTCGTGACGCCCGACGGCGCCATGGCGGTGCGGGCCTTCGTGCCCACCGGCGCGCCGCGTGGCGGTGTGATCTTCTACATGGATGCCTTCGGGCTGCGGCCGGAGTTCGATGGCCTGTGCGCGCGCTACGCGGCCGAAGGCTGGCTGACCTTGCTGCCCGATCTCTACCATCGATTGCCGCGCCGGAGCTTCCCGGTGCCACCGGATGTGGCCGGCTTACTCGACCCCGCGATGAACGTGGCGAACCTGGCGACCACGCTGCCGATGAGTGTCGCCGACACCGCAACGGTGCTCGCGGAAGCGGCGCGGCACTTCGGCGTGACACGGTTCGGCGCCGTCGGCACCTGCATGGGCGCGCGGCACGCTCTGGCCGCCGCCGCCGCCTGGCCCGAGGCCGTGCGTGCGGCGGCCTGCCTGCACGGCGGGCGCATGGTGTGGGAAGGGCCGGACAGCCCGCATCTGCTGATCCCCGGCCTGCGCGGCGGGCTCTACCTGGCCCTGGCGCGCGATGACGAGACCTGCCCGGAGGCGCATCAGCAGATCCTGGAACGCATGGTTCGAGAGGCCGGGCCACGCGCCGAAGCCGAACGCTACGACGCGCTGCATGGATGGACCTTCCCCGAGCGCTGGTGCCACGACCGCGCCGCGGCGGCGCACGCCTTCGCCAAGGCGTCAGCCTTGCTCGAACGTTATGTCGAGGCCGCGCGCTGACAACCTGGCCTCGGTAACGCCCTCCCTGCCATAGGCTCCGGGAAGCCTCTCAGCGCGGCGGAGCAGGACGTTCATGTGCTGGCCAGGTCGCTGATCCTCAGCGGCCTCCTATGGGTGGCCAGCGGACCTCACCGATGCCGCGGTGGTCGCGCACGCGGTTGCACTCGATGCGGATCGGGTGAAGGAGGAAGCGGTCGGCACCGTGCGATGGCTTCGCCACGATTTTCAGGCACCGGAGGAAACCCGCCGAAGGGCCGTGCAAATCGAAATGTTGGTGGCCGAGACATCCGCCCCCGACGCCGCGGCGTGGCAAGGCCGTAGCATGTGCCTTCTCAGTCCATCGTCCTCGCACGCGCTCATCCGCGGCCCGGCCTGCGTTCAGGATGTGACCCGCCGCTTCAAGGGTGCGCCCCGCGGGACAGGCCCGACCGGTGGGGGACGGGCGTTACGTCGCCTGAGCGTGTCCGGATTCTCCGCCGTGTTTCCGCACACCCCGTCGGGCGTCGCGGGCCATTGAACTTGCGCCTGTTCTCCGATGATGGTTTGCCGAATCCTCACTGCAGCTTTATCCGCTCACATTGACTTGATGCGGGCGGATCGGACTGTAGATTTAATGGTTTTGAAATCGATCCGATAGGATCGATGGTGCTCTATACGGCGCGCCCGACCTCATGCCCCTCGAACACCGCCTCCAAAGCCGAGCGCGGTGCGGCGGCATCGCCGATGACGCGCAGCCGGTCTCCCCAGCCATGCGCGGTCAGCGCGGCGACCAGCGCTTCGCGCGGCGCTGCATGCGTGGGGGCGATGATGGCGTCGAAATCCTGCGTCTCGTGCCGTTCGCCGGTCGGCAGGTCGAGCAGCGTCAAGGTGCCAGCGGCATCCCAGCGCAGCACCTGCTGCATCGGCCGAATGCGCACGCCCAACTTCTTCAGCCGGTCGCGCCAGGCGAAGGAAGAATAGATGTTCACCTGCCATCCCGGCGTGCCCGTCGGCGCGATCAGCGTCACCGCGCGCCCGGTACCGGCGAGCCATTCCGCGAAGCCGGCGACGGCAAAGCTGCCGAGCGTATCCTGCAGCGCGACGCGCGACGGCAACGCCGCCGGATCGGTGAGGACTTCCTCCATCGTCAGACCGATGCCGCCCTCGGCGAATCGAGCAGCTTGCGGCGTGGCGCCGGTGGCGATGATCACGACCTCCGCGCCATGCGCAACGATGCTCTCGGCCTCCGCCATGGTGTCGAGCCGCACGGTCACGCCCGCCCGGTGCAGCGCGGCGCGCTGTGCCACCAGCAGCGCTGCGACCTCGGCGCGCAAGGCGTGACGCTCGGTCCAGGCGAGGGCGCCGCCGAGTGTGCTGCTGCCCTCCCACAGTTCCACCTGATGGCCGCGCTGCGCGGCCAGGGCGGCCGCCTCCATACCGCCCGGCCCCCCGCCCACCACAAGCACGCGGCGCGAGATCGGCGCTGGAGGCGGCGGGTCCGGCCAGGCCTCCTCACGCCCGGCGCGCGGATTGCTCAGGCAGGTGATCGGCAGGGACAACGCGAGAAAACCCGCGCAACCCTGGTTGCAGCCGATGCAGGGCCTGCCGTCACTTTCACGATTCTCAGCCGCGAGGCGCACCAGCGCCGGCTCCGCGATGTGCGCGCGGGCCATGCCGACCATGGCGATGTCGCCTGCGGCAAGGAAGGCATCGGCCTCCGCGACGGAACGAAACCGACAGGCGGCGAACACCGGCACTGCATGCCCCGCCTCGCGCAGTGACGAGGCGATGCCTCGCGGCAGATGATGGAAGGAGTCGGGGGCAAATCCCATATCCGCCATCTGCGTGCTGATGGTCAGCGAGCCATGATAGGCGCTGTGGCTGACATTGACGAAATCGATTCGGGCATGCGTCGCCAGCGTTGTCACAATGCGCTGCATGTCCGGCAGGGTGAGCCCGCCTTCCAGGAACTCATCGGCCGAGACGCGAAGACCGAGCGCCACGGAATCACCGACCGCATCGCGCACGGCGCGCAGGCACGCCGAAGCAAGGCGCAGACGGTTCGCCTCGCTGCCACCCCAGCCATCCGTCCGGCGATTTACCGCAGGCGAAAGGAATTGTTGCAAGAGATGGCCATGTGCCATCGTCAGTTCGATTCCGTCCAGCCCGGCTTCCACCAGATTTCGGGCGACATCGGCATGCGCGGCGATGACGAGGTCGATCTCCTCCTCCGTCATCGGATGCGGCGGCGGTGCCGTGCTGCTCCAGGGCACGGCGGAGGCCGACCAGGCCGGGGTGCGCGTGAAATTGCCGTCGATATGCCGGCCGAGATGGATCACCTGGCCGAACAGCAGCGCGCCCTCCGCCTGCACGGCCCTGGCGATGCGCGCGAAATGGGGAATGGCCTCGCGCTCATAGCCGTTCACGCCCTGACGGCGACCGAGCGAGGAGCGATGCACGCGGATACCCTCGAACACCAGCATTGCCGCGCCGCCGCGCGCGCGTTCGCGGTGGTAGGCGAGGTGCCGCTCGGAAGGGCGGTTGTCCTCGCCATAGCTCGTCGTATGCGCCGGCACGAAAATACGGTTGCGCGCCGTGCGCGGGCCGAGCGCGATGGGGCGGAAAACATGTGGAAAGCGCTGTTCGCCAGACGCAGTCATGGATCTTGTCCTACGATGCCGAAGCAGTCTTGACGCCTTGCGCCAGCATGGCAACGTAGGTTTTGGGCCACGCCTTAAGAAGGCCCCGTGGGAATCGCCGCCATGATGCCGACCGAGCTGCTTCGCCGGGTACCGCCGCCCGTGACACAGGTGTCGCCCTCTACGGACAAACCGCGCCTGTGGAATCGCGAGAGCATCGAACCGCATCGCGCACGCCACCTGATCGACCTGCCGGACGGCGTGAACGAGGAATTGCGCGCGGCCCTGGCCCATGTGCGCGCCAATGGCCTCGACCTCGAAACCGTCGAGCAGGAGGATCTGCGCCTGCCCTCGCTCGCGCACCACGCTGCCCGGTTGCGCGCGATGCTGGATGACGGGCCGGGGTTCTTCGTGCTGCGCGGCATCGACCTCGCGGGCCTGACCGACGTTGAGGCCGGCATCGTCGCCTGGGCGATCGGCAATTATCTCGGCCGGCCGATCCGCCAGGGGCTGCAACGTGACCGCCGGCTGTTCACCGTGACCGATGCCGGCGCGGCCAATACGGACCCGACACGAATCGGCGCCTCCTCGCGGGAGAGCAGGCCGCATACCGATAATGGCTGCCTCGAACCACGCTCACCCTGCGCGATCGGGCTGTTCTGCGTGTCAGACGCCATCGCCGGCGGTGAGAGTTGGGTGGTCTCGGCCGCCACGGTTCACAACGAGATGCTGCGCCTGCGCCCCGACCTTGCTGCGCTGCTGCATGAAGGGTTCCACTTCCTGCCGCCGCGCCTGCATACTTGGCCAGCCGGGCCGAACACCATCGTCAAACCGATCTTCGAATCCGCTCCACGCCTGGATTCCCAGGGCGAGGAAATCCGCGTGCGCTATGCGCGCGTGATGGTGGAGCCCGGCATGGCGCTGCATGGCACCCCGCTTTCGCCCGCGCAGCTCGAAGCGCTCGATCTGCTCGATACGCTGATCAAGCGGCCGGATCTCGGCTTCTCGCATCGGCTCTTGCCGGGCGAATTCCTGTTCGTGAATAACCTCGTCAATTTGCACGGGCGCGGCGCCTATGCCGATGATCCCGATGGGGCAGGCAAGCGACGCGTACTCAAGCGGCTGTGGTTGTGGCGGCGGCATATCGGACCGGGCGACGATCCCGCAGCACTCGATCTCGCCGAGTTGGCCTGATATGCCGCGCGCGCTGACGCTGCGGGCCGAGGCGGCGACAGCCGAGAACGTCACGCCTTTCGGCACGCTACTCGGCGCCACGGCGCCGGTACCGGTGCTGCGCAGCGCCTTCTATGGCGATCATGTAGCGCTGCGAAAGCCGGGCCGTTTCGTCGGCGATGACACACTCGAATTCACCGTCGCCACGCTGGAGCGTCGGCCGTTCCTCGTCTCCTGGATGGAGCGGCATTTTCTCCATACGCAGAGCTTCTTTCCGCTTGGCGGTCGCCCCTTCGTGATGGTGCTCGCCCCACCTGGCGAGGGTGAGATGCCGGACCTCTCGGCGGCACGCGCGCTGCTGTTCGATGGCTCGGCTGCGCTGATGCTGCACATCGGCACTTGGCACGAGTTTCCGTTCCCGCTGCTCGACGGCACGGATGTGATCATCGCCATTCGCCGAGACACGGCGCACGACCTGCAACGGGTGGAGGGCAACGAGGCGCGCGGGCCCGACCTCGACAAGAAGGACATCGTGGCGCGGGCGGGCGTAGAGATCGCTGTCACGCTCTAGCGCACTATCGGTTCGATTACACCGATTTCGTGCGCTATAAACACTTGAATCTAAAGCACGGACTTTGGTTCAAACGATTCCGTTTGAACCAAACGTGCTTTAGTGGATTCCGCCTGACCGCCAAGCCGCGGCAGACGAAAACAGGCTACCGCAGCCAGTCAACGGTACATGACGCGCGCGTTGATGGCGCCGTCAGCCTCCGATCAACTCGAGCAATTGCTGTTCGGTGAGGCGGCCGGCGGCGTCTGCACCCTCCAGCAGGTCGGCCGCCAGGTCGCGCTTGGCACGGTGCAGCTCGACAATGCGGCTCTCGATGCTGTCGGCCATCACCAGCCGGTAGATCGTCACCGGCCGGGTCTGGCCAATGCGATGCGCGCGGTCTGAGGCCTGGTCCTCCACGGCGGGGTTCCACCAGGGATCGAGGTGCACGACATAGTCGGCGGCGGTCAGGTTCAGTCCGGTGCCGCCGGCCCGCAGGCTGATCAGGAACAAATCCGCCTCGCCCGCCTGGAACGAGGCCACGCGGCGCTCCCGCTCGGCCATCGGTGTACTCCCATCGAGGTAGGCGCAGGTGACGCCGCGCGCCTCCAGCGCCGCGCGCACCAGCTGGAGATGACCGGTAAACTGGCTGAACACCAGCGCCCGGTGGCGATTGGCACGGAGTTCCTCAACCAGGTCGAGCAGCGCCGCGAGCTTGCCGCTCGGCACCGCCGCCTGCGGATCGATCAGGGCGGGATTGCAGCAGGCGCGGCGCAGCCGCATCAGCTCGGCCAGGATGTGAATCTTGCGCCGGCCGTCCGGCGCTTCGAGCGCGGCGATGGCGGCCAGCGCCTTCTGGCGCAACGCTTCGTAGAAGGCGCGTTCGTCAGGCTCCATTTCCACCAGGATGGTCTGCTCGGTACGCGGTGGCAGTTCGGCAAGCACTGCCACCTTGGTCCGGCGCAGCAGGAAGGGCCGCAGCAGCGCCTTCAGCGCCGCCCGGGCGCCGGCATCGTTGTCGCGCTCGATGGGTGTTGCGAAGCGCTGCTGGAATTTCTCGCGCGAGCCCAGCAGGCCAGGGGTGGCAAAGTTGAACAGGCTCCACAGCTCAGTGAGGCCGTTCTCGACCGGCGTACCGGTCAGCGCCAGGCGGAACTTCGCCGGCACGGCGTGCATCACCTGCGCGCGCCGGGTCTCGGCGTTCTTGATGGCCTGTGCCTCGTCGAGCACCACGGTGGGCCAGGTCCGCCCGGTCAGCAGCGCCTCCGCCTGCGGCAGCAGCCCATAGCTGCACAGCAGCACGTCACGCGGGCCGAGGCCGGCGACCATTTCCGCACGGTCGCTCGCGGCGCCGAGCCGGTGCACGGTCAGCGTTGGGGCGAAGCGCAGGATCTCGGCGGCCCAGTTCGGCACCACCGAGGTGGGAGCGACCACGAGGCAGGGCCCCTCGGCGGCGCGGTGCAACATCAGGGCGATTGCCTGCACCGTCTTGCCCAGGCCCATGTCGTCGGCGAGGCAGGCGCCGGCCTCCAGCCGCGCCAGGCGGGCCATCCAGGCGAAGCCCTCCTCCTGGTAAGGCCGCAGCTCGGCCGCCAGCGTTGTCGGCAGTTCCGGCGTCCAGGCGCCAACCTCGCGCAGCCGCGCAACGTGCTTGCGCCAGGCGGCGTCCGCTTCGACGGTGCCGGCTTCCTCCAGCAGGTCGCCGACAACGGCAGCACCGATCGTGGAGACGCGCCGGCCGGCCTTGTCCGGCTCCGAGATCGCCGCGAGTTGGCGGAGTTGCGCCTGCAACCGATGCGTCAGCGCCACGAACCGTCCATCGTCGAGCGGCACGAAGCGCCCGCGCGCGCGGTCGAGCCGGTCGAGCAGGAAGCGCATCTCCAGCACCTCCTCCTCGCCCACGGCAATGCTGCCCTCGACAGCAAACCAGTCGCGCTGTTGCCGGACCTTGAATCGCACCTGCTGGCGTGTGACCTCGCCGACCGAGAGCTTGCTGCCCTCCGGCCATTCGAGCACCACGCTGCCGGCCTGGGCCTGGAGTTCCAGCATCAGGTCGAGGCAAAGCTCCAGCCCCCCGACCAGCACTTCCTGCGCCTGGGCGGCGCCGATTGCCTCCAGGATAGGGCAGGCCTGAACCAGCGCGCTGCGAGCGGCGCGTTCCGCGTCCAGGTCGCGCCGCACGCGCACCTGCTTCCCGCCGATGCTCGCCAGTACGGAGCGCCCGCCGAGGCCGGCGACATAGGCCGGGCCCTCGGCGCCGAAGGGGCGCACGAGCAGCGTCACCTTCAACCCGCCGTCGCGCGCCGGATCGCCCTCCGGCAGCAACTGCACCACCGGCGTCACGATGCCCTCGCGCAGATCGGCCTCGATCGCCTCGATCTCGGCGCGGATGGGCAGCGAGGGGTTGGCGCGCTGCACCAGCGCCACCACACGGTCGCGCGCCTGTTTCGGAACCGATAGCCCCTTCGCGCCGAGAATCTGCTGCACCGCCAGCAGGCGATCCGTCACCTCGATGATCCGGTAGCGCGAGGGTGTCTCCGCTTCGAGGAACACGCTCGGCCGGTCCGCCGTGTGCGACAGGGCAATTCGATAATCGCCGCGCTGCTCGGTCACCACCAATTCCACCGGATAGGCGAGCAGTTCGATCGGTTGTTGCCGCCGGCGGGCATCGAACACCGCCGGGTGGCCGATCAGCGCCGGCAGGACGCGGACGGGGTCGAAGTCGTAGCTCCGGTCGTCATTGTACCAGCCCCCTGTCTCGCGACGGATGCCGCGCAGCGCACGCCGATCCTCGTTGGTCAGATAGTCGAGCCGCGGGTCCTGCTCGTGCAGCCGCTTCATGGCAACCGGCCTGCCGTCGGTCCAGCCGTCGCGACCCTTGGCGGATTGCTCAGCGATGTCGATGAGCAATGTCTCGGGATCGATGAACCAGACCAGGCGCTTGCGAGGACGCGTCGGTGCCTCCCGTGCGCCCTTGGACGAACCGGCGAACAGCACGGCATCGAGGCTTTCGAGTGCACGCTCCCAAGGCGGGCTGGCACGGACCAATCGCGTAAAGGTAACGCGGCAAGCGCCCTCCGTTTCCTCGAGGAAGGCACCCACTGGCGCCGCAGCGGGGGCGATGTCGGCAAGGATGTCGGCGAGGATCCGCGCCGGCAGCTGGAGGGTTTCCTTCAGCGTCGCGAAGCGGGCAACCAGTTCGGGGATCCGCCTTTCCAGCAGGGCCGGATCGACGGCATAAGCGGCCAGCGTCAGGCAGGCTTCAGAGAGCGGATCGGCCGCACGGAGATTGCGAAACGGCTCGATCTGTTCGCGTGCCTTGCCTTCCTGCCCCTGAGCGAGCCAGAGCAGCACCTGCAATGCGACCCAGGCGGCAGGATGCGGCCTTGTGTCGATTGGCAGCACATCGATGCCGGCCTGGATTTCGGCATGCAGCTTCGCGTCCTCGGCGCGCAGCAGCGCCATCAGGAACAGCAGGCCGTGCACACCTGGCAGGAAAAGCTTGCGCTTCCCGGCCTGCTTGCGCAGCGCCTTGAGCGCGGCGCGGTAGCCCTCGATCGACCGGGCGTTCTCGCCGGACAGAAAGCATAGCGCCGCCTCGGCGGCCTGCTGCGCGATCACGTCGGCTGGCGCCAGTTTCGCTGACAGGTCGCGCGCCTCATCGAGCCGCAGCGCGAGCAGGTCGTGCTCCAAAAGCGTCCGCCGCAGGGGGGCAAAGCCCGGCGCGTCCTGCAAGCGGCGATAACGCGCGATCACCGACGGCCAGCCGGGGATGTCCAGGGCGCCCGCGACGAAGGCCGCCATGAGACCTTCGAACAGCGCGAGTTGGATTGTTGGGGTACGCGTGTCGAGCCACTCGATGCCGAGCGGCGTCCTCTGCAGCAGCCGGCCGAGCGTGCAGTGCAGGCGGTGCGGCGCAAAGGCGGCGTCGTGCTTGTCGCACCGAGTGATGAAGTCGGTGTCATCGTTGGCGTAGATGGCGAGCCGCGCCAGCTGGATCATCTGCGCCGGATCGCTCAGTCTGGTGGAGACATGGAAGTAGCTGGACGACGGAGCGAATGCCTGCCGGATGGCCGCAACCATGAGCTCACCGTCCGGCGCGGCGATGGCGTCGATCGCGACCGGGTGCAGCAGGGATGCGACGCAGGCGAGATCATCCGTCAGCAACCGCTCACGGCCGAGCACGTCCAGCGCCGCGTTGATGGAT
>JBBSCP010000172.1:0-9666 GCA_038250135.1 Acetobacterales bacterium | reverse complement strand
GATTCCTACTTCACCAATGCGGATGGCGAGATGCTGCTGGTGCCGCAACTGAACCGTATTGCCGTCTTCACCGAATGCGGCCGGCTGGTGGCGCGGCCGGGTGAGATCGTGCTGGTTCCTCGCGGCATGAAGTTCAAGGTGGATCTGCCGGATGGCAGTGCGCGCGGCTATGTCTGCGAGAATTACGGCAGCGCCTTCACCTTGCCGGAGCGCGGCCCGATCGGTGCCAATTGCCTGGCCAATCCGCGCGATTTCCTGACCCCCGTCGCGGCCTATGAGGACCGGGAAGTGCCTTGCGACTTCAGCGTGAAATCACGCGGCCGCCTGTACCGAACGGAGCTGCCGCAATCGCCGCTCGACGTGGTGGCCTGGCACGGCAATTTCGCGCCGTGCAAATACGATCTTCGCCGCTTCGCGCCCGTTGGCTCAGTGCTGTTCGATCATCCGGACCCATCGATCTACACGGTGCTGACCGCGGCTTCCGAGACGCCCGGCACGGCAAATGCGGATTTCGTGATCTTTCCGGAACGCTGGCTGGTGATGGAGAATTCCTTCCGCCCGCCCTGGTACCACAGCAATGTCATGAGCGAGTTCATGGGCCTGATCTACGGCCAGTACGACGCCAAGCCGCAGGGCTTCCGGCCAGGCGGGATGAGCCTGCATGACGCGCTGGTGGCGCATGGCCCGGATGCCGCCGCCTTTGAGCGCGCATCGAGCCGGACGCTGGAGCCGGAGAAGCTGTCCGGCACCATGGCCTTCATGTTCGAGACCCGATACCCGCTCGACCCCACCGCCTATGCCTCTCAGCTCAACCTGCTCGACACCGGCTATCCCAACGACTGGGACCTGATCGAGCGGAAATTCGTAGCGCCGACCTGAACCGCCTCGCCACCCAAAAAAACCGGAGGACTCGTCATGACAATCACTCGAATCGCGGCGACGCTGCTGGCTGTGCAGCTTTCCATCGGCACCGCGGCCGCACAGGGCTGGCCGGAGCGACCGATTCAGCTGGTGCAGGGCTTCGGTGCCGGCGGCAATGCCGACACCATCGCCCGCGTCATCGCCGCACCGCTCTCCGCCGCGCTGGGCAGGCCCGTGGTGGTGGAAGGGCGCATCGGGGCGGGCGGCAATATCGCCAGCGAATTTGTCGCCCGCGCGCAGCCGGATGGCCACACACTGGTGCTGCTCACCGGCGGCCATGCGGCGGGGGCGGCGATCTACAGGCGCCTGCGCTTCGACCCGGTGCGGGACTTTTCCTTTATCACCACGATCGGCGTCTTCCCCTTCGTCATCGCCACCGCGGCCGACAGCCCGATCACCGACTTGCCCACGCTGATCGCTCGGGCCCGCGCGGCGCCGGGGCAGATCACCTTCAGTTCGGTCGGCGTCGGCTCGACGCAGCACCTGACGGGCGAATTGCTGGCGCAGATCACCGGCATCCAGCTTCTGCACGTGCCCTATCGCGGCGGCACGCAGCCGCTGGTGGACCTGATCAGCCGGCGCATCGACATGATGGTGGACAGCGTCACCGTCACCGGCCCGGCGATCCGCGCGGGGACCATCCGCGCCCTCGGCGTGACCAGCGCGGAGCCCTGGCCCGGCCTGCCGGCGACGCCCGTGGCGCAGACCGTGCCCGGGTTCGAGGTGTTGTCCTGGGTCGGCTTGGCCGCGCCCGCCGGCACGCCGGAGCCGATCATACGGCGCATCCACACAGAGGTCGGCCGCATCCTGGAAATGCCCGATATCCGCGCGCGGCTGGTCGGCTTCGGCGCCGAGGTCCGGCCGATGGCCCCGACCGCAATGCGGGATTTCGTTGCCAGCCAGATCGAGACCTGGCAGCGCGTGGTGCGCGAAGCCGGCATCCCGCAGGTGGAGTAAGCATCCCGCACCGCAAAGGCTGGCAGACGTTCAGCGCAGGATCAGCCGGAACAATTCGTTCTGGCTGGTGATCCCCAGTCGGGCATAGGCACGCTTGCGATAGGTGAGCACGGTGTTCAGGCTGATGCCGAGATCGAGCGCGATCGCCTCCGAGGTCATGCCGCGGGCGACTCCGAGGCAGACTTCCTCCTCTCGTCGCGTCAGGCCGGGCGCCACCAGGCGCAGGCGTTCTGCCTGGACGGTGTAGGACACCGAGGCCGGCGCGGCATCGCGCGCATGGCGTGCGACCAAGGCCAACAGCATCGCCGAGGCCCCGGCCATCACGTCGATCTCGCCCATGGCGAAGCGGCCCCGACTGCTGGCGTTGTAGAAGTTCAAGCGGATGAACCCCGCATCGGCCGGGCAAATCAGGGAAAAACGGTCAACTAGCCGAACGTCCGTGTAACATTCGCGGCGATAGTCGCCATGCTGAATTTGGCGCGGTGCCAGGCGGGCTGCGAAGCCGCGCGGGGCTGCTTGCGTGGCCACCGGCAGACGGTTCACCGGGTCCAGGCGCCAATGGGCGGACAGGTAGCGGGCCGCGACCTGCCTCGCGGCCCCGGCCCGGCCTCCATCGACTGCCAGCACCACGCGCGGCGGCATGCCGGGGGCGGAAGCGAAGGCCGTGACATGCGCGCAGCCGGCCACCTCATTGGCCAGTGCGAACAACTCCGGTTCGAAATTCGGCGTGCCGACGCTTCCGACCAGCTTGGCCAGGGCCTGCTGCATCCCCGCCGACAGCCCAGCGCCGCTGGGTTCTCCCAGCGCATAGACTTCCATCCCGTCGCCTCCCGGCGCGATTTCAGCCGAGTGTGGCAGGCAGACCCTTCAGCTTCAACTCGCCACGTCGGTGCGCTTGGCTAGCCGAGTTCAATGGACCCGGCGGCGTAGCGCATGGTGACCTGAAAGCAGCCCTCGTTCAGCAGCCAGGGCAAGATGCGGAAGCTGCGGATGCCGGCCTGGTGGAAGGGACAGGTCTCGGCGATGGCGGCGGCTTCCGCCCGGCCTGCGGCGCGCAGGATGAACATGCCGTCGCCCTGCCAATAGCCCGGATCGGCGCGATCCCGGTGCGGCCCGGCGGCAAAAAGCACGCCTTCGGCCTCGCGTGCGATCAGCCACTCGAAATGCGCGCGCATACAAGGCTTGAGGTCGAGATCGGGGTCGCCATCGCGCCGCACCCGTTCGGTCATGCAGAGGTAGAACTGCTTGCCGGCAAGACGGCGACGGATCGCCGCCACCGCCTCGTCGTCGAGCGCCACCGGTGGGGCGCCGCGCGTCTCTGAACCGGACATGTTCTTTGTACCCTTTCTGGAAATTCAGCCAAACTTACTTGATCGCCTTGCGGGGTTCCGTCACCAGCACGGGTGACAGCGACGCTGGTCAGCGCGAACCGCCGAATTGCGCCGCCGTGAGCGGGCAGGTGCACTCAACTCGCACCAATGCCCTATTCCCCGACTTACTTTGGGGATTCTCCAACGAAGCACTGGCATGATTGATTTGTGGACGACCCCGCCGAGAAAAGGGGGTGAGCGGCAGGAGCTGGAGAAAGATTCGCCAGGTGGGTTTTGAAGCGTGCTCCGCGGTCGAGAAGCGCAATTCGGCGCGCGTCCGGATCTCCAGCCGACAAGAATTAATACGACTTGCGCCGCTGAAATGACCGGACCCGTTCGCCTGCTGGTCGGCAACCACTATTCCAGGTTGATGCCGAGCGCCGCGATCGCCGGGAGTACGCTCGCCGAATGCTCGCTCACGATACGCTGGAATTCGGCGGCCCGGAATGTCAGCGGCTCGCCCGACAGCTCTCGCATGCGGGCTTGGAACTCATCGCCCTGCACGGCCGCGACGACAGCGTCGGCAAGGCGCCTGACGATTGCATCATCGGTCGCCGCGGGGGCGACAAGCCCGTGCCAGGACTGCGTCTCGGCACCGGGGAACCCGGCTTCGGCGAGGGTTGGCAGATCGGGCTGTTCCCGCGCACGCTGAGGCGTGGCGGCGGCAAGGGCGCGAAGGCGCGGTTACCCGAGATGCGGCGTCGCCAGCGTGAAATCGACCATCATCGCCTGCACCGTGCCGGCGACCAGATCGTTCATCGCCGGCGCCCCGCCACGGTATGGCACATGTGTCAGATCGATGCCTGCCACACGCTTCAGCCGTTCCATCCCAAGATGGTGCGGCGATCCGACTCCTGGCGAAGCGTAGTTTATGGTGCCCGGATTCCGCCTAGCGTGGGCCACGAACTCCTGCGCCGTCCGCACCGGCAAGGATGGGTGAACCGCGAGCATGAAGTTGAAGCGGCCATACATCGCGATCAGCCGAAGGTCGCGCTGCGGATCGTAAGGCAGCCGCCGATACAGCGCCCGATTGTAAACCATCGTGCCCATATCGGCGGTCATCACCGTGAAGCCGTCGGGGGCCGATTTCGCGACATGCTCAGCGGCCAGCACCGTCGCAGCACCGGGCCGGTTGTCGACAATCACCGGCTGCCCGAGTTGGCGGGCAACGCCGGAGGCCAGGATACGTGCCACCACGTCGGACGCGCCGCCGGCAGGATATCCAACCACCCAGCGGATCGGGCGGGACGGAAAGCGTTCCTGCGCTGTCGCGAGCCCAGGCACGACGACGGTGCCGAGGGCCGCAAGTGCGAGGCGACGACGTGGGATGTGTATCTTCAGCACTGTGAACGTTCCTTCCCCGGCGCGTGTCCAGGTTCGCCGAACCTCAACGCCGCTCTTTCAGTACAGGCATCGCCTCGGCGGCCGCTGTCCCCTGCGCATGGGACATCGTTGGGCACCGCTCCACCGCTACCTTTCAGGGCATGCAGTTTCACTTCCTTGGCGACGACGGAACAAGAGTCTCGAGGCTGTGCCTCGGAATGATGTCGTTCGGATCCCCTGCGTGGCAGGCGTGGGTACTGGACGAGTCGGCAGCCATCACCATGGTGCGGACGGCGCTAGACCTTGGAATCAACACCTTCGACACCGCCGACGCCTACTCCAACGGCCTTAGCGAGCAGATCCTAGGTCGCGCCGTGCGCGCCAGTGTCCCTCGACGCGAGGTGGTCATCGCCACGAAAGTCGGGTTGCCGGTTGACAACTTGCCTGGCGGCCTGCGGCCCGAGCGCATGGCCGCGGCGATTGACGCGTCGCTGCGGCGCCTGGGCGTGGAGCATGTCGATCTATGGCAGCTCCACGGCTGGGATCCGGACGTGCCTATCGAGGAGACGATGGGCGCGATGGCGGACGCCGTGTGCGGCCGCTTGCCGAACCAGACGCAACGGTTTGGATCGGCTACGACGCAGGCGTCAACAAAGTCTGGACACACCCATCGATAGGGAGAGAGTCACATGACCCACATTCAACGACGGGCGCTGCTGACAGCGCCGGTCCTACTGCCTTGGACAGCAATGGGGCAGGTACCCTGGCGGCCGGGCCGCCCCGTGACGCTCGTGGTGCCCTTCGCTGCGGGCTCCGGCACAGATGGAGTTGGGCGCATTGTGGCCCCGCTGCTCGCCGAGGCAATCGGCGCCACGGTCCTGGTGGAGAACCGTGCCGGCGCGAATGGCACGATAGCCGCCGTCGCGGTGGCGCGCGCGCCGGCGGATGGCCACACGCTGTTCTCGGCGACCAATACCACCCATTCCGCCAACCCGGCGCTCATGCGCCGGCAGGACTACGATCCGCAGAGTGACTTCACGCCGATCGCGCGGCTCGGCACGCCCATCTTCCTGCTGGTGGTGGGGCCCACCGTTTCTGCCCGCGATGTTGCCGGGTTCATCGCATGGGCACGCGGCCGTGACGGGCAGCTGAACTATGCCTCGGCCAGGCCAGGGGCCGGTCACCAAGCATGCGATCAAGCAGGTGGACCGGTTGCTCAGCAACACCGGTATCGACGTGTGGGAGAGCTTCGCCCGTTGGATACCGCACCAGATTGGCGCGCAACGGGATGGCCTCGCGCTGCGCCACGACCACGGCAGCAACTTCATGGCCGATCACTTCCAAAAGCTAATCAGGTTCTGGCGCATGGCCCCGAGCTACGCCTTCGTCCGAGAGCCGGAAACGAACGGCGTGATCGAGAGGTTCTTCCGGACGCTGAAGGAGCAGGCAATCCACGGACACGTCTTCCAGACCATCGACGAGGTCCGCCACGCCGTCCGCGCCATCGCCGCCCGCTACAACGCCGAGTGGCTGATCGAGAAGAACGGTTACCTCAGCCCGCTCGACGCACGCGCCGGCTGGCTCGACACGTGCATCAGGCGCGCCGCATAGTGCAATCCCGTGTCCAGAAAACCGTGTGCGGTACACGCCTAAATCCGATTGATCAGCCATCGCGACCGCCACGAGCCGGTCCAGCGCCTTCAGTGGCCATGAAGTCAGCCAGAATACCCAAAACCGCACGACATCTCACTCCGACAGGCTGCTAGAAGCCGACATCGACTTCGGTCGTTACATGCGGCCGGAAGCCGGTATTGAGGGGTACATCCTGGGCCATGGCGGCGCAGGGCAGGGCGAGCAGTGCCAGGACCAGGGGCTTGCTCATGCCGCATTCCCTCGCATCGCCGCCACAAGCAGCCCGACATTGTGGCGGAACATGGCCTCGTAGCTTGGTGCGGGACCGCCCGGTTCGGACAGCGCATCGGCGTAGAGCCGGCCCTGCACCGTGACGCCCGCCTCGCGCGCCAGGCGCTGGAGTGTGGCAGGATTTCCCATGTTTTCCATGAAGACAGCGGTGATGTTTTGAGCGCGGATCAGCCGGATCAACCGCGCGACATCTGCCGCGCTCGGCTCGGCTTCGGTCGAGACGCCCTGCGGCGAAAGGAAGGTGATGCCGTAGGCCGCACCAAAATAGCCGAAGGCGTCATGGCTGGTCACCACCTTGCGGCGCGCCTCGGGCACCGCCGCGATCTCGGCGCGTACCCAGGCATCCAGCGCCTCCAGGCGCGTGACGTAGGCGGCGGCGGCGGCTTCGTGCCTGGCGGCGTTCGGCGCGTCGGCGGCGGCGAGGCCGCGGGCGATGTTGTGTATATAGGCCACGCCATGCCGAAGATCCTGCCAGGCATGTGGGTCGGGCACGAGGCGCGGGCCGACGCTGTGATTCTGCCTCCGCTCCGCCCCGCCGCCGCCATGGGAATGGCCGTGCGAATGTGCCGGCATCTGGCGCGGCGTGATGCCCTCGCTCGCCACCACCTGCGGGCCACGGAAGTTGCCGGCGCGCAGCATGCGTTCGAACCAGGCGTCGAAGCCGAGGCCATTGCGCACCACCAGCGCCGCGCCGCGCAGCGACTGGGCATCGGAGGGGCGGGGCTGGAAGGTGTGCGCATCGGCATTCGACCCGGCGATGGTGCGCAGCCGCACGCGATCGCCGGCCACTTCCCGCACCATGTCGCCGAGGATGGAGAAGCTCGCCACCATCGAGGGCGCCGTTGTGGGGGGCGCCGTTTGGGCGCGGGCCAGGCCGGGCAACAACAGGGCGGGCAAGGCGAGCAGGGAACGCCGGTGCATCGGGTGCCTCCAGGGTAATGTTATAATATAACATTAATCCCCTGAACCGATGAGCGCAAGCGGGCGGCCACGAACAATTTGCGATCAGATGGAATCATCTGATCGCAATTCTTGCTCTAGAATCACATACTTCTAGAGCACGAGATGCGTTCAATTGAACCCATCCCGTGCTCTAGTCGCTCCGGAACAGCCGCTTCAGCTTCGCCCACAACCCCTCGCCCGGTGGCTGCGCCTTGCGCCCATGCGACACATGCGGCCGGCGTGACGGCGGCGGCAGAGCGCTGGCGACGGTATGGCGCCCGGTATCCAGCGCCTCGATCAACCGGCGTTCGAGCATGATGACCTGCGCCACGGCCTCCGGCGGGTCGGAACGGGCGAGCAGTTCGGCTGTGTTCCCGGCATCGCCCCAGGCCTCGGCCCGGCGCAGCGCGTCCACGATCCGCACCGTCTGCTCAGCATCGAGTTGCGGCCCGCCGCGCCACAGCGCCACGGCATCCAACCGCCAGGCACGGGCGAACTCGTGCCGGCCGAGGTCATCGGCCACCCAGGCGGCCTGCAAGGTGGCCTCGGCCGCGGCGTGCATCGCGCCGGTCTCCTCGAGCACCAGGCCCCAGGCCAGGAAGCGGCGGGCCAGCGGCGGGATGGTGTTGTCGGCGAGCAGAGCGCGGAAGGGCGCCGCGCGCACCGCCTCGGCCGCCGCCGGATGGGCACGAGTGATGTCGGGCGCCGCATAGCCGCAGCCCGGGCATTGTTGCAGCCAGCGCGCCATGGTCGAGCGCACCGGCTCGCCCGGCCTCAGATCGAGGTCGGGGGCCTGCTCGGGTGGGCTCGGTCGGAACGGTGCGTGCCGGCTTTCCGTACCGCAGACGCCGCACCGGATGGTGCCGACAGCCGAGGCCTTCGAGCCAGCCGAAGGATGCTCGGCCATTGCCACAACCTAGTCACGATGGTCGCCGGGGCGAAGGGGGCGGGCCTGCGAATCGTCACACCCGGCCCATTGCATCCGGGCGCCGCGGCCCCTTAAACCTGCGTCCATGCCCCGTGGCGACCTTTTCCCCGATATTGCCCCCTTCGAGACCGGGCTGCTGCCGCTCTCGGCCGGCCACGTCATGTATTGGGAGCAGGTTGGCAATCCGCGCGGCCAGCCGGCGCTGTTCCTGCATGGCGGGCCGGGCGCCGGCGCCGGCGCCATCCATCGCCGCTTCTTCGACCCCGCCCATTGGCGCGTGGTGATCTTCGACCAGCGTGGCGCTGGCCGCTCCCGCCCCCTCGGCGAATTGCGGGACAACACCACGCCGCATCTTGTGGCCGATATCGAGGCGCTGCGCCGCTTCCTCGGTATCGAGAAATGGCTGCTGTTCGGTGGCTCCTGGGGCAGCACGCTGGCGCTGGCCTACGCCCAGGCACACCCCGAACGCGTGACCGGCTGCGTGCTGCGCGGCGTCTTTCTCGGCCGGCCGGCGGAGGTGGAGTGGTTTCTCTACGGCCTGCGCCGCATCTTCCCCGATGCCTGGGCCGCCTTCGCCGAACATGTCCCCGAAGCCGAGCGCGGCGACCTGCTCGACGCCTACCTGAAACGCCTGTGCGACCCCGACCCCGCCATCCACCAGCCCGCCGCCCGCGCCTGGAGCCTGTATGAGGGCTCCTGCTCCACCCTGCTGCCGAGCCCCGAGACCGTGGCGAGCTTCGCGCAGGACCGCAGTGCGCTCGGCTTGGCGCGCATCGAAGCGCACTACTTCAAGCACGATCTGTTCCTGCGCCTCGGCGGACTGCTCGCCGGCATGGCGGAAATCGGACACATTCCGGCCGAGATCATTCAGGGCCGCTACGACATGGTTTGCCCCTGCGATACCGCCTTCGACCTCGCCGCCGCCTGGCCCCGCGCCCGACTGACCATGGTGCCGGATGCCGGCCATTCGGCCCTGGAACCTGGCGTGCGCACGGCCCTGGTCTCGGCGGTGGAGCGGTTCCGACGGCGCGGATAGGGCTGTAGCAGCCGCGTGCCAACTGGCTTTAGAGCGTGATGGCCGGAGGTGAGAATGCACCGCAGGGCAGAATCATGCAATCAAACAGAAGGTTGGAGCAGGATGCGTGAACAAACTTGAACGCGTCCCACTCCAGCAGCCTGTCGCACGTAACGCCCCGACTCGGCCAGTGATTGAATCCTCGGGGGGCGCTTCGTCTCCCCTCGCCCCGGATTCGCCCAGCATGAGCAACTTGAGCAGATCGGGATGGTGTTCGTGCAGGTGCT
>JBBSCP010000171.1:0-9683 GCA_038250135.1 Acetobacterales bacterium | reverse complement strand
CCGCCATGACAAAGGTGGCCTGGGCCGCCGTCCCGGCCTGCGCGGCCAGACCCAGCGCGGCGCCCAGGGCCGGTCCGGTACAGGGCGCCCAGGCCACGCCCAGGACGACGCCCAAGCCGAATTGACCGCCGAGCCCCTGCGCCGGCATCCGCTGCGCCAGTGCGGAGATCGGCGCCATCATGGCCTCACCCGCTGTGGTCAAACGGGTCGCCAAGCCGGCGACCAGCAACGCAAGGCCGGCAAACAACAGCATCACCGCCGACCCGATCCGCAGCACCTCCGGGTCGAAGCCGATCGATGTCGCAAGCAGGCCGAGTACAACGCCGATCCCGGCAAAGCCAATCACAAGGCCACCGGCCAACGCGAGCGGCGCCAGACGGTGCTCGGCAGTAGCGGCGCCCAGCACGATCGGCAGCAGGGGCAGCACACAGGGCGACAGGCTGGCGAGAATTCCTGCCAGCCCTGCCAGAAACAGCGTTCCCATAGTGGTGTCTCCGGGGGCGCCTCAGACGGCGCGACGGATCAGGTCGCGGATCTGCCCGGCATCGGTGACACCGATAAGGCGACCACGCTCCTGCGCGCCATTGAAGGCGATGATGGTGGATTGCTGCCGCACGCCGAGGCGACGCAGCGCGTCCTTCTGCGTATCGAAATCGACCGTGAGCAGCAGCGCGGACGCCAGGGCCGGATCCGCGAGGGCCGCCGTCACATGCGGCGCCTGGGCGCGGCAGGTGGGGCACCATGGCGCCGTGACCTCGACGATCAGTGGTCGACCCGCGGCCTGGGCTGCGGCGAAGGCGGCATCAGTCCAGGGTGCGCGCTCGGCGGCGCGGGCAGTGGATGCGGCTGTGACGACCCAGCTGAAAGCCAGGGCGGCGAGCAGCGGGCGGCGGGGCAGGTTCGACATGGCAGGGTGCCTCCTCGATGGATCGCGCGGGAAAAACCCGTCCGATCCCTTTTCGTAGCGACGCGGCAGGAGGTTACGCTGGTCGTCTTCGATTTCTCGGCCTCAAGGAGTTCATCCGGTTCAAATATCGATCGCGCTGAAACGAGAAGCTGACCACCGCCTGGTGGTCCAATCCCAACGCTTGCTTCCCAAGCTTTGGGTGAATCGGCCCACCAAATCAATGGCTAGTGGTGTGTGCCAGAAGGTATCTCGCGTCTGGCACACACCACTAGGTGCGTCCACGCAAGTTCGCCGAGACTGCCGCCTTGAACGCCTCGCTTGAAAGCCACCAATCGGTTCTGGCAGTACGGCTTCGCGGCGACCAGCGTTCTCGCCGCCCCGCCGCAACCGCGCAGCGCCAGCCCGCGAAGCCATGATCACCACGGATGCGCATTACTTGTACCGCCTCAGGAGGATCAAGCATGACCCACCACGATCTGCCGCCACGTTTGGCCAGCTACAACAAGAAGGTTGCACTTGTGTTGCAGGGCGGTGGCGCGCTCGGCAGCTACCAGGCCGGTGTCTATGAGGCGCTGGCAGCATCCGACTACGAGCCGGATTGGGTTGCCGGCATCTCGATCGGCGCGATCAACGCGGCGATCATCGCGGGCAATGCGCCGGAGCAGCGTGTCGAGAAGCTGCGCCGCTTCTGGGAGACCGTCACCACACCGCCGAGCTTCTGGCCGGCCTGGCTGGACGGGTTGGTGCCGTTGCCGGGTCAGCGTCGGCAGTTCGGCTCGGCGCAGGCGTTGCTGTTCGGACAGAGCGGTTTCTTCGGCCCGCACGCCCCCATGGCTTGGCTGGCGGCCTCGCCGCCGACCAGTTTCTATGACACCGCGGCACTGAAGACGACGCTGGAATCGCTGGTCGATTTCGACCGCATCAATGGCGGCGACATGCGCCTGAGCGTTGGCGCGGTGAATGTTCGCACCGGCAACTTCGCCTATTTCGACAGCGGCGAGATCGCGATCCGGCCAGAGCACATCATGGCGAGCGGCGCCCTGCCACCTGGTTTCGCCGCCATCGAGATCGACGGCGAGCACTACTGGGATGGCGGGCTGGTCTCCAACACGCCGCTGCAATATGTGCTCGCCAAGATCCCGCGCCGATCCCGCCTCACCTTCCAGGTCGATGTGTTCCACGCGCGCGGCGCCGTGCCGACCACGTTGGCCGAGGTCGTGGAGCGCGAGAAGGATATCCGCTACAGCAGCCGCACGCGCGCCGCGACCGATACGGTGCGCGAGATGCATGACGTGCGGCACAACATCAACACGCTTTGGGACAATCTGCCCGAAGCGCTGCGCGACACCGCCGAAGGCCGATTCCTCTACAATTTTGGCTGCGTCACGACGATGGACATCGCGCAGATCATCTATCGACCGACCGACAGCCAGGGGCAGACCAAGGACTATGAGTTCAGCCGCACCACGATGATGGAGCGTTGGGCGCAGGGCCGCGCCGATGCGGTGGCGACACTCGAGGCCTCACCCTGGCTGGAACCAATGCCGGCGGAGCTCGGCGCGCGTACCTTCGACGTGCTGGGAACGCCGAAGGTGCCAGCAGCGGAACCCGCGCAAGCCGCCCGGGTCGATGCGCCCGAGGAAGCCGTGCCGCCGCCGCGCACGACACGGAAGGCCAAAGCGTAATGCGCGAGCAGGATGTCCTCGACGGCGCTTTCGCAATGCCGCGCGTCAGCCCCTCCTACCCGCTGGGGCCGTATCGCTTCGTCGATCGCGAATACCTCAGTATCGCCTACCGCACGGATGCCCAGGCGCTGCGTCGGCTGGTGCCCGAACCGCTGGTGCCCCTGGATGACGAGGCGCGTTTCCATTCATCCGCATGCCTGACAGTACGGGTTTCGGCGAGGATGCGCTGGCGGCGCAGGTCATTCCGGTGCGCCTGCCCCATGGCGTGGCCGGCACCTACATCCACGCGATGCATGTCAATTCGCACACCGCCAATTCCGGCGGGCGCGAAGTATGGGGCTTCCCGCAGAAGCTCGCACGCCCGTCGCTTGCGGTGGTGCGCGATACGCTGCTCGGCACGCTCGATGTCGGGCCAGTCGCGGTGGCGCGCGGCAGCATGGGCTTCAAGCGTCGCCTGCTGCCCGAGGCCGAGGCGATGGCCGAGCTTGCTGCACCTGGCGTGACGCTGAAGATCATTCCGCATGTCGATGGCCGCCCGCGCATCTGCGAGCTGGTGCGCTATCGGCTGGGCGCTGCGCCGCGTGGTGCCCGCGCCGCTCGAATTCGATGAGCCGCTGGTCGAGTACGAATTCAGACGGCAATTAGTGAAGGCGAGGATCCAGGGGAGCCATCGAAGGCACCCGGTCTGGGTCCTTGCTGCCGTCAGTATGGCAACGGCATCACGATCGTCGTAGCCGACCCGAGCCTTCTCCCCGTGCTTGATCGCCTTGGGGGCCTTCCCCCGAAACGGGTTCTCAGCGAGCATCCCGTTGGTGCACGCCCATTTAATGACAGTGCCGCATCCTGCGATATCATCGGTCACGGTGCCCGGATCCCTTCCGGCATCCAGTCGTGCCTTCTTGAACCTGACCACGCCTGCGTCAGTGATGCGGCGGAGATCATCAAAGCCGAGCGCATTCGCCACCTGCTTGAAGCTCGCGCGATACTTTTTCAGCGTTGACGTGGAGGGGCGACGCTCCTGTGCCCAGGCGCGGAGGACCTCTTCTGCCGGCAGCGGCAGCAGGGTGGTCTCCGATGCGCTGGTCTGACCCAGCGCCCCGCGAGGCGCCGCCAGGGGCAGCGTCTCAGGCATCGGTCTTGCTGCAGGTGAAGGCGCGCGGCCGGCGCGGGCATCGGCAATGATCGCCTCGAACTCGGCGATCACCGCGCTTGCGAGGCGTTTCGCCTCACCAGGGTCCTTCGTGCCGAGGCTGCGCTGGGGTTCTCGCTTACCGACGATCAGCCGAAGCGCCTCGGGAACGCCCTTGCGGATCTGGTGGACGCCTGTCCTCGGGTGCTTGAAAGGGGAGACCATGGGCAGCACCCTTTTGCATCACTGGGCGCCCTAAGTGCTTTGATTTGCCAGATTTTCCCGGATGGCCGCCAAAAAAATGGTGCTGCCAGAGAGGATTGAACTCTCGACCTCTCCCTTACCAAGGGAGTGCTCTACCACTGAGCTACGGCAGCGGACCGGACGGCAACGCCGCTACCTAGCCGCGCCACCGTGCGGGCGCAACCCCTCTCGTATTCCCCGTTGACCGCGCCACCGCACTGCCTGCACAACGCCCCGCTTTCGCCGCAAGGCCCTGCCACAAGGCCGCCATGTCCGCACAACTCGCCCCAATGCCGTTCCGCGATCCGCCGGCGACGCCGCGTCCGGTGATGTCCGTCGTCGTGCCCGCCTACAACGAGCAGGAGGTCCTGCCCGCCTTCCACGCGCGTCTGCGGCCGGTCATGGAGGCGATCGGCCTGCCCTGGGAGGTCATCTATGTGAATGACGGCTCGCGCGACCGCACGCTTGAGGTGATGCTCGGCCTCAAGGCAGCCGATGCGCGAGTCGCGGTGGTCAATCTCAGCCGTAATTTCGGCAAGGAAATCGCGCTGACGGCGGGCCTCGACCACGCCGCCGGGAGTGACGCGGTGGTGGTCATCGATGCCGATCTGCAGGATCCGCCGGAGGTGATCCCCGACCTCGTTGCCGCCTGGCGCCAGGGCTTCGACGTGGCCTACGCCACCCGCCGTGCGCGGGAAGGCGAGACCTGGTTGAAGAAAGCCACGGCCTCGGCCTTCTACCGGGTCATGAAGCGGATCGGCGGCAAGGTCGAATTGCCCGCCAATACCGGCGATTTCCGGCTGATGAGCCGCCGCGCGCTCGATGCGCTGCTGGGCCTGCGCGAACAGCATCGCTTCATGAAGGGGCTGTTCGCCTGGGTCGGCTTCCCCTCGACCCCCGTGTTCTACGACCGCGCGCCGCGCGCCGCGGGGGAGACGAAGTGGAACTACTGGCGGCTGTGGAACCTGTCACTCGAGGGCATCACCGCCTTCACGGTAGGGCCGCTCAAGATCGCCACCTATCTCGGCCTGCTCACAGCGATCGGGGCGGCGATCTATGGCGCGCAGCTCCTGGTCCGCACCATCCTGTTCGGCAACCCGGTGGCTGGCTATCCGAGCCTGATGGCGGTGGTGCTGTTCCTCGGCGGTGTACAGCTGATGACGCTCGGCATCATCGGCGAGTATCTTGGCCGCGTCTTCAACGAAACCAAGCGCCGCCCGCTTTACATCGTCGAGCGGCATCTGCCGAGCGAGGGGCCGGCGCAGCGCCAGGCGCTGTAGGCCGTCATCGCGCCAACGCCACGACCTCCACCTGCGCGACGCCATCGTTGAACATGATCTTGCGCGCCGAATGGGGCGAGAGGTCGATGATGCGCCCCCTGGTGTAGAGGCCGCGGTCGCGGATCACCAGGGTAGTGGCGCGCCCATTGGCGAGACCCGTCACGCGCACCGGCGTGGCGAAGGGCCGGGAGCGATGCGCCGGTGATACCGCGCCGCGCCGCCACTCTGGCCAATGCCGCCGGATGGGCTCGCTCGATGCGGCGGGGAGGCCGAGGCAGCTTCGCCCGGCATCGCCGCACAACCTGGGATCGCAAGGGCAAGGCCGAGGTGCAGCAGGCGGCATCGGTGCATCAGGCACTCCTCAGCGGCAGGCGATGAGCTCGCCGATCTGGCCGCAGCGCGTCTCAGCGTCCGGCACCAATGCCAGCAGTGCAGGCGCGGCCGTGGGCAGGATCAGCCGCAACTCGCCCGAACCGAGCGGCGCCGCGGCCAGGGCGTCGTCGCGGCAGGTGGGCGGGCTGCGCCAGCGCGCGACATACATGGTGCTGGCCGGCACCGCGCGCTCCGAGGCCAGCGCCAGCACCTCGAGCAACGTGGCCGAGGTGGTGCCGCCGGCGGCATGATCAACGCAGGACCAGCTCGGCAGCAGGGTCAGGCGCTCGGCGCGGGCGAGTTCGGCTCGCAGCGCTTGGGCCTCGATGCTCCAGGGCTCCCGCCGGGCGGACCATTCCATGATGGCGGCACGCAGCGGCGCGGCATCGGCGACTTGCAGCACGCCCATGGCGAGGCACAGCGCGGGGCCGAACCGGCGCACGCGCGCCAGCAGCACGAAGCCGCCGATCAACAGGGCATAGGCCACCGGCCAGAAGAAGCGGCCCGACGCGCGGAACTGCTCGAGCGGCCCGGGCGCGGTGCCGAGATCGAGCACGATACGCTCGCCGAATCCCACCTTGTGCGAGACCGCCAGCGCGGTCAGCGCCAGCGCCACCAGCACCAGCCCGGCATGCTGGCGCATCCCGCGCAGCGCGAGCCCGGGACGACCGATCAGGCCAAGGCCGAGGGCCGTCAGCAGGCCGAGGCCGAGCCAATTGTAGCCTTCCCACCCGCCATGGCCGGTGGCGTCGAGTTGTGGCGACCAGGGCCAGCCGATCAGCCCCGACCCTGCCGGCCAGAATGGCGAGAGCAGGTTCATGGCGAATTGCCCGTAGCCGCCATCCCCCGCCGCGCCGAGATAGCCCAAGCCTGCCATGACGCCGAGCACCGCGCCGAAAGCGACGCCCACGGCGATTCCGGCGGCCAGGAACGGCTCGCCGCGCAACAGCCGTGTGGCGGGTACGGCGCCGAGCAGTGCCAAGGTCATCGCCGCCAGATAGGGATGGATTAGAAGCGCCGCGACCTGCAACAGGATCGCTGACAGCCACAGCCCCGGTGTGGGCCGCGCCGCCAGCCGCAGGTAAAGGCCAAGGCCGGTCATCAGAAGAAAATGCCCGCATAGCGCGGCATGGCCGTAGCGGCCGATCCAGGCAGGCATCGCCGCCGCCGCCAACGCCACGCCAATCGCCGGCAGCAACCGTCGCTCCCCCGCGCTGCGCAGCGCGAAGACGGCGGCGAGCGGTTGCAACGCCCAGGCGATGCCGTAGAACAGGCCCACCCCGTGGAAGCCCGCCGGCAGCCAGTCCCGGGCCAGTTTCAGGCTCAGCGTCAGCAGCGGGATCGAATCCGCGAAGACGGTGTTGAGCCCCCCCTCCTGCGTGTTCAGCGTCGCGACGAAGGCGGGCGGCCAGCCCCAGGGGGCGGCGATCAGGTAGCGCTGCGCCACCATGTGCTGCGCCGCATCGCCGAGCGGCCGCCAGGCGAGCTCCCCCACCGGCCAGAGAAAATCCACCGGAAATACCAGCAGCGCCTGCGCCACGCCGAAGGCCAGCGCCAGCAGATAGGCCAGGGCGCTGCCGCCGGTCGGTCGCGGGTCGCGGGTGAAGCGGGTCAGGGGGGCATCCTCGTCCGGCGAAACGCCGCAAACTGCGTGCCCGCTGGGCTACAAGCCGCAAGGCGAGCAGGCGAGCACGAACCAGAGCGTGCAGGCCAGCATCACGCCGAAAGCGCTCCCCTGTACCGGCCCGATTCCAGGCAGCGTCTCGACGACCCTCTCGGGCGCATTGTAGCACTTGGCGGAGCCGTTCATGGTGTAACAGTGACACAGATGAGGCGTAGCCCCCCACCAGAAAATCGGCGCTGAACGCCTGTTCGCATCGTTCACGCGTTTCGTGAGCAGCCGCCATAATCCCGCCGCACACACGTCGCAAACCGGCCTACGACGGACGCTATTCCATACTACGGAAGGGTCGGGTTTCGGTTCCGAGACCTTCCCGGTCCTCCCCTCGGGGACGGACCGCGGAAGGTAAATCGGGATTTGCCTAGCCCCAATCAACGCCAGCCGCGGGTAACCCCCGCTTACGAGGACCTCCATGCCTGGCCTGGAAGCCGTCCAGACGCTCGCCCGCGAGCCCGAGACGAAGCGATCCGTGCTGCACCTGCCGATCCTGGCCCATGAGGCCATGGCGGCACGTCCGGGCATGCCGCGCAGTGGTGCGGCGCAGCAGGGCCTTGCTCTGCTGCGCCCGGCGGCGAAGCGCGCGCTCGACATCCTCGGCGCCGGCGCGATCCTGCTGTTCTGCCTGCCGATTTTCCTGGTGCTGGCGCTGCTGGTGAAGCGGGATGGCGGGCCGATTTTCTACGGGCATGAGCGTGTCGGCCTCGGCGGGCGCCTGTTCGGCTGCCTGAAGTTCCGCTCGATGGTGGCGGACGCCGATCGGCGCCTCGCCGCGCTGCTGGAGCATGACCCGCAGGCCAGGCGCGAATGGGAAGCGACGCGCAAGCTGAGGCATGACCCGCGAGTGACCTGGGTGGGCAGGTTCCTCCGCGCCTCCTCGCTCGATGAGTTGCCTCAGTTGGTCAACGTGCTGCGCGGTGAGATGAGCCTCGTTGGCCCCCGCCCGGTGCAGGCGGCCGAGCTTGCCGCCTTCTATGGCCCCTCGGCGCAGCACTACATGGCGGTGCGCCCGGGCATCACCGGCCCCTGGCAGGTGAGTGGGCGCAGCGACACCAGCTACGCCCAGCGCGTGGCGCTCGACGTGAACTACGTCATGCACCCCTCGCTGCTCGAGGACGTGAAGATCCTGCTGCGCACCCCGCTGGCAGTTCTGGCCCGCCGCGGCGCCTACTGATCCCCCACGGCTGACAGGACAGGCCCGCGGGGGTAGCCTCGCGGGCCGCAACAGGATGGCGCAGCTCATGGCCAACCCGGCCGAAGAACGCGCCGAAATCCGCGCATCTGGCGGCCGTCTGCTGAGCGGCACGCTGTGGAATGCCGCAGGGCGCGGCCTGCCTCTGCTGCTCGCCCTCGCGCTGACCCCCGTGCTGGTGCAGCAGATGGGCATCGAACGCTGGGGACTTTTCACCCTCGCCCTCGCTCTGGTCGGCGTGTTTGGCGTGTTCGACCTCGGCGTCGGCGCAGCCCTCACCCGCGCGCTGTCCACCCGGATCGGCGCGGGCGAGACCGAAGGCGCCACCGAATTGGCCGGCGCGGCGATCTCGGCGCTGGCGTTGTTGAGCCTGCTCGTCGCCGGCATCGCCTTCGCCTTCATGCCCTTCCTGGTGCAGCGGCTGCTGAACACGCCCGAGGCCTTGCAGACCGAGGCCGTGTGGGCCTTTCGGCTGCTGTGCCTCGCCGCGCCGCTGGTGGTGATCAATGCGGCGCTATGGGGCACGCTGGCCGCCTATCAGCGCTTCCGGCAGGCGAACCTCGTCACCATTCCGGTCGCCATCATGTATTATGTCGGCCCGGTGCTGGTGCTGCTGGTGTGGCAGAGCCTGGTCGGCGTGATCGCTTCCCTGCTCGCCTGCCGCGTGGCCAACACGATCAGCTATCTATGGCTGGCGCGGCGCGATCTGCCGGGCCTCGCCCCCGCCTGGCCGCGCTGGGCGCTGATCGCGCCGCTGCTGCGGATGGGGGGCTGGATGAGTGCGTCGGGCATTCTCACCCAGGCGCTGCTCTATGCCGACCGCTTCCTGATCGGCGCGCTGCTGACGCTGACCGCCGTCGCCTTCTACGCCACGCCGCTCGATCTGGTGATGCGGATGTGGATCCTGCCCGTGGCGGTGGCGCAGGCGCTGCTGCCGGCGATGGCCAGCGCCTATGCCACCCATGCGACGGTGACGGCGGGGCTGCTGCGGCGGGGCGCACTGCTGACAATGGCCGCGGTGCTGCCGGCCTGCCTTGTGCTGGTGGCGGCAGGGCCGGAGGTGCTGCGCCTATGGCTCGGCGCGGAGTTCGCGCAGGGCGGTGGGCGCGTACTGCAAATCCTGAGCGTCGGCATCTTCTTCTCCTGCGCCGCCTTCGCGCCGGGCGCACTGCTGGATGCGATCGGCCGGCCCGATGT
>JBBSCP010000170.1:0-9705 GCA_038250135.1 Acetobacterales bacterium | reverse complement strand
TGTCAGCGCGGCGAGGTCAGTGGTCGCCCGCGCCGCGGCCTGGGTGGAGGTCAGCGAGGAGAGCTGCGCGGTGGTCAGGCCGGCGATCTGCGTGGTGGTGAGTGCGGCGAGGTCGGTGGTCTCCAGCCCACGGATTTGCGTGCTGCCGATGGCGCCGATCTGCGTGGTGGTCAGCACGCCGACCTGCGTGGTGGTCAGCGCCGCCACCTGGCCGCTCGAAAGCCCGGCCATCTGCGTCGTGCCGAGGCCGCCGATCTGCGTCGTGGTCAGCACCGCGATTTGGGTGGTGGTCAACGCATTGGCCTGCGCGCTGGTCAGCGCCCCCATCTGCAAACTGGTCAGCGCGCCGAGCTGCGTGGTGCTGAGCCCGCCAAGCTGCGTGCTGGCCAAGCCGCGCACCTGGGTCGTGGTGAGCACGGCAAGGTCAGTCGTCTCCAGCGCGCCCGCCTGGGTGCTGGTGAGCGCGCCGAGCTGCGTGCTGGTCAGGCCGCCGATCTGCGTGGTGGTGAGGGCGGCGAGGTCCGTCGTCTCGATGCCGCGAATCTGAGTGGTGGTGAGAGCCGCCATCTGCGTGCTGGTCAGCGCGCCCACCTGCGTGGTGGTCAGCGCGGCCACTTGCGTGCTGGTCAGCGATGCCACCTGGTTGGTCGCCAGAGCGGCCACCTGGGTCGTGGTCAGTGCGCCGGTCTGCGTTGTGGTCAGCGCCGCAATCTGCGTGCTGGCGAGGCCCCGGATCTGTGATGTGGTCAGGGCGGCGAGGTCGCTCGTCTCCAGCGCGGCGGCCTGGGTCGAGACCAGGGCGCTGAGCTGCGCCGTGGTCAGGCCGGCGACCTGCGTCGTGGTCAGCGCGGCGAGGTCGGTCGTATCCAGCCCGCGGATCTGCGAGCTGCCGATGGCGCCGATCTGCGTGCCGGTGAGCGCGCCGATCTGCGTGCTGGTCAGCGACGTTACCTGCCCGCTGGTCAGCCCAGCCACCTGCGTGGTGCCAAGCGCGGCGACTTGCGTCGTGGTCAGCGCCGCTACCTGCGTGGTCAGCAGCCCGGCCATCTGCGTGGAGGTCAGGGCGCCGAGTTGCGTCGTGGTCAGCGCGGTGGCCTGGGTCGTGGACAGCGCGGCAAGCTGCGTCGAAACCAAGCCGCGAATCTGCGTGGTTGTCAGCACCGCAAGGTCGGTCGTCTCGAGCGCCGCGGCCTGCGTGCTGGTCAGCGACGAAAGCTGGGACGTGGTGAGGCCGGCGATCTGCGTGGTCGTCAAGGCGGCGATATCGGTGCTTTCGAGCCCCCTGATCTGGCTGCTGCGGATGGCGCCGACCTGCGTGCTGGTCAGGGCGGAAACCTGCGTCGTGGTCAGCGCGGCCAGCTGCGTGCTGTTCAGGCCGCTGACCTGGGCGGTGCCGAAGCCACCCACCTGCGTCGTCGTCAAGGCGGCCACCTGCGTCGTGCTGAGCACCCCGGCTTGCGTGCTGGTCAGGCCGCCCATCTGCGTGCTGGTCAGCGCGCCGAACTGCGTCGTGCTGAGCGCGCCGAGCTGCGTGCTGGCCAGGCCACGGATCTGTGCCGTGGAGAGCACGGCAAGGTCCGTCGTTTCCAGCGCGGCGGCCTGCGTGCTCAACAAGGCCCCGAGCTGCGCCGAGGTCAGCGCGCCCATCTGCGTCGTGGTGAGAGCCGCGATCTGTGTGGTCGCGATTGTTCGCACCTGGGCCGTCGTCAGTGCCGCGACCGTGGTTGTGGTCAGCTGCCCGATCTGGGTAGTCGTCAATCCGGCGAACACCGTCATCGCCACACTCCCGGCTGGCAGAGTAAGCCGCGCGAGGGACCAGCAATCCCTTGCTTTTGCAGGCGCGGCTGCTTCGGGGCGGACATTTTGTCATCCCGGGCGTGACCGCAGGATAGGGCACGAACCTTTCCAGCCGATGAATCGCCCGACGTCCTTGGCTGGTAACCATCCGTTCAGACCCGCGCCGCCATCTTACGCCTTGTCGCAGCGCGCCAGGATGGAAGCATGCAGGATCTCAGCGTGGCCGAACTGTTCGGCGCGGCCCAAGGCCTAAGCAATGCCGGGCAGGCACCGCGCGCCGCGGCGCTGTACCGCGACTGGCTCGACCAGCACCCGGGCGACCCGCTCGCCCATGCCGTGCTGTTCAACTATGGCGTGCTGCTCAGCGGACTCGATGACCTTGCCGGTGCCGCCAATGCCTTCGCCGAGGCCATCCGCCGCAACGCGACCTTCCTGCCGCCCTTCATCAACCTCGGCGTGGTGTATGAACGCCTCGGCGCCATCGCGCCTGCACTGAGCCATTGGGCTCAGGTCACCGGCACCCTCGCGCAGGTCTCAGGCGACAGCCTCGGCTACAAGATCACGGCCCTGAAGCACATCGCGCGCTTGCTGGAAGCCAGCCGCCTGCATGCGGAAGCCGAAGCGCATCTGCGCCAGATCATCGAACTCGCCCCCGCTACGCGCGACGTGGTGCAGCACTGGATCAGCCTGCGCCAACGGCAATGCTGCTGGCCATTGCTGGAGCCGGTCGGCGGGCTCGATGAGGCCGCGCTGCTGCGCGCCATGGCGCCGCTCAGCCTTGCCACTTATGCGGATGATCCGATGCTGGCGCTGGCGCATGCCGCAGCTTACTCGCGTGCGGAATTCGGCATCCCGGCCGAGTTTCGCACCACGCAGGATTTCGCTGCGCGCCGGACGGCGCAGGGCGGGCGGTTGCGCATCGGCTATCTCTCGTCGGATTTGCGCTCCCACGCCATCGGTCACCTGACCGCCGACATGTTTCGCCTGCATGATCGCGGCGCCGTCGAGATCTTCATCTACTACAACGGCATCCCGCAGGAGGATCCGGTGAAGGCGCGCATCCGTGGCAGCGTCGAGCATTGGGCGGACATCACGCCGCTCGACGACGATGCCGCGCTGGCGCGCATGCTCGCGGATGGCATCGACATCCTGGTGGACGTCAACGGCCACACGCGCGGCGCCCGCACGAAGCTGCTGGCACGCAGACCCGCACCGATCATCGTCAACTGGCTGGGTTATGCCGGCACGATGGGCACGCCCTTTCACCACTACATCCTGGCGGACGACATCATCATCCCGCCCGGCAGCGAGGCCTTCTGCTCCGAGACCGTGCTGCGCCTGCCTTGCTATCAGCCGAACGACCGGCACCGGGAGGTCGCGCCCCCTGCCACGCGCAGCGCACTCGGCCTGCCGGAGGACGCGGTGGTTTTCTGCAGCTTCAACGGCACGCAGAAGATCACGCCGCAAGTCTTCTCACGCTGGATGGAGGTGATGCGCGGCGTGCCCGGCAGCGTGCTCTGGCTGCTGATGAGCAGCGATGCCGTGGACGTGCGCCTGCGCGCGCGCGCCGAGGCCGCCGGCGTTGATCCTGCGCGGATCAGCTTCGCGCCGATGGCCGGCAATGCCGAGCATGTCGCGCGCTATGCCGCCGCCGACCTGTTCCTCGACACGTCGCCCTACGGTGCGCACACCACTGCCTCCGATGCGCTGTGGATGGGCACGCCGGTGCTGACGCTGCCGGGGCGCACCTTCGCTTCGCGCGTCTGTGCGAGCCTCGTCATTGCGGCCGGCGTGCCGGAGCTGGTCTGCGCCACACCCGAGGCCTATGTCGCGCAGGCCATCGAGCTCGGCCTCGACGTGCCGCGGCTGCGTGCCTATCGCGAGCGCCTGCTGGCGCTGCGCGAGAACGCCACCCTGTTCGACACGCGCCTGTTCGTGCGTGAGATCGAGCTTCTGTATCAATGCATGTGGGAGGACTTTATCGCGGATCGCCTGCCACGCCCGGACCTGACCAACCTCGACGCCTATCTCGATGTCGGCATCGCCTTGCGGGAGGCCGCACCGCTCGCCGATCCCGCCGCTTCCTGGCAGGCCGGCCTGACCGCGCGCGATGCCTTCGCGCCTCTCGCGCCCGATCGTCGCTTTTGGGGTGCGCAATGAACGCGATCCTTCCGCAGGCGGCGCTGGACCGCGGCTGGCTGCTCGGCCTGCTCAACAGCGCCGCCTGGCCGGCCGCGCTGCCCCCGGCCGAGGAGACACGGCGCCAGCGCGCCTTGGCCAACCTGCCACTCGAAGCGTTGCTGCCGCCGCTCGAACGCGCGTCGCGAGAGGGCAGGCGTGGGCTCTCCATCGCCGCCTACCAGGCCTGGCTCGGCGCCAATCCGGGCCATCCGCAGGCGCTCGCGGCGTGGTTCAACCTCGGCGTTGAGCTGGCCCAGGCCAACGAGCCCCTTCAGGCAGTCATCTGCTACCGGAACGCTTTGGCGCTGAAGGCCGATTTCCATGACGCCGCCGTCAATCTCGGCCTGGCACTGGAAGCGGCGGGGCAGGTGGAGGCCGCCCTGGTCGCCTGGCAGCAGGCGCTTCAGCCGGAGGCGACGCGCCAGCAATTGTTCAACCACCGCGGTCGGCTGCTGGAACAGAATGGCCGCTTCGCCGAGGCCGAGCAGGCGCTGCGCCATAGCCTGCTCGGCGCATCGAACCAGCCGGATGTGTTGCAACACTGGACGCATCTGCGCCAGAAGATTTGCGCCTGGCCCATCCATGCCGACGATATTCCGGGCCTGACGCGTGCGCAGGCCGTGCTGCATTCCGGCCCGCTCGGCGCGCTCGCGCTGCATGACGATATCGACTTGCAGCGACGCATCGTCGCGACCTGGCTGGAGCGCAAGGTGCCGGCCGCGCCGCGACGCCTAGCCCCCGAGCGCGGCTATCGGCATGGCCGCTTGCGTCTCGGCTACCTCTCGTCGGATTTCTGCCGCCACGCAATGAGCTTTCTGATCGCGGAGGTACTGGAGCGGCACGACCGCGACCGCTTCGAGATCTTCGGCTACTGCTCCTCGCCCGAGGATGGCAGCGAAATTCGCGCGCGCGTCATCGCGGCACTCGACCACCATGTGCGGATCGGCGCGATGGATGACGCGACCGCCGCGCAGCGCATCCGCGATGATGAGATCGACATCCTCATCGACCTCAACGGCCTGACGCGTGGTGCACGGCTTGGCGTGCTGCGCTGGAAGCCGGCGCCGGTTCAGGCCACCTATCTCGGCTATATCGGCAGCGTGCCGCTGCCGGAGCTCGACTATCTCATCTGCGACGAGATCGCCGTGCCGCCCGACGTCGCGCCGCTCTACGCACCCAAGCCGCTGCCCTTGGCTGGCCTCTACCAGGCCAATGACAGCCGCATGCCGTTGCTGCCCTGCCTGACCCGCGCCGAGGAAGGCCTGCCCGAAGGCGGCTTCGTCTTCTGCTGCTTCGCCAATTTCTACAAGATCACCGAGCCGATGTTCGCAGACTGGATGGCGATCCTGCGCGCCGTGCCCGGCAGCGTGCTCTGGCTCGCCGAGGATGGACATGGCGGCAGCGCCAATTTGCGCGCGCGGGCCGAGGTTCTCGGCATCGAGCCTTCGCGCCTCGTGCTCGGCCCGCGCGTGGAGCCGGCGCGCTACCTGGCACGGCTCCGCCTCGCCGATCTTTTCCTCGACACCACGCCGTATAATTCCGGCACGGTGGCGAGCGATGCGCTGCGCATGGGCCTGCCGCTGCTGACGCTCTCCGGCCTTGCCTTCGCTGCGCGCATGGCGACCAGCCTGCTCACCGCCATCGGGCTCATCGATGGCATCACGGCAACGCGCGAGGACTACGTCGCGCGCGCCATCGCGCTTGCCACCGATCCCGCACGCCAGGCCGCCGCGCGCGCCGTGCTGGCGGGCGATGCCTGGGCTCGGACACTGGGCGATACCGTTGGGTTTACGCGCCGCCTGGAAGCAGCGCTCGAGAGCGTGCGCCTCAACCCGTGACGCCACCGCGATAGGCGGTGGCCCAGAGCGCGTAGCTGCCATCGCGCATCACGCGCACGATCGGGAATCCGGCGCCGCGCAGCGCCGCCTCCAACGTGCGCGCCGTGAAGCCGCCACGATGGCCCATGAAGGCATTGCCGAGCGCCAGCGAAGCACCATGGCCATAGAGCATGTCGAGCGGCGAGATCGGCCCCATCGGCGACATGTAGGCGGGCTCCGCCAGGCGGTCGGCGGCGACGAGTTCGGCGATCTGTTGCAGGTCCGGCATGGTCATCAGTGCGAAGCCGTCCGGCTTCAGCACGCGCCGGAACTCCGCCAGCGCCAGCGCCACCTCATGCGGGAACAGATGTTCGAGGTTGTGGGAGGACCATACCGCATCGACGGAACAGCCTGGCACCGCGGCCATGTCGGTGATCGAGGCCACGACATCGGGCGCGACGTCCGGGTCGATGTCGAGCCGCAGCTCCTGCCACTCGCCGGCCGCGAAGAAATGTGTCGGCAACTTATCAGGCGAGGGCGCGCCGCAGCCGACATGCAGCACGCGGCGTGTCGTGGTGAGGGTTGGGGTGGTGGGGGTTGGGAGCAGGGCATCCATGCGTCGGCTTTTCCAGACGGGGGCGAAAGCATCTTCCCCTGAAAGGATGAAGGCATTCTGCACGCCCGGCATTTACCACCTGTTCAGCCGATCCGGGTCTCATCGCGCCTCTGCCCCCGCATCCGGAGAAAAGCCCGATGAGTCATGTGTCCGAGGTCGTGATCGCCCCCGATGATCCCCGTGTCCGCCTGGTGCGCACCACGCTGGCGGAGGCGCTGGGCGCGCCGATCGACCGCAGCCAGGGCATCTACACCGTCGATGGCATGTCCGGCGCGCGCTATCGGTACTTCATCAACACCCTGATCCGCAGGCTCGGCCCGGTGGGCTATCTCGAGGTCGGCAGTTGGATGGGCTCAACGCTCTGCGCCGCCATCCACGACAACGCCGTGCGCGCCGTCGCCATCGACAATTGGAGCCAGTTCGGTGGCCCGCGTGACGCCTTCCTCGGCAACCTCGCACGCTTCCGCACGCCGCAGGTTGAGGTGGAGGTGATCGAGAATGATTTCCGTGCCGTGCCCTTCGCAAAGCTCGCCGAGCGCCACGCGCCCTTCGAGGTCTATCTGTTCGACGGCCCGCATGAGGAGCAGGACCAGCATGACGGCCTGGTACAGGCGCTGCCTGCGCTGACCGAGGAGTTCGTCTTCATTTGCGACGACTGGAACTGGTGGCAGGTGCGCGCCGGTACGCACCGGGCCATCGTGCAGGGTGGCCTCTCGATGCTCTATGGCGCGGAAATCCGCACGACGCTCGACAACACCCATGCCGCTGTCGCCTTCAAGGAAAGCGATTGGCACAACGGCTATTTCATCGGCGTTCTGCGCAAGCCCTTGCGCAGCGTGGCGATGTCGTTGCGCGCCGCCGCCTGATCAGGGCTCGCGCAGGCTCTCCTGCAGCCCGCGCAGCAGCGGGTTGAGGAAATAGCCCAGCACGCTGCGCTCGCCGACCTTGATCTCGGCGAGCAGCGTCATGCCCGGGATGAGCGCCGTGCCGGGCGGAAGGCGCGGCGTGGCGCCGCCGAGGACCTCCACCTGCCCGCGATGCACCGCACCACTCTGCGGGCCGCCGGCGGCCTCGGCACCCATCGGCAGAGTCGGGTTGTAGCTGTCGCGGCTGACGGCCCGCAGGCGACCTGCCAGCGCACCGTGACGCTGGAAGGGAAAGGCATCCACCTTCAGCACCACCGCCTCGCCCAGGCGGAGCTGGCCGATATCGGCGGAGCGCAGCGTGATCTCGGCGATCAGCGGCGCCGCGGCCGGCACCAGCGTGATCAGCGGCTCGGCCTCGCGCAGCACGGAGCCGGCGGAGCGCCGCGCCACTTCCAGCACCACGCCATCGACCGGCGCGACGAGGGTGGTCAGCGCCTCCATCCGCAGCGCCTTGGCCAGCGATTCCTCGACGCGCACCAGCTCGCCGCGCAACCGCACGGCGTCCTCCAGCAGCAGTCGCTGCCAATCATCCGCGAAACCCTGCTGCTCGGCACGGCGAGCGGCAAGGCTGTGGCCGAGTTCCTCGCGCCGCGCGCGCGCCTGGTCGAGCTGCCGCTCCGCCTCCAGCCGCTGCGTGCGGGCGGCAAGCAGATTGAGGCGTGAGCCGATCTGGCCTTCCAGCAACCGCGCGCGCAGCGCCTCCACCTCCCGCGCGATGGTGGCTTGTTCGGCGAGCGTCCCCTGCTGCGCCTCGATGGCGAGAAGCCCCGTTTCCAGCGCGCGGATCTCCTCGGCGAAGCCGCGCAGGCGGGAGGCCTGCAGGGCCTGGCGCTGGTGCTGCAGCATGGCCTGAAGCGCCGTATCGGCATCGATCGCTGGCGCCGGCGACGCGCCCGCACGCTCCGCCTCGATGCGGCCGAGCTGTGCGCGCAGCGAGCGTGCCTGGGCCGTCAGCGCCTGGCGATCTGCCTCGGTGAAGGTGGGGTCAAGCCGCGCCAGCACATCGCCCTGCCGCACCGCCTGGCCCGGGCGCACCAGCAATTCGCGCAGCACCGCGCGTTCCATCGGTTGCAGCACGACTGGCGGCGCATCGGGCATCAATCGCCCGCTGCCGGTGACCACCACATCGACGCGGGCGAAACCTGCCCCCACCACCAGCAGCAGCACCAGCAGTGCCAGCAGCCAATGCCCGCTGCCGAGCAGGCGCGATGGCGGCTCGGCAAGCAGCGCCTCCAGATCGTCCTGGAAGGCGATGGCCTCCCGCGCCACCGGGCGCGGCATGGCGGGGGGAGTGCGGCGACGCATGCTCATCGCAGATGCTGCGTCTGCTGCTGCCAGAGATGGCGGTAGATGTCGCAGCGCTCAAGCAACGCGGCATGCGGCGCGCAGTCGATGAGGCGGCCTTGCTCCAGCACGAGGATCGCATCCGCGCGCACCAGCGAGGACAGCCGGTGGGAGACGATGACCATGGTCCGGCCGCGCGCGATTTCGGCCAGGTTCTGCTGGATGATCGCCTCGCTGTCCGGGTCGAGTGCGCTGGTCGCCTCATCGAAGACCAGCAGGCGTGGGCGTGTCAGCAGGGCGCGCGCGATGGCGAGGCGCTGGCGCTGGCCGCCGGAGAAGTTGCTAGCACCCTCCTCCACCATCGTATCGTAGGACAGCGGCAGGCGATCGATGAATTCCTGCGCCCCGGCCAGGCGCGCCACCTCGATGATCTCCTCCAGCGGCGCCTCGGGGCGGGTGGCTGCGATGTTGTCGCGGATGGTGCCGCGGAAAAGCAGATTGTCCTGCAAGACCACGCCGATGCCGCGGCGCAAGTGGTTGAGATCGATATGTCGGATATCCACGCCATCGAAATGGATCAGCCCCGATTGCGGCGCGTGGATCGCCTGGATCAGCCGCGTGATCGTCGTCTTGCCGGAGCCGGAACGCCCGACAACGCCGATCACCTGCCCGGGCTCGACCGTGAAGGAGACCTGATCGAGCGCCGGCGTCGCCGCGCCGGGATAGCGGAAGGTCACCTGGTCGAACTGCATCTGCCCGCTGATCGGCGGGCGCGCCATGCGGGCCGCACTGCCGCGTTCGGGGGCCGTGTTCATCACCGTGCCGAGCATGCGCACGGACAGCGCGGCCTCCTGGTACTCGTTGATCAGCGCCACGATCTGCACCAGCGGCCCCGTGACGCGACCCGACAGCATGGTGAAGGCGACCAGCGCGCCGAGGCTCAGCGCGCCTTCGAACACCAAGACGGCGCCCAGCGCGAGCACGCTGATCTGCATCAGCTTCTCCAGCACCCCGGTGGCGACGCTGCCACTGGCGCCGATGTGCCCAACCGCGGCGTGCTGGCGGATGGCGGCGGCCAGTTTCT
>JBBSCP010000169.1:0-9782 GCA_038250135.1 Acetobacterales bacterium | reverse complement strand
CAAGGGGCTGGAGGTACGCATCCGCGGCGAAGCGAAGAAGATCGCCGAGAAATACATCGTGCCCCCGCGCACCGTGGAATTCGGCGTGATGTATCTGCCGACGGAAGGTCTCTACGCCGAGGTCGCGCGCATCCCGGGCTTGATCGACGATGTGGGGCGCAAGCACCGCGTGCTCATCCTCGGCCCCTCCCTGCTGCCGGCCCTGCTGCGCACCATCCAGCTCGGCCATGTCACGCTGGCGTTGTCGAAGAACGCCGAAAGCGTGCGTGAATTGCTCTCCGCCACGAAGGGCGAGATGGGCAAGATGAGTGCGGTGCTCGACAAGCTCGGCAATCAGGTCGGCACCGTCACCAAGACGATCGGCGAGGCGCAGAGCCGTACGCGCCAGATCGCCCGCAAGCTGAAAAGCGTGGAGGCGATGCCGGGCGACCAGACCGGCGTTGTGCTCGGCATCACCAATGCGACCGACGACGCGGATGATGAGGAATGAGCCTGCTGCAGCTCCAATCCGCCTTCGGCCTGGCGGCGCTGGCCGCACTCGCCTGGGTCTTGGGCGGGTTTCGACAGGGCATTTCCTGGCGCGTCATCGTGGCGGGGATCGGCTTGCAGGTGGCACTCGCCGCCGCGCTGCTGCATGTCGCCCCGCTGCGCGCGGCCTTCGCGCTGATCGGCGCTGCGGTGAACGCTCTGGCGCAAGCGACCAGGCAGGGCACGACGCTGGTCTTCGGCTATCTCGGCGGCGGGCCGCTGCCCTTCACCGAACCGTTTCCCGGCGCCAGCTTCATCCTGTTCTTCCAGGCGCTGCCGCTGGTGCTGGTGGTCGGCGCGCTCTCGGCACTGCTGTATCATTGGCGCGTGCTGCCGGTGGTGGTGGGCGGCATGTCGCGCCTGTTGCGAAGCACCTTCGGCATCGATGGCGCCACGGGCTTCGCCACCGCAGCAAATGTCTTCGTCGGCATGGTGGAGGCGCCGCTGCTGATCCGCCCCTGGCTCGCGGGGCTCACACGCAGCGGGTTGTTCGTGGTGATGACCGCGGGGCTCGCCACCATCAGCGGCAACACGCTGGTGCTCTACGCGCTGATCCTCTCGCCGGTCGTGCCGGACGCAGCCGGGCAATTGCTGGTGGCGAGCCTGATCTCGGCACCGGCCGCCGTGCTGGTGGCGCTGCTGATGATCCCGCCATCGCCGGGCGAGCTGCAATCGTCCGTCACCACCGAAACGACCGCGCCGCGCCTCTACGACAGCGCGATGGAGGCGCTGGTGCGCGGCACGATGGACGGGTTGAACCTGCTGCTTGGCATCATGGCCATGCTGATCGTCTTCGTGGCGTTGGTGGCGCTGGTGAACATGGCGCTGGAGCCGATCACCGGCCTGACGCTGCAACGGATCGCCGCCTTCCTGTTCTGGCCGCTGGCCTTCGCGATGGGCATCCCGGCGGAGAGTGCCGGCGTGGTCGGCGCCTCGCTCGGCACCAAGGTGGTGGTGAACGAATTCGTGGCCTATCTCGAACTCGCGACGTCCGGCGGGCTCGGCTTGAGCGAACGGTCGCGCCTGATTCTCACCTATGCGCTGTGCGGCTTCACGAATTTCGGCTCCGTTGGCATCATGCTCGGCGGCATGGTGGCGATGTGCCCGGAGCGGCGGGCGGATATCGTGAAGCTCGGCCTGCCCTCGCTCGTTTCGGCCAGCATCGCCTGCTGCATGACGGGCGCGGTGGTCGGCCTATTGACCGCGCCGTGAAGGAGAGTTCGCCCATGATCGATTTCCTTGGCCAGCCCGCGCCTGGCGAAGCGCGCCCGTTCAGCCATGCCGCACGCGCCGGCGGGTTGGTGTTCGTCTCCGGCCATACCGCCCCGCATGATCCGGCGCGCGGGATTCTTCGCGGCGACACGACGGCCGATGAGGTGCGCAACGCGCTGGCCGCCATGTCGGCGTTCCTGCGCGAGGCCGGCAGCAGCCTCGAGCACGTCGTGCAGGTCACGATGCTGATCACCGATCCGGCCGATTACCACGACTGCAACGCCGAGTATGTGAAGCACTTTCCCGGCGGCCTGCCGGCCCGCCATACGGCGCGCTTCGGCGTGCCGACCGAGGCGCGCGTCGGCTTCGCCTGCATCGCCCTGGTCAAGGAGTAGCGCCCATGTCCCGCCTGATCCAACGCAGCCTGCGCCAGGACCCGCCCCGTGCGCTGCGCGGCGAGGGCATCTACATCCATGACTCCAATGGCCGCACCATCATCGATGGCTCGGGCGGCGCGGCCGTCGCCTGCCTCGGGCACGGTCATCCGCGCGTGCTGGAAGCGATGCGCGTGCAGCAGGAACAGCTCTGCTACGCACATACCTCGTTGTATTCGTGCGAGAGCGCGGAGGCGCTGGCCGATTTGGTGCTGGAAGGCGAGCCCGGCGGGCTGACGCATATGTACCTCTGCTCCTCCGGCAGTGAGGCGATGGAGGCGGCGCTGAAACTCGCGCGGCAATACTTCGTGGAGGTCGGCCAACCCCAGCGCAGCCGCTTCATCGCACGCCAACAGAGCTACCACGGCAATACGCTCGGCGCGCTCGCCGCCGGCGGCAATGCGATGCGGCGCGCGCTGTACCAGCCGCTGCTGTCGGACGCCTTCAGCCATGTCTCGGCCTGCTACGCCTATCGCGAGCGCGCCGAGAACGAGAGCGATGCCGACTACGTCGCGCGGCTCGTCGCGGAGTTGGAAGCCGAGTTCCTCCGGCTCGGACCGCACAACGTCGCAGCCTTCATCGCCGAGCCCGTGGTGGGTGCCACGCTCGGTTGCGTCACCGCCCTGCCCGGCTACTTCCCCGCCATGCGGGCGGTCTGTGCGCGGCATGGGGCGCTGCTGATCCTGGACGAGGTGATGTGCGGCATGGGCCGCACCGGCACGATGCATGCCTGGGAACAGGAAGGTGTCACGCCCGATATCGAGGTCATCGCCAAGGGCCTGGGCGGCGGCTACCAGCCGATCGGCGGCATCCTCATCGCCGGGCACATCGTGGCGGCGCTGCGCGATGGCTCTGGCGCCTTCATGCATGGGCACACCTACCAGGCGCATCCGGTGGCGAGTGCGGCGGCACTCGCCGTGCAGCGCGTGATCCGCGAGGAGGGGCTGCTCGCCAATGTGCTGGCCATGGGCGCCCTGCTGGAACAGCGCCTGGTCGAGCGGCTCGGCAATCATCGCCATGTCGGCGATATTCGCGGCCGCGGGTTGTTCTGGTGCGCGGAATTCGTGATGGATCGCGCCACCAAGGCGCCCTTCGACCCGGCGCTCAAGCTGAACGACCGCATCAAGCAGGCGGCCTATGCGCGCGGCCTCGCCTGCTACGCCATGGCGGGCACGCTGGATGGCAGGCGCGGCGACCATGTGCTGTTGGCCCCCCCCTACATCGCCACCGCGGCGGAGATCGAGGCCATCGTCGCCCGCTTCGGCGATGCGGTGGATGACGCGCTGGCGGGCCTGCCAGACTGACATCTTGCCGTGCGGCGCGCGCCTCGCCATGTGGTGGCGCATGCAACACACCCTCGATGACACTCGCCGTGACCCGCTGGGGTGGCACGGCACGACAATTCTCTGCGTCCGCAAGGACGGGCGCGTGGCGATGGCGGGCGATGGCCAGGTTTCGCTCGGCCAGACCGTGGTGAAGGGCAACGCCCGCAAGGTGCGCCGCATCGCGCAGGGCCGCGTGCTGGCGGGCTTTGCCGGCGCCACGGCCGATGCCTTCACGCTGCTCGAACGGCTTGAGGCAAAGCTGGAGCGCTTCCCCGACCAGCTGGAGCGCGCCTGCGTGGAACTCGCCAAGGATTGGCGCACGGATCGCTACCTCCGGCGGCTCGAAGCGCTGCTCGCCGTGGCGGATTCCAAACGCTCGCTGCTGCTGACCGGCCAGGGCGATGTGCTGGAGCCGGAGGACGCCGTGATCGGCATCGGCTCTGGCGGCAATTACGCGCTGGCCGCGGCCCGCGCACTGATGACGGTGGAGGGCATCGACGCCGAGGAGGTGGCGCGCCGCGCCATGAAGATCGCCGCCGACATCTGCGTCTACACCAACGGCAACATCGTGCTTGAAATGATCGAATCGTGACCGACACCGTGAACCTGAGCCCGCGCGAAATCGTCTCGGAACTCGACCGCCACATCGTGGGGCAGAACGACGCCAAGCGCGCCGTCGCCATCGCGCTGCGCAATCGTTGGCGCCGGCAACAGCTCGCCCCCGGGCTGCGCGAGGAGGTGATGCCGAAGAACATCTTGATGATCGGCCCGACCGGCTGTGGCAAGACCGAGATCGCCCGCCGCCTCGCCAAGCTCGCCAACGCGCCCTTCCTGAAGGTGGAGGCGACGAAGTTCACCGAAGTCGGCTATGTCGGGCGCGACGTGGACAGCATCATCCGCGATCTGATCGAGGTGTCGATCACGCAGATGCGCGAGACGGCGCGCAAATCGGTGCAGGCGAAGGCCGAGCTGAACGCCGAGGAACGGCTTGTGACCGCGCTCGTCGGCGAGGGCGCTTCGGGCGAAACGCGCATGAAGTTCCGTCGCATGCTGCGCGAGGGCACGCTGGAATCGCGTGAGATCGAAGTGCAGGTCACCGATGCTACCGGGGGCATGCCGATCGGCATGATGGACATGCCCGGCATGCCGCCCGGCCAGATGGGCAACATGCAGGAGATGCTGGGCAAGATGTTCGGCGGCCGGCAGAAGCCGCGCAAGATGAGCGTGGCCGAAGCGCGCCTGGCGCTCCAGCGTGAGGAAGCCGACAAGCTGCTTGATGCCGAGACGCTGACTCGCGATGCGGTGGCGAATGCCGAGAACAACGGCATCGTCTTCATCGACGAGATCGACAAGGTCGCGACGCGCACGCAGGAAGGCGGCTTTCGCGGCGGGGACGTATCGCGCGAAGGCGTGCAGCGGGACCTGCTGCCCTTGATCGAAGGCACGACGGTTTCCACCAAGCACGGGCCGGTGAAGACAGACCACATCCTGTTCATCACCTCGGGCGCCTTCCATCAGGCCAAGCCTTCGGACCTGTTGCCCGAATTGCAGGGCCGCCTGCCGATCCGCGTCGAGCTCTCGGCCCTGACGCGCGAGGATTTCCGCCGCATCCTGACCGAGCCCGAGCATTCGCTGGTGAAGCAGTATATCGCGCTGCTGGGGACGGAGGGCGTGACGCTCGACATCACCGCGGACGCAACGGATGCGATCGCTGGCCTTGCCGCCGACATCAACGCGAGTGTCGAGAACATCGGGGCGCGGCGCCTGGCGACCGTGATGGAACGGCTGCTGGACGAGATTTCCTACACCGCCTCCGACCGCGCGGGCGAGATCATCATCGTCGATGCGGCGCTGGTGAACACGCGCGTCGCACCCTTGGCGGCAAGCGCGGATCTGTCGCGCTTCATCCTGTAGAGCACGATCGATCCTCTCGGATCGATCCCGTGCTCCAGAAGCGATTGAATCTACAGCACGAAATCCGCTCACATTGATCCAATGTGGCGGATGGTGCTGTAGCACATTATTTCGAGCGGCCATGATGACCATCGGCAATGCACATTAACGCGCGCTGCCGCCCCGCGCCACTGCTTCGCCACACCAACCAACCGGAGGCCTCCCCGATGTCCGAAGCCATGACCACCGCCAACCCGCTCGACGACCGCGCAATGGACCAACTGTTCCGCGAGGCACGCACGCAGAACAAATGGCAGGACCGGCCGGTGCCGGACTCCAAGCTGGAGGAAATCTATAATCTGCTGAAATTCGCGCCGACCTCGGCCAATTCCTCGCCCGCGCGCTTCGTTTTCGTGCGCACGGCGGAAGGCAAGGCCAAGCTGAAGGACGCGCTCTCGCCTGGCAACGTCGAGAAGACGATGACCGCGCCGGTCACCGTGATCGTGGCCCATGACACGACCTTCTACGACAAGCTGCCCTTCCTGTTCCCGCACGCCGATGCACGCGCCTGGTTCGCCGACAACTACTCGCTTGCCGAGACGACGGCGATGCGCAACGGCACGTTGCAGGGTGCCTATCTGATGCTTGCAACACGCGCCGTTGGTCTCGATGTCGGCGCGATGAGCGGCTTTGACAACTACAAGCTCGATGCGGCCTTCTTCTCGGGCACGAGCTGGAAGTCGAACTTCCTGGTGAATATCGGCCATGGCGACCCCGCCGGCCTGTTCCCGCGCAGCCCGCGCCTCAGCTTCGATGAGGCGTGTAGGTTTGAATAGGCGTCAGCCGTCGGCGCGCGGCACCCAGGGCAGGCGCGCCACGTCGATGCCTTCATCGGCCAGCGCCTCGGCCTCGGCCACGGTCGCTTCGCCGTAGATGCCACGCGCCTCGGTTTCGCCCAGCTGAATCTTGCGAGCCTCCTCCGCGAAATCCCTGCCGACGTAGTCGCAGTTCTTCTCCACCTCGGCGCGCATGCGTTGCAACAGCGCGACGAGCTGGGCAGGGATCTGGCCGGTCGCCACGCGCTCGGTCGGCGCGCCGGGCGCGGGCGGCCCAGGTGGCGGTGCCTCCTGCATCGCCTCCGGCACCGGGACCGGCAGCGCCTTGCGGCGGCTTTTGCGGATGGCAGGCGCCATCAGGGCCCGCACCACCTTGTCGCTGCCGCAATGCGGGCATTCGACGAGGCCGGCCTTGGCCTGCCTGTCGAAGCCGGCGCCATCCTGGAACCAACCGTCGAATTCGTGGCCTGTGGCGCAGCGGAGGTGGTAGTGGATCATGCCTTTGGTGTTCCCGGCGGAGATGTCATCCGCCTGCCTGGATATGGCGTGGCGGCCGCGTGATGCGAGGGAGCTTGCTCAGGCCGCGATCAGCGGGTCGAGCCCACCCTTGCGGTCCAGCGCCATCAGATCGTCGCAGCCGCCGATAAGGCGCCCATCGATGAAGACCTGCGGCACGGTCGTACGCCCGCCGGAGCGCGCAATGGCCTCCTTTCGATTGTCCGAGCCCTGGGGCGCGTATTTTTCCTCGAAGGGCACGCCCTTCTTCTGGAACAGTCCCAATGCGCGGGCGCAGTAGGGGCAGAAACCCTGGGTGTAGATCTCGATCTTGGCCATGAACCTCAAATCGGGGCAGAGCGCCCCGCGGTCAAGCCTGTTCCCTGAGGCGCGGATCAGGCACCCGCGCCGCCGCCAGCACATCCACCGCCGAGGCCCCGGCTGCCAGCAGGACCAGGGCGCAGGCCTCGGCCGTGGCGCCGGAGGTCATGACATCGTCGATCAGCAACACGCGGCGCCCCACCACCCGACCGGCCCGGCGCGGGTGCAGGCGAAACACGCCGGCGAGCAGGGCGGCGCGCTCGGCCGCGCTCCGGTCGCCCATCGGCGGCGTGGCGCGCGCGCGTTGCAACAAGTCCGGCACGAAGGGAAGCCGCGCCAGCCGCGCGACCCGCCCGCCGAGCAGCGCCGCCTGATTGTAGCGGCGCGCCCAAAGGCGCAGCCAATGCAGCGGCACCGGCGCGATCAGGTCGCAGCGCGCGAGCAATTCCTTTCCCGCCCGGGCCATGCGGGCCGCGAGCGGCGCCGCCAGCTCCGGCCGGTCGGCGTGCTTGAAGGGCAGCAGCATCCGCCGCGCCCCATCGTCGTAATGCAGCGCCGCGCGCGCCGTGTCGTAAGCCGGCTTATGGGCGAGGCAGCCGGGACAGAGCCCGCCGATGCCCTGCCCGGCGTGCAGGAATGGCACGCCGCAGCGCACACAGAGCGGCTCGGTGATGGTATGCGTCGCGCGGAAGCAGGTGGCGCAGAAGGTGCCCTGTACCTCCACCGCCTCGTCACAGCTCAGGCAGTGCGGCGGCAGCAGCGTATCGAGCATCCCCGTGCCAAGCCGCCGCAGCCTCGCCTGGATCGAGCTTGGCATCTCACCAGGCCCCAAAAGGCGCGTCGCCATCGCGTGCCACGGCGTGGACGAGGTCGATCTCCCAGGCGAGGTAGGCGTGCATCGCGGCCTCGACCCCCTCAGTCCGGTCATAGGGGCGGAGGTACCAATCCACGCAATCGGCATCCGCTGGCACGCGGCGATCCGCGGCGAGCGGAAAGCCCGCCGCCTGCCAGGCCGCCGTGCCGCCCTCCAGCACCGCCACCGGCGCCGGGCGGAGGCCCGCGAGTTCGGCAGCCGCCAGCGCCGCGAGATCGGGGTCCGGCGCCGCGATCACCGCGAGGCGATCCGCGGGCAATTGTGCCGCAAGGGCGGCGAGGCGCGTGCGGATGCCCCAGGCCGCGCCCGGAATATGCCCTGCGCGGAAGGCGATGGAGCGCGCGAGGTCCACCACCACCGCACCGCCCACTCCAAGCTGCGCGGCAAGCTGCGCGGCCGTGATGATGCGGGGCTTCGCAAAACCAGCGACGCGTTCGCGCGGCAACCTCGCTGCAAGCCGGCCCGCTTCGAGCCGGCCCGCAAGCCCGCCGCGCAGCACCGCAACCTCCCAGCCGCCGAGCAGCCGCAGCCAGCCGGCCGTCATGGCCGCCCGCGTGCCGGTATCGTCCACCAGCACGATCCGCGCCTGCCGCACTGCTACCCAGCCATCGGTGGCCTGCACCAACTGCCCGCCGGGCGCGTTGCGCGAGCCAGACAGATGCCCCTCGGCAAATTCCGCCGGGTCGCGCACGTCGAGCAGGTAGGTGGTGCGTCCCGCCTCGGCCTGCATTCGCGCGAGTTCCGGAGGTTCGATCCAGCGCACGCCGGTGTCACGGGCAAAGGTCTCGGCGCGCGCCAGGCCGTCGGGCGCGTCGGCGGGCGTGCCCGGGGCGTAGCGGTCGTGCTTGCCGTGCTCGCACCGAAAGCCCGCCAGCTCCCACCCCATCGTCCCGTTGCGCAGCGCCACCACGGTGTTGGGCAGGCTGAGCCGGCGCAGGCTCTCGGCGCCGAGGATGGAGCGGGTGCGCCCGGCGCAATTCACCACGACCTTCGTCGTCGGCCGCGTCAGCATCGAGGGCACGCGATAGGCGAGCTCGCCGCCCGGCACATTGATGCCGCCGGGGATCGACATCTTCTCGAACTCCACCATCGGGCGGCTGTCCACGATCAGCAGATCCTCGCCGGCCGACTGCATCGCCGCGAGTTCCGCGGCATCGACCGAGGGGGTCTCGTAATGGTGCTCGACCCACTCGCCGAAGGCCTTGGAGGGCACGTTGACGCCCGAGAAGACCTCAAAACCAGCAGCCTGCCAGCCCGGCGTGCCGCCCTCAAGCACATGCACCTCGGCATAGCCCAGGCCGGCCAACAGGGTGGCCAGGCGCTCGGCATGGCCCGCGCCGCCATCGGTGCAGACCACGCGGACCTCTCGGCGCGGCAGCAGCGCGAGGGCGCGCAACTCGGCGACCGAAAGCGGGCAGGGCACCGCCCAGAACAGATGGGAGGCGCCGAACTCGCCCTCCTCCCGCGCATCCAGGATGGCCAGTTCACGGCCATCCCGCAGCCAGTTCTTCAGCGTCGCCGGCGCGACCAGATGCACGGCCTCAGGCCTTGGCATCCGCCGTCGGATTCATGAAGTTCTTGTTGTAGGCCGAAACCGTGCCAGTCTCCGGGTCATAGGCCTTGCGATCGTCGAGCTTCTCCAGCGCCAGGCCGTACATGTGCAGGTGGCGAGTCGGCCGCTCGCCGGTCGTGTGGATGGAGTGGATATCCTCCGGCATCAGGCAGATGCCACGGCCGGGTTCCACCATGATCTCCTCGCGCACCCGCATTTCGCAGCGTGCAGGGTCGGTGCCGTCATCGAGGCGGTCATAGACCTTGTTGAGCTCCTGCCCATCGACGGCGACGACGACGGCCCAGGTGGTGT
>JBBSCP010000168.1:0-9788 GCA_038250135.1 Acetobacterales bacterium | reverse complement strand
GTAAAATAGAAAATATAATCAAATCGCCTGAAACTTGGGTGACGCTGACACGTTCCACGGTTGGCAGGCCCAACCCTTTGCCGTTCGCTGAAGTATGTGCTGTCTCGATCTGTCCCGCTTCGGATGCAGCCTGGAATCTGATGCAGCCCAGATTCTGATGCAGCCAAGGCCGGCCGCCAGAACCGGAAGGAACGAAATTGTCTGACGCGATGGCTGGCATCCCCCCCCGCCCGGCCGCTCAACATGGCGGCTTGGGTTGAGCGCGTCCGGCATCACCCCGCCCGCCACAGGCGCTGGCGGCTCGCACCCGTGGCCAGACATCTCAGCAGCGACCATCACGCCGAGCCTCGCCGTCGATCTGCTGCAACGCCGCCGTCCCGGGGCGGTGACCGACGCCGGGATCGTGGCACTCTATCGGCAGCAGATGCAGGCCGGCCAATGGCGGCTGAGCGGCATGCCGATCATCCTGTCGCGTGACGGCGTACTGCTCGATGGGCTGCACCGCCTGCTTGCCTGCGTCGAGGTCAGCGGCGGCTTTCCCTGCTTTGTCGCGCGCGGCGTGGCCGACGCGGCAGGGCACACGATCGACCAGCATCGCCGCCGCACCTTCACCGATATTCTCACCTTCCGCGGCGTGCCGCATGCGCCCTTTCAGGCTGCGTTGCTGCTTCGCCTGATCCGCTATGAGGGGGCCGATCTCCCGTCCTGGGAGCGCCAACTCGCCATGCTGCAGGCCAATCCCGGGATCGAGGTCAGCCTCGTCGCCAGCCTCGCCCTGGCAGGCTCGCCGCTGCCAGAGCCGGTGCGCAGCGCCATATTGCATATGGGCTTCGCGGTCGATCGCCCACGCACCGAGCGCCTGTTCCGGGCGCTGGCTCATCCGTCCGCCTTCGGCCCCGGCGAGCCCGGCCGGCTGCTGCGGCGGGCGCTTGAGGCGATGCCGGGCATGCTCACCACGCGGGCCGGCCAGGTGCGGGCCTTCGGCCTGGCGTTGCGCGCGCTGGACGCAACGCTGCGGAGCGAGGAGCTCACTCGGCTGGAGGCCGATGCCACGCCGCAGCTCGCCTCGTATCCGGGCCTCGCCCGGCCCGGCCCGATGCAGCCTGTTGGCGAGGAAGCCTACCACCCCGTCGTGACCATCGAGCGGATTTCGCCACCCATGGCCGAGGACCTCCTGACGCGAAGCCGGAACGACGGCCGCGTGGTGAAGGCGCATGTCGCCGCCATCGCGCGCGACATCGCCGGCGGGCGGTGGATGCTGAACGCGCAGCCGCTGTGCTTCGCCGCCGACGGAAAGCTGCTCGATGGCCAGCACCGCCTGCTTGCTGCGGTCGCGGCGCGGGCCAGCATCGAGACGGCCGTGGTGCGAGGCCTGCCTGAAGCGGCCGACATCACCTACGACACCCAGGCAAAACGCGCGCCCGAGATCGGCACTGCCGCCGGGCGCTTCGGCGACCGGGCGCTGGTCGCCGCCATGGCGAACATGCTGTGGCGCCAGGAACGGCGTGGCCCGCGCAGCAGCGGCCGCAAGGCCACGGCGGCGGAGATCCGGCAGATTCTGCTCGACCATCCGCGCCTGCTGGCGTTGCGGGGCTTCGCGCGGCGGATGATCGAATTCGGCCACGCCTCGGTCATCGGCTACGCCGCGCTGGTGATCGAGCGCGAGCACCCGGCGCGGGGTGCGGCCTTCCTGCGGGCGCTCGAAACCGGGGCGGATCTGCCGGCAGGCCACCCCGTGCTGGCGCTGCGCAGCCTGATGCTGCGCCGGCGGCGCGAGGGGGCCTTGCCTGATGAACAGCTCGCCACGCTGCTTGGCGCCTGGGCGCGCTGGCGCGACCAGCCTCCCCAGCCGCCTCACCGGGTGCCCAACATCGCTGCCCGCCCTGTCATTGCGCCGCCGCCGCTTCCCTCTCTGCAAGGCCTTCCCCAGATGTCGAACAGCCCGTCCCCCGACGCCGAGACGCAGCTGCGCCGCCGCACGCAGCAGCACACGCTGGTCGCCGCCTTCGGCCGCTTCGCCCTGGGCACGCCGGACATTCCGGCGCTATTGCAACGCGCGGCGGAAGTCGCCGCGGAAGGGCACGGCACCCGCTTCGCCAAGGTGCTGAAACATGAGCAGGACACCGACATGCTGCTGCTCTGCGCCGGAGTCGGCTGGCGCGAGGGCCTGGTCGGCACGGTGCGCCTGCCGCCGGGCGCGAGCTCCCCGGCCGGCTTCGCCTTCGCCACCGGGACATCCACCGTGAGCAACGAACTGTCCACCGATCACCGCTTCGGCGTGCCGGCGATGCTCGCCGAACACGGCATCGTCCGCGAGGTGAATGTGGTGATCCGCGGCGAAGGCCCGGCCTACGGCGTGCTGGAGGTGGACGACACCGCGCCGGGCCAGTTCAGCGAGCCCGACATCAGCTTCATCGAATCGCTCGCCAATACGCTCGGCCTCGCGCTGGAACGCCGGCGGGAGGCGGAGGGGCGGGAAAAGCTGCTGGTCGAGCGCGGGCTGCTGCTGTCGGAAGTGCATCACCGCGTGCGCAACAGCCTGCAGCTGGTCCACACCGTGCTGACGCTCCAGGCCGGGGAGGCCGAGGACGACGCGGCGCGCCAGATGCTCGACATCAGCGCGATGCGCGTGATGACCATCGCCGCGGTGCATGAGCGGCTGTACCAGGGCGAACGCTTCGACGTGGTGGAGATGCGCGGCTACCTGCTCGGCCTGATCGAGGCGTTGCACGGCAGCTTGGCCGAGCTCGCCCCCGGCCGTTCGGTGGCGCTTCTGGCGGAGCCCGGCGCCTTCTGGCCGCCGCAACGTGCACAGGTGCTCGGCATGGTTCTGGCCGAGCTGGTGACGAACGCGCTGAGATACGGCAGCGGCGAAATCCGCATCCGGTTCGGCACGGCCGCCGACGGCGCGACGCTCGAGGTGGAAGATGACGGCGCCGGCCTGCCGGCGGATTTCGAGACCGGGCAGGGCGTCGGGCTCGGCATGCGCATCGTGTCGGAGTTGATGCGTGGACAGGGCGGGCGGCTGAGCGTGGTGAAGGGCGGCCCCGGTACGCGTCTCAGGGCCGACTTCCCGCAGCCGCCCGCCTGAACCACCTTTTCCATCAACTACCGCGTGAATTGCACCGGAATTTCGTATGCCTGACCTGAACCGCATAACCGCCAGCACCACGGTGCTGCTGATCGACGACAATGCCCTGTTGCGCGCGGCGATGGCGCTTGCGCTGCAGCGCGAGGGCTTCGCGATGCACCGGGCTGCGTCGGTGGCGGAAGGGCTCGCGGTCCTGGCGAAATATCCCCGCATCAGCGTGGTGGTGTTGGAGGTCGATCTCGGCCCCGGCACGCCGCGCGGCTTCGCTTTCGCCGATGTCGCGTTGGCGCGACACCCTGATCTCGGCGTCATCTTCCTCACCGGCCGCACCGACCTGCTGATGGATCGGCTGCAAGGACCGCATGAGGTGCACCTGACCAAGCCCTGCGCGATGCCCCGCCTGGCCGAGGCGATCCGCAGAGTGGCGTCGGTTCTCTGAACGCGCCGGGGGGAGGGGTGGGCGGGGCGGGCGACGGCTCAGCCGCGACGTTTCATCGCTAGCCCCTGCCGAGCGTCGCCACCAGCACATGGACCGCGCCGTCATCCACCAGCGGCAGGCGCAGCGGCCCGGCGCCAAGCTGCACACCGTCCAGTACCGCCGAGACGATGCCGCGTTCGACACAGTGCGGGTTGGTGACGCTGATCTCGTAGCGCGCCGAGTGGTGCCGCAGCGTCACCGCGAAGCCCGGCCAGGTCGCGGGGATGCAGGGGTTGAAGTGCAGCACCCCGGCCTTGAGCCGCAGCCCAAGGATGCTCTCCACCCCCGCGCGCTGCATCCAGCCCGAGGAGCCTGTGTACCAGGTCCAGCCGCCGCGCCCGACATGCGGCGCGGTGGATTGGATATCGGCCGCGACGACATAGGGCTCGACGCGGTAGCGCAGCGCCTCCGCCTGGGTGCGTGCGTGGTTGATCGGGTTGAGCAGCGCGAACAGGCCGGCCGCCTTGCTACCCTCGCCGAGGGCGGCGAAGGCCATCACCAGCCAAAGCCCGGCATGGGTGTACTGCCCGCCATTCTCGCGTATGCCGGGCGGGTAGGCCTTGATGTAGCCGGGGTCTTGGCCCGTGCGATCGAAGGGCGGCGCGAACAGCAGGGCCAGGCCCTCCTCCGGCCGGATCAACTCGCGCGCGGCGGAGTCCATCGCCTGGCGCGCGCGCGCCGGTACGGCAGCGCCGGAGAGCACGGCCCAGGATTGCGCGATCGAATCGATGCGGCATTCGGCGGCCTCGGCCGAACCGAGCTTCATGCCGTCGTCGTAGAAGCCGCGGCGATACCAGTCGCCATCCCAGCCCTCGGCCTCCAGCGCCAGGCGCAGCGTCTCGGCATGGGCGAGCCAGGCCTCGGCATGGGCAGCATCGCCGCGCGCCGCGGCCCGGGGCGCGAAGGCCGTGAGGGCGACATGCAGCATCCAGCCGAGCCAGACGCTTTCGCCCTCGCCATGCTCACCGACGCGGTTCATGCCGTCATTCCAGTCGCCGGTGCCGATCAGCGGCAGGCCGTGCCGGCCGACGGCAAGGCTTTGGTCCAGCGCGCGGGCGCAATGTTCGAACAGCGTGGCGGTGTCCTCGGCCCGGCCAGGCAGGAAGAAGCGCTCGTGCTCGCCAGGTGCGAGCACCGCGCCATCGAGGAACGCGACCTGCTCATCGAGGATGGCGACATCGCCCGTGCTGGCGACGTAGTGGTCAACCGCCAACGCCAGCCAGCCGCGATCGTCGGAGATGCGCGTGCGCACGCCCTGGCCGGAATGCGGCAGCCACCAATGCTGCACGTCGCCCTCGACGAATTGCCGCGAGGCGGCGCGCAGCAGGTGCTCGCGCGTCATGGCGGGCCGCGCGGTGACCAGCGCCATGCCGTCCTGCAACTGATCGCGGAAGCCATAGGCGCCGCTCGCCTGGTAGAAGCCGGCGCGCGCCCATATGCGGCAGGCCAGCGCCTGATACAGCAGCCAGCCATTCAGCATGATGTCCATCGCACGATCCGGCGTGCGGACCTGCACGCGGCCCAGCACATCCTCCCAATAGGCGGCGACGTCGCGCGCGACGGCATCGAGATCGGCGGCGCGCAGGCGGGTCAGCATGGCGCGCGCGGCCGCGTCGTCCGCCGCCTGGCCGAGGAAGCACACCACCTCGATGCGTCCGTCTGCGGGCAACAAGATGTCGCGCCGCATCGCGCCGCAGGGGTCGAGCCCACCGCCCACCGTCTTGGACAGCGGCACCAGGCTCGCCATGCCTGCCGGGTCGGCGAGGCTCGCATTGCGGCCGATGAACTCGCGCCGGTCGGCCGTCCACTCGCCCTGGGTGCCGCCGAGGTCGAGAAACGCCACGCGCCCGCCGAAGGCGAGGCTCCAGGGGTTGCGCGCGAACATCGCCCCGGTCTCGGCATCGATCGCGGTGATGACATGGCCGAGGCTCGCCCCGCGCGACGGGCCGAGCACCCATTCGACATAGGCCGTGACGCTCAGCTTGCGGGCCCGGCCGGACCGGTTGACCAACACGAGGCGTGAGATTTTCGCGCAATCGCTGAGCGGCACGGATTGCGTGAGCGTGGCCTGGATGCCCTGTGCCTCGTGCTCGAAGCTGCTGAAGCCGCGCCCATGCCGCGCCCGGTAGTGGCCGGCGGGGTCGCGGATCGGGCTGGCCGTGGGGGACCACACCACGCCGGTTTCCTCGTCGCGCAGATAGAAGGCCTCGCCGGGGCGGTCGGCCACGGGGTCGTTCGACCAGGGCGTGATCTGGTTTTCGCGGCTGTTCATGGCCCAGGTGAAGCCGCCGCCCTCGGCCGCGACATGGAAACCAAAATGCGGGTTGGCGATGACGTTGACCCAGGGTGCGGGGGTGGTGACCCCGGGTGCCAGCAGCGTGACGTAGTCCCGCCCATCGCGGTCGAACCCGCCGAAGCCGTTGAACAGTTCCAATGCCGGCGCGGGTTGCGGCGGCGCCACCGGGGCGGGCTGCGCCACGGCGCGGCGGCGTGGCGGCGTGACGGGCATGAGACGCCCGGCAGGCGCCTTGTTCACCTGGTCGAGCAGGCTGCCGCGACGCCCGAGGATCACCACCCGCGCCGCCGCCAGCAGTTGCGCCACGGTGCCGGCCGGCAGCAGATCGGCACGCAGCGGGTAGACATGGCCGAGATGGCCATTCTGCCCGCTCCGGTTGACGCGGATCAGCGCCTCCAGCGCCCCCTGCAGATCCTGGATGTAGGAGGCGTGGTGGTCGTTGAGGATCACCAGATCGACCGCAAGCTGCTTGCCGCGCCAATAGGCGAAGGCCTGCAGCAGGTCGCGCGCGACGTCGAGGTGCTCGATCTCCGCAATGCGCAGCAGCACGATCGGCAGATCGCCAGAAATGCCCTGCGACCACAGGCCCGATTGCGGGCCCGTGCCGCGGCAGATCGCCTCCGAACTCGCACGCAGCTTGGGCGTGGCGTGCACCACATGGCCGGCTAGGCGCTGATACAGCGCGGCGCGGCCTGGCGTGATGCCGAGGTGGCGCAGTTGCACCTGCGCCTGCGTCCAGGCGAGGGTGGCGGCCCGGGCGAAGGCGGTTACGTCGCGATGCCGATCGGCGCCGTTCAGCACGGCCTCCCGCGTTGGCGCCACCATCGTCCAGAACGCCAGCCGCGCGACGCCGGCGGGCGGAATGCGCAGCCGCCGGCGCAATGCGAAGATCGGATCGAGCACGTTGCCGACGCTGTTCGACAGCAGCGCGCCCGGCGCCATCGCCGCCGGGTCGCGCAGGGTGCGGCCGCGGCCGATGAAGCGCGCGCGGTCGGTCTCCACCTGCTGCGGGCCGATCGTGTCGCCCTCGACCACCGCGAAATGCGCGGCCCAGATCGAAGGCTCCTCCGGCCCGCGCGGGCGGCGCGTGGCGAGCAGGATGCCGGGTTCGGGCAGATACTCGGTCTGCACGAAAAGCTTCGAGAAGGCAGGATGCGCCATATCGTCGGCCTGCCGCGCCAGCACGAGCTCGGCGTAGGACGTGACCTCGATCTCGCAAGTCGTCGTGCCATTGTTGGTGATGGACAGGCGCCGCACTTCGCCATCATCCTCTGCCGAGACGATGATTTCGAGCTGCGTGGCGATGAAACCTTCCTGGCGCAGGAACTCCGCGCGATCCTCGTTGAAGGATATGACACAGGCATCGGGCGCGCAGCCCATCGGCTGCGTGGTCGCGGACCAGACCGCGCCGGTGCGCACGTCGCGCAGCAGGATATAGGCGCCGAAATCATCGCAGGTGGCGTCTTCACGCCAGCGCGTCACGGCCAGGCCCCGCCAGCGCAGGCTGCCCGAGCCCGCCGCGGTGAGCTGCGTGGTAAAGCTGCCATTCGACAGCAGATGCGTGGCGGGGACGGCCTGCTGCGCGTTGGTGAGGCGGCGCTGGCCCGCCTGTTCCTCGGCGAAGATGGCGCGCGCGGTGCGCACCTCCGCAGCCCAGTGATGCGCCACCGCGACCTCGCGCGGCACGCGTTCCTGCAACAGCAGTTCAGTGGCCTGCACGAGCGGTTCCGCATGGAAACGCTGGCGCATGCGCCCGCCTGAAAGCGCATCGGCGATGGCCACCACCGTCATGCCCTGATGGTGCGCCATGAAGGCGCGCACCACGACGTGGCGCGCGCCTTTCGGCAAGCGGGCAGGGGTATAGTCGATGGCCTCGTAGAAGCCATAGCGGCCCTGCGCGCCCTCCGCCGCGAGACGCTGGAAATTGACGCATGCGGCGGCGGGGTCGATCATCGCGGCGAGTGCGGTGGCATAGGGCGCGACCACCACATTCTCGCTCAGGCCCCGCTTCAGACCAAGGCTGGGCACACCGAAATTGGCGTATTGGTAGGTCAGTTCCAGGTCGCGCGCGTTATAGGCGGATTCCGAGATTCCCCAGGGGAGGCCGAGGCTTTCGCCATACTCGATCTGCCGCTGCACGCTGAGCCGGTTGGTCTGCGCCAGCAGCGAGCCGCCGGGCGCGCGCATCACCAGCGAGGGCATCAGGTATTCGAACATCGAGCCGGACCACGAGACGAGCGCCGCACTTTCCGCCACCGGCGTCATGTTGCGGCCGAGGCGGAACCAGTGGCGCGCCGGCGCATCGCACTTGGCGATGGCGAAGAAGCTGGCGAGCCGCGCTTCGGAGGCCAGCATGTCGTAGCAGCTCGGGTCGAGCTTCGCCTCCGCCACCAGATAGCCAAGCGAGAGAAGTTCCCTGTCTTGGTCGAGCAGAAAGGCAAAATCCATGGCGAGCGCCAGGGCGCGCGCCGCCTCCTCCAGCGCGGCGAGGCGGCGTTGCAGCGCGGCGCGCTGCTCGGCGGTCATCAGCGCGTCGCGCTGGCGGCTGTCGAAGCTCGCGACGGCCGCATTTATCCAGAACGTCGCTTCCTCGCCTGGCGCCTTTTCCACAGCGAGCGCCGCGTGGCGAGCGAAGCCGGCCTGGTCATGCGCCGTCGCCGCCGCGGCCACGGCGAGCAGCGCCGACTCGGGCGCGCCTGCCTCGGCGCGGGCGATGTCGAGCGCGTCGTGCACGCCCGAAATCGGCACCGGCTGGTGCCGCAGCCGCCATTCCCGGCAGGCATTCGCCAGCGCGATGAGATGCCCCGCGAGGTTGCCGCTGTCGACGGAGGAGACATAGCGTGGCTCCAGTGGACGCAGGTCGGCCGTGTCGTACCAGTTGAAGAAATGGCCGCGGTGGCGCTGCATCCGCGCCAGGGTCGCGAGCGTGTCTTCCACACGCCCCACGGCCTCGGCCGTGCCGATCCAGCCGAAATCCCGCGCGCTGACCACGGCGAGAAGATACAGCCCTACATTCGTGGGTGAGGTGCGGCGCGCCAAAACGGGGGCCGGATCCTCCTGGAAATTGTCGGGCGGCAGGGCGTTGTCGGCCGGCGTGACGAATTGCTCGAAGTAGCGCCAGGTGCGCCGAGCGATCAGCCGCAGCGCCTGCCGCTGGGCTGCATTCATGGTGAGCTGCCCTGCGCCATGCGGTGCGAGGCTCGCCCAAAGCGCGATGGCCGGCGAGCCGATCCAAGCCAGCCCCAGCACCGACCCGATCACCCAATGCCCCGACATCGCCCCGATCAGCAGGGCGAGAAGGCCAATCACCGGCGCGCCCCACATCGCGTAATAGAAGCCTGCCAGGCCGAGCCGCGGCTCGTCGCTGGCAAGCGTCGAGGGCTTCCACTGCAGCAGGTTTCGGTGCGACCCGAACAGCCGCCACAGCGTGCGCAGGATCGCATCGCCCATCAGCCAGGCCTGGTGCGCCAGGAAGGCGACCAGGAGCGCCGAAAGTGCCAGCGCCGTGCCGAGATCACGGCCCAGCGCGCGCGCATGGCTCGCGAAGGTGATGCCGGGGCGCCAGGGCAGGATGGCGGCGATCACGGGGATCAGCGTTGGGATGGCAAGGCTGGCCAGGATGAACAGGGTCCAGCCCAGCGCGCCCTGCGCCGGCAGCGCAAGACCCGCGAGCAGCGCCAGCACCGTGGCCGGGGGCGTCAGCGATCGGCGCAGATTGTCCAGCATCTTCCACCAGCCGATCGCCGGCACGGGCTCGCGATGGCTGGCCTCCCGGTGGCTGGCCTCCCGGTGGCTGGCCTCTCGGTTCCCGGCCTCGCCTTGGCCGGCCTCGCGGCGCGGACCATGGCCGAGGATCCAGGGCAGCAATTGCCAATCGCCGCGCGCCCAGCGATGGTGGCGCTGCGCGCCGACATCGTAACGGG
>JBBSCP010000167.1:0-9812 GCA_038250135.1 Acetobacterales bacterium | reverse complement strand
TCATGAAAGGCGAACCCGATTCAGACCTGCGGGTGCTCGGCGCGAGGGCGCCTGCGCCCTCCGGCCATCGGGGGCGTTCACGCCAGTATCTCCAGTGCCGCGCGGCTCAGCGCCTCGACGCCAAGCGGGATGCACTTTTCGTCGGGCTGATAGCCCGCATTGTGCAGACGGTCGTCGCGGCCCGGCGTGCCGCTGCCAATGCGCAGATGGAATGACGGCGCACGGGCGGCAAACTCGGAAAAATCCTCGCTGCCCATGCTGGCCTCGCCTTGTTCCAGCAGGTTTTCGTCCCCTGAGCCGAACTGCGCGCGCACGGCGGCGAGGGTAAGCTCCTGCACACGATCATCGTTGACGAGCGGCGGCACCATGCGCTGGTAGTCCATTTGGCAGGTCACGCGCAGCCCGGCCTCCAGCCCCTGCGCCAGGCGGCGGATGGCGGCCTCCGCCGTGTCACGCGCCGCGGCCTGAAGGGTGCGCACGCTGCCCTTCAGATGCACGCGCTCGGGAATGATGTTGTAGGTGGTGCCGCCCTGGAACATGCCGATGGTGACGACCGCCGGATGCAGCGGCTTCACCTCCCGGCTCACCACCGTCTGCACCTGCGCCACGAACTGCGACGCCGCGACGATGGGATCTATGGCGGCATAGGGGTGCGCCGCATGTCCCGATCTGCCGCGAATGATGAGATCGAAACGATCCGCCGCGGCGAGGCAGGCGCCAGGCGCGAAGCCGAAGCGGCCCACGGGCAGGTCCGGCTGGTTGTGGAAGCCGAGCGCGAGGTCGATCCCCTCCGCAGCGCCATCCTTGATCATCGCCGCCGCCCCTTCGAGGATTTCCTCGGCCGGCTGGAAGATCAGGCGGATGCGCCCCGCCAGCCTCGGCGCGATGTCGCGCAGGATGGCGGCGGCGCCGAGCAGCGTGGCGGTGTGGATATCGTGCCCGCAGGCATGCATCTTGCCATCGAGCGTGCTGGCATAAGGCAGGCCGGTTTCCTCATGGATGGGCAGCGCATCCATGTCGGCGCGGATGGCCAGCGTCGGCCCGGGGCGGCCGCCCTCGATCTCGCCGACCACGCCGGTGCCGCCCACGCCGATGCGATGCGCAATACCGAGCCGCGCGAGTTCGGCTGCGACGATGCCCGCCGTTCGGGTTTCCTCGAAGGCGAGCTCGGGATGGGCGTGCAGGTCGCGGCGGATCGCGACCAGGGCGGGCGCCATCGCCGCGGCGGCCTCCCGGATCAGGCGGCCAGGGTCATTAATGCCGTTCATTGATGTTCATGCGCCTTGCTCCACGACATAACCGACGGGCATGGTAGGTGAAGAAGTGGTCATGGCAAGGCGCTGGCTGACGTGCCAGCTTGCGGCTTCGGGAAGCGCCGTGTCATACGCGATGGGATGTCGCGGCTGATGGTTGCGGCAATGGCGGGGGATCGGGCAAGAAGTGATACTAGGTCGTCGCCACCTGCTGGGGGGAACCGCCGCGCTCATCGCGGCGCCGGCCCTTGCTCAGGGCTGGCCCTCCGGTTCCATCCGGCTCGTCGTGCCTTTCGCGCCCGGCGGCAGCACCGACCTCTCCGCGCGTCTGGTGGCCGAGGGGCTGACGCTACGCCTCGGCGTATCGGTGGTTGTGGAGAATCGCGCCGGCGCCGGCGCCACCACTGGCAGCCAGGTGGTGGCCGATGCTCCGCCCGATGGGCTCACCCTGGTGATGAGCAACATCGCCAGCCACGGCATCAGCCCCGCGCTGTATCGCAACCTGCGCTATGACCCGGTGCGCAGCTTCACCCATGTGGCGATGGTCATCACCAACCCCTCCGCCTGGGTGGTCAATCCACGCAGCGATATCGCCAACCTCGCCGATCTCGTGCGAGCGGCGAAGGCGAAGTCGGGCGGGCTCGACATGGCCTCCTCCGGCGCTGGCTCCTCGAACCACCTGCTGCTGGTGCGCTTCAGCACGCTGGCCGGGATCGACCACACCCATGTGCCCTTCCGCGGCGCCGGCCCGGCGATGACGGCGGTGATCGCCGGCCAGGTGCCAATGATGTCCGACAGCCTGCCCTCCGCGGCCGGCCATATCCGCCAGGGCAGCGTGCGCGCCATCGCGATGAGCAGCGCCGAGCGTCACCCGGCATTCCCGAACGTGCCGACCTTCCGCGAACAGGGCTTTGACCTCGTCAGTACTTCCTGGTTCGGCGTCTCGGGTCCGGCCAACCTGCCGGCGCCGATCGTGGAACGCCTGCACCGGGAGATCATGGCGGTGATCTCGACCCCCGAGGCGCGGGCGCGCTTCGCTGAACTTGGCGGCTCCCCCGGCGATATGTCGCCGGCGCAGTTCACCGGCTTCGTCGCCAGTGAGGTTGCCGCCTGGGCACCGGTGGTGCGGGCCAGCGGGGCCACGGTGGATTGAGGGTGATCGTCAGCTTGCCCTGGCGCGACACCTCTCGATTGCGTGATGGGGCAGGCTACGCCTAGGGTAGGTTGGGATGACAGGCGAGGGCCGGCAGCACGCCGGAGCCTCGTGGGGCTTTCGGGAAGCGAAACTGACCCCGGCGCAGCCGGGCGGGGAACGAGGCGAGAATGAAGATCAACGCAAAGGACGTCCTGGCCGGCCTGCTGCTCGCCAGCTTCGCGATCGCCGGGCTGTGGCTCAACCAGGACCATACGCTCGGCACTGCGCGGCGCATGGGCCCTGGCTATATGCCGATGCTCACCTTCTGGCTGCTGCTGGGCATTGGCGGCATCGTGTTCCTGATCGGCCTGTTCAACGGGCCCGACAAGCTCGAACGCTGGGCGATGCGCGAGCTGATCCTGGTGCTTGCGGCGCTGGGCGTGTTTGGCCTGATCCTGGAACAGGCAGGGCTGTTCGTGACGCTCGCCGTCACCATCGGGATCTCGACGCTGGCCGACAACACGCACAAGCCGAAAGGCGTGATCGGCCTGATCCTGTTCCTGCTTGCCCTGTGCTGGTGGGTCTTCATCCGGGAGCTCGATATTCGGATCGAGCTCTGGCCCAGCTTCTGGCGCTGAGGGAAAAGCACTCATGGAATCCCTCATCTCAAATCTCGTGCTCGGGTTTGGTGTCGCGCTTTCGTTCGACAACCTGATCTTCGCACTGCTCGGTGCGTTCATCGGCACGGCCATCGGCGTGTTGCCGGGCATCGGGCCGGTGGCCACCATCTCGTTGCTGCTGCCGATCACCTTCGGCATGTCGCCCACCACGGCCATCATCATGCTCGCCGGCATCTATTACGGCGCGCAGTATGGCGGCTCGACCACGGCCATCCTGCTGAACCTGCCCGGTGAGGTCAGTTCGGTCGTCACCGTGCTCGAAGGCTACAAGATGGCACGGAAAGGACGCGCGGGCGCCGCGCTGGCCACCGCCGCTCTGGCCAGCTTCTTCGCCGGCACCGTCGCGACCATCGTCGTCGCCGGCTCGGGACCGCTGCTCACTTCTGTGGCGCTGTCCTTCGGGCCGGCGGATTACTTCTCACTCATGTTCCTCGGCCTGGTCATCTCGGCGGTGCTCGCGCAGGGCTCGGTGATCAAGGGCATCGGCATGGTGGTGCTGGGTGTGGGCCTTGGCCTGGTCGGCACCGACGTGCAGACCGGCCAGCAGCGCTTCACCTTCGGCGTGCCTGAACTGTCGGACGGTATCGGCTTCGTCGCCATCGCCATGGGCATGTTCGGCATTGCGGAGATCATCCTGAACCTGGAGCGGCCGGAATCCCGCAACGTGCTGACCCACAAGGTCGGCAGCCTGTTCCTGACGAGGGAGGAGTTCCGCCGGGCCATCCCCTCGACGATTCGCGGAACGGCACTTGGCACGGTGCTCGGCATTCTGCCGGGCGGTGGCGCGGCGCTGTCTTCCTTCGGTTCCTACATGATGGAACGCAAGATTTCGAAGTACCGGCACGAGTTCGGCACTGGCGCGATCGAGGGCGTCGCCGGTCCCGAGGCGGCGAACAACGCCGCCGCGCAGTCCAGCTTCATCCCGCTGCTCACGCTCGGCATCCCGGCCAACGCCGTGATGGCGCTGATGGTCGGTGCGCTCATCATCCAGGGCATCCAGCCCGGTCCGCGCATGGTGGAAGCCCAGCCGGACCTGTTCTGGGGTCTGATCTGCTCCATGTGGGTCGGCAACGTCATGTTGCTGGTCATCAACCTGCCGATGATCGGCATGTGGGTGAAACTGCTGGAGGTGCCCTACCGCTACCTCTACCCCTCGATCCTCGTGTTCTGCGCCATCGGCGTCTATTCGTTGAACAACAACGTGTTCGACGTCTATCTGACGGTGGTGTTCGGGCTGTTCGGCTACTTGTGCTCGAAGCTGAAGCTCGAGGGCGCACCGCTGTTGATCGGCTTCGTGCTCGGCCCGATGATGGAGGAGCATTTGCGCCGGGCGATGCTGCTTTCGCGCGGTGACGTGATGGTGTTCTTCGAGCGGCCGATCTCGGCCTCGATGCTCGCCATCTCCTTTATCGCTCTGGCGACGATGCTGCTGCCAGGGCTGCGCTCGAAGAAGAATGCGGCGCTGGCAGAAGGCTGATCCGCCCCCGCCACTGCGCCAACCGATACAGGGGCCGCTCCGTCAGGGGCGGCCCTTTTTCGTTCAGGGAGCCCGACACATGGACCTCAACCTCACCGGCAAGGTCGCGCTGGTCACCGGCGCCTCCGCCGGGCTTGGCCGCGCCACAGCCCGGCTGCTCGCCGCCGAGGGCTGCCGCATGGCGCTGCTCGCGCGGCGCCGCCCTCTGCTGGAGGAACTCGCGGCTGAATTGCCCGCCAGCGCCGAGCCCCTGATCGTGGAGGAGGATTTCCTCAGCCCAGGTGCTGCCGAGCGCACGCGCGATGCGGTGCTCGGCCGGTTCGGGCGCTGCGATATCTTGGTGAACAACGCCGGCGGCAGCCGCCCGCAGGTGGATCTCGGCCCCGACGAGGTTTGGCTGGAAAGCATGGAAATCAACTTCCATGCCGGCCGACGCATGACCCATGCTTTCATCCCCGCCATGCGCGCGCAAAAATTCGGCCGCATCGTCAACATCACCGGCTCGGACGAGCCGCACATCGTCAATGCCGCCAATGCGCCGAACGGGGCGGTGCATATCTGGGCCAAGGCGCTGTCGCGCGTGCTGGGGCCGGATGGCATCACGGTGAATTCCCTTCCACCCGGGCGGCTGCGCAGCGAGCAGATCGACGGGCGCATTCTCACCACCGAGGAAGCGCGCCGCGACTGGGCGGCGAAGGAAGTGCCGGTGGGCTTTATCGGCGAGCCCGAGGATCTCGGCGTGCTGGTCACCTTCCTTTGCTCGCCGCGCGCCCGCTACATCACGGGCCAGGTGATTCATGTCGATGGCGGCACGACGCGCTTCAGCCACTGAGGATTGGCAAGGCGAAGAGCGCCGTTGCGGCGTAGAGTGCAACCTCTGCCGAGGGATCGCGCCGAATGACCAGCCACGCCGCGGAACCAACTGCCGCACGTACGCATCTGCGCCGCGTGCTGACCCTCGCCCGCAAGCGCCGCCGCGGCGGCGTCTCCATGCCACCCACACTCGGCGAACGGCTGTCTGACCGCGTTGCGGCCACGGTGGGCTCGTGGCGCTTCGTGCTGATCCAGTCGGCGCTGCTGAGCCTGTGGATCATCGGCAACATCTTCGCAGGTACCGAGGCCTGGGACCCCTATCCGTTCATCCTGTTGAACCTGCTGCTCTCCTTCCAGGCGGCCTATACCGCGCCGATCATCATGATGAGTCAGAACCGCCAATCGGACGTGGACCGCGGCCGGGCCATCGCGGATTATCAGGTGAATTTGCGCGCCGAGGCCGACATCACCTTGCTGCACGAGAAGATCGACCTGCTGCGCGAACAGCAACTCATGGAAATGACCGGTCTGCTGAAGCGCGCGCTGGAACGCATCGAGGCGCTGGAGCTGCAAGGCCGCGCGGCGACCGATCCCGGGAAGGAGCCCTGATCCATGGCCTGGCTGCTGCGCATCCTTCTGGTCGGCGCCGGCGCCATCACCGCCTTGTTCGTGGCGCGCGATGCTCCGAACTTCGTGGTGATCGAGGGCATGGTCGCCACCGTCATCATCGCCGCCATCGTGCTGACGCTGGCGCTGACCCGAAAGAAGTAGTCCGGTTCCAAGGCTGCCTCGTTCCCCCTATCCTTGCCGCCATGGAAATTGTCGAGGCCGTTCTGGCCCTCATCGCGGCCTGCATCGGCTTCGCGCTGATCGCGCGGCGGCTGAACATCCCCTATGCGGTGATCCTGGTGCTCGGTGGCATGGCCCTGGCCTTCGTGCCCGGCCTGCCGAGCGTGACGCTGGACCCGCACATCGCGCTCGCCTTCTTCCTGCCGCCGCTGCTGATGGCCAGCGCCTGGCGCACCGATTGGCGCGCCTTCCGCGCCAATCTCCGCCCCATCCTGCTGCTGGCGGTGGGCGCGGTGCTGTTCACCGCGGTGTGCATCGCGGTGGCGGCGAAGCTGCTGATCCCGGACCTGCCCTGGGCGGCGGCCGTGGCACTCGGCGCGATCGTCGCGCCACCCGATGCGGTGGCGGCGGCGGCGGTGCTGTCGCGGCTGCGCATCCCGCGCCGCATCGTCACCGTGCTGGAGGGCGAGAGCCTGGTGAACGACGCCACGGCGCTGGTACTGTATCGCTTCGCCATCGCCGCCGTCGCTGCCGGCGGCATCGCCTTCGAGCAGGCGGTCGGCTCCTTTGCGCTGGTGGCGGCAGGCGGCATCGCGGTGGGCTGGGCCGTCGGCTGGGCGGCGAACTGGACCTTCCCGCGCCTGCGCGATCCTTTGCTCATCACCGCAGGCAGTTTCATCGCCTGCTTCGCGAGCTTCTTTGCGGCCGAGCTGTTGCACCTCTCGGGCGTCATGGCGGTGGTGACCACGGGGCTGCTGCTCGGCCAGTTGCAGCACCGCACGCTGACGCCCGAGACGCGCATGTTCTCGATGGCCGTGTGGCAATTCGCGAATTTCGTGCTGACCAGCCTCGTCTTCCTCCTCGTCGGGCTGCAGCTGCGGGAGATCCTCTCACGCATCGCCGATCGTGGCGTTCTGGACCTCGCCACGCTCGCCATCGCGCTCTCGGCCGTGCTGATCGTGAGCCGATTCCTGTGGGTCTTCCCGGCCACCTGGTTGCCGCGGCTGATCCCGGCGGTGCGCCGGGCGGACCCGCTGCCGCCCTTCGGACATACCGTGGTGATCTCCTGGGCCGGGATGCGCGGCGTGGTCTCGCTGGCCGCGGCGCTGGCCTTGCCGCTGAACTTCCCGGAGCGCGACCTGCTGGTCTTCCTGGCCTTCTGTGCCATCCTGGCCACCCTGGTGGTGCAGGGCACGACGCTGGAATGGGTGATCCGCTGGATGCGGGTGGAGGAGCCCCGGGCGCGCGGCATGTCGGGCGAGGAAGCCACCGTGCGCCGCCATGTCGCTGCCGCCGCCCATGCCGAGATTACCCGGCGCGCCGAGGACATGCTGGAGGGCGCGGTCGCGCGCGACCTGATGGGCGAATATGCCGACAGGTCGCGTGTGTACCATACAGTCGCCGGCGGCACCGGCCATGCCGAGCTGGAGGCGAGGATGCGAATCCGCCTCGCCGCGCTGCGCGCCGGCCGGGCGGCGCTGCTGTCGCACCACCAGGACGGGCATCTCGACAATGAATTGCTGCACGGGCTGGAGAGCGAGCATGACCTCGAGGAAATCCGTATTCTGCGCATCCTCGGCATCGCGCCCGGGGGCTGAGCGCGCATGAGCAACGCTCTCGCAACCCGGCTGGAGGAGGCAAGGCGGGGTCTGCTCGACCTGTCCACGCGCAACCGGCTGCTGGCGCTGCCGAAGCCCGGGCGGTCGCGCGGCGTGGTGATCCTGGACGATGAGGATGCGGATTTTGTCCTCGCCGAGCTGGCCGCCGGCCACGCCTTCAGCTTCGAGGCTGCCGGCGAGGCTGCGCCGGCCGAGGAAGCCCCGCCCGGCAAGGCCCGCCGTGGCGGGCGCCGCACAGCGAAGACCGAGGGCATCGCCACCGCCGACTCCGCACAGAGCCGCGACGCCGCCCGGCGCGATACGCGGCTGCGCGTGCAGCTTCCCGCGTCTGACCTCGCCCGCCGCCTGCGCGACCTGATGCAGGATGCCCGCACGGCGCGGGAGGAGACCGGCATCGCCACACTTTCGCTGGTCATCGGCACCCTTGCCTGGCGCGATCCGGCAACGCCCGAGACCGAGCGTCTCGCGCCCCTCGCGCTGCTGCCGGTCACGCTGGAGCGGGAGGGGGTTTCGCAATCCTTCCGGCTGCGCGCCGTGGGGCTGGAGGTGCAGGAGAACCTCTCGCTGCGCGAAAAACTCGCCACCGAATTCCGCATCGCGCTGCCGCCCTTCGAGGCCGAGACCTACGATCCGACCGTCTGGGCCGATGCCGTGCAGGCGGCGCTGGGCGGGAGGGGGGGCTGGCGCGCGGATGCGGATGGCCTCGCCGTCGGCCTGTTCAGCTTCCAGAAATTCCTGATGTGGCGGGACCTCGACCCCGCCGCGAATCCCGGCCTGTTGACGCACCCGATCGTGCAGGCACTCGTCGGCGGCACGAAGCTCGAAAGCCCGGCTCCCTTCGCTCCCGATGCGGATATCGACGCCGAGATCCCGGTCGAGCGGCTCGACCACGTGATGGACAGCGATGGCAGCCAGGCGCTGGCGGCGGAGTCGGTGCGGCGCGGCGGGCATGTGGTGATCCAGGGCCCGCCCGGCACGGGCAAAAGCCAGGTCATCGCCAACATCATCGCCCAGGCCGTGCTGGATGGCCGCACCGTGCTGTTCGTGGCGGAGAAGCTGGCGGCGCTGGAAGTGGTGCAGCGGCGCCTGGGCAGTATCGGTCTCGGCGCCGCCTGCCTCGAACTGCACAGCGAGAAGCAGTCGAAGCGCGCCGTGCTGGATGAGTTGCGCGCCACCCTCGCCTTGCCGATGCCCCCGAAGCCCGAGCGCGACGCGCTGGTGAAGCGGCTCGGCGCGCTGCGTGGGCGGCTGAACGGCCATGCCCGAGCCATGGCGGCGCCGGTGGGCGAGAGTGGGCGGCCGCTGCACCAGGTGGTCGGCGCGCTGGTCGGGCTGCGCGCCATCGGCGCCGCCGTGCCCGACTTTTTTCTGCTGGCCGGTGCCTGGGATGCCCCGCGCATCGAGGCCGCGCGCGCGGCGGTGCGCGACCTTGCTGCCCGCGCCGCGGAGGGCGGGCCGGCCAGCGCCTGGCGCGGTGTCGACGCGGAACTGCCGCCCTTGGCGCAGGAACGGCTGCTCGCCCGGCTGCCGGGGCTGATCCGCACCTTGGCGGCCGGAGCCCGCGCCCTTTCCCCTGCCGCAACCGCTCTCGGCCAAGCCGCGCCGGGTGCCGAAGGTGCCGCCGCGCTGCTCGCTCTGTCGCGCACGGTCGCCACAGCCCCGGCGCATGACCGTGCCGCCATGGCGCACGCCGCCTGGGCCGGCGATTCCGCGACGCTGCGCGCCCTGGCCGAGGCCGCGACGGTTCTGGACAACGCCGCGCGTGACCCGCGCCTGCTGCCCAACGCCTGGGAAGTGCCGGGCCTCGCCGAGGCGCGGGCCGCGCTGGCGGAGGGCGGCGGGATTTTCGGCTTCCTCTCCGGCACCCAGCGCGCCGCCAAGGCCACCGCCGCGCGCGTCGCGGCCAATGGGGCGGAACCGCTGGCAGCACTCGATGCCGCCCTCGCCGCGCAGCAGGCGGCCGAGCGGCTGCGGGCGGGTGATCTCTCGCCCTTCGGCACGCTGCGCGACAACCCGGCGGGCATGCTCGCCCTGGTGCAGTGGCGC
>JBBSCP010000166.1:0-9886 GCA_038250135.1 Acetobacterales bacterium | reverse complement strand
GGCATCGAATCGCAGTGCGACGCGGCTGCCGGTCTCGGCGCGCCAGCTGCGATCCGCCTTGGCGATCAACCGCGCATCGCCCACCAGCGCCGTGACCAGCACGGCATCGCCGGTGAGCTCGACCGCATAGATCGTCGCATCGACATCACCGCTACCCATGGGCATGACGGTGACATCCTCGGGTCGGATTCCGAGTACGGCCCGCCCCGCATGGCGCGACACACGCGTAACGGCGCGTAGCCCACCTGACGCCGTGAAGATACCATCCACATGCGCACCCTGCACGAGGTTCATGCACGGCGAACCGATGAAGCCAGCGACGAAAAGATCGGCCGGCGCGTCGTAGATCACCTCCGGTGTCGCGAGCTGGCAGATCTCGCCATGATTCATCACCGCGACGCGATGCGCGAGAGTCATCGCCTCGATCTGGTCATGCGTGACATAGACGGTGGTGACGCCGAGCTCGTGCTGCAGATGCTTGATCTCGGCGCGTGTCGATACACGCAGCTTGGCGTCCAGGTTCGATAGCGGCTCATCCATCAGGAATACGGTCGGCCGCCGCACGATGGCGCGGGCCAGCGCCACGCGCTGCCGCTGCCCACCGGAGAGCTCCTTCGGTCGCCGCGCGAGCAGCGGCTCCAACTCCACCTTCGCGGCGGCTTCGCGCACCCGCGCCTCGCGCTCCGCCCCCTTGATGCCGCGAAGCTTGAGTGGGTAGCCGATGTTTTCGCCGACACTCATATGCGGGTAAAGGCCGTAGGATTGGAACACCATCGCGATGTCGCGCTCACGCGGCGGCAGGTCGTTCACGCGCTGGCCGCCGATCAGGATGTCGCCACTGCTCGGCTCCTCCAGCCCGGCGATCATGCGCATCGTTGTCGTCTTGCCGCAGCCCGAGGGGCCGAGCAGCACCATGAACTCGCCATCGCGGATCTCAAGCGACTGGTCGCGCACGGCGACGAAGCTGCCCCAATTCTTGCTGACATGCTTGAGCGCGACATCGGCCATGGCAGCCTCATTTCACCGCGCCGCCCGTCATGCCGCGCACGAAATGGCGCTGGATGACGGCGGCGAGCAGGAACATCGGGATGGAAATCAGGATGCCGGCCGCGGCGATCAGCTCCCACAGATCGCCGCGCTCGGTGCGGAAGCGCGTGATGCCGACGGGCAGCGTCACCGCATTGTCGCGGGTCAGGATCAGCGCGAACAGAAACTCGTTCCAGGTCAGGATGAAGCAGAAGACGGCGGAGACGAGCACGCCCGGCCAGACCATCGGCACGACGATATCGACGATCACGCGAAGCCGCGTTGCGCCATCAACCAGCGCAGCCTCCTCCGATTCCGTCGGAACGGCATCCAGGAACCCCTTCAGCATCCACACGGCGAAGGGCGTGACGATGGCCAGGTTGACGATGACCAAGGCGAGATGCGTGTCCAGCAGCCCAAGATCGCGGAACAGCAGGTAGAAGGGCAGCACGACGACCACGGCGGGAATGAACTGCGTGGCCAGGATGGTGAAGAACAGCGCGTGCTTGAAGCGCAGCTCAAACCGACTGAAGGAATAGGCCGCGAGGGTCGAGAAAGGGATTGCGACGAGCACCGTCAGCCCGGCCACGATGGTGCTGTTGAGCAGAGTCTGCCCGATGTTCCAGGGTGCGGCAAAGATGGTGCGGAAATTATCGAGCGTCGGCGTGAAGAAAATCGTCAAATCGAACAGATCCACGGGTCGCTTGAAGGAAGTCAGTGCCATCCACAGGATCGGAAACAGGATGAGGAAAAGTACGAGCAGCAGTATCGCGGACTCGACCGCGCGCCAGAATAGCCTTCGACGCCGTGCCGCGGTGGCGCGATCGAGGCTCATGGACTTGCCTTGCGAAGCACGAGGCGCGTGTACCAGACCGCAAGAAAGACCAACATCGATGTCAGGATCCAGGCGACGGCACTCGCATAACCCATGTCATACCAACGAAAGGCGATGGAATAGACGAGGTAGGCGAGCGTCACCGTGGATTGCCCCGGCCCGCCACCGGTCAGCGTCACCACCTGGTCGAACATCTTCAGCGCGAAGACAGTCTTGAGGATGCCGACCACCGCCAGCACCGGCAGCAGCGCGGGCAGCGTGACGTCACGGAATACCTGCCACTCGTTCGCACCGTCGATGCGCGCGGCTTCCTCCGGCTCCTTCGGCAGGGCGGCGAGGCCGCCCAGCACGACCAGCGTCATATAGGGGACCCAGCGCCAGGCGTCGGAGAACACCAGCACCAGCAGGGCGGAGCTCGGCTCGGCCAGCCAGACGAAGCCGCGCAGGAAGGGCAGCACGGCACCCGCCATCCAGGTGAACACGCCCATCTCGGCATTGAACATGAATCGAAAGGAGATGCCGACCAGCGCCGGCGACACGGCGAAAGGCAGGATCAGCACCGCACGCGTCACGCTGTGCAGCACGCCGGCGCGGCGCAGCAGCACTGCCAGGCCTAGCGCTGAAACCACCGTGATCGTCACGTCGATGACAACGAAGATTGCTGTCACACGAAGCGCATTCGCGAAATCCGGATCATCGGTCAGGGCGGTGATATAGTGCTCCGCCCCAATGAAGGGGCCCGGCGTCAGGCTGCGCGTCAGGCGCCAGTCCCGAAAGCTGGTCACCAGGGACACGGCGAGTGGCCAGATCGTCGTCCCAAGCACAATAAAGGCCGCCGGCAGAATCAGCAGATACTTCAGCCGGCGGTCCTGCACGCGAAGTCAGCCGCGCCGCACGATGCGTCGCACCTGCGCCGCCGCGCCGTTGAAGGCATCCGGCACGCTACGTGCCCCTGTCGCCGCCTCGCTCATCGCGGTCTCCAGCGCCTCACTGATCTGCGGCCATTCGGGACCGAAGGTGATGCTCTGCGTCGCACGCAGCCCCTCGCCGGCGAAGCGATGCATGCCACCGAAGCGCGCATTCACCGCCTCATCCACCAGGTTCGGCTGCATCACGGCCACCACATCATTCTCACGTGGGTCGAGCAGCACCTCGCGCTCCAGCGCCGGGTTGGCGATCCAGGCGAGCAGTTCGGCCGCGGCCTCCTTGCGGCGGGAACGGCGCGGGATGCCCCAGACCCAGGTGTTGGTGAAGGTGGTGCGTGGCTGGCCGGCATAGCTCGGCATTGGCGCGAAGCCGATCTGCGCCTCGGTCAAACGGCTCGCCTGCGGGTTGAGCAGGGTGGAGCGCACCCACCACCAGACCGGCAGCATGGCGGCATTGCCCTGGCCCATGCTGTTCACCGCATCCTGTTCGGCGAAGCTGACAGCGCCGGCCGGCGTCACGCGATGGCGGCGCAGCAGATCGACATAGTCCTGCACGGATTGCAGACCGGCCGCACTGTTGAAGGCGGGCTGGCCCTGCGCGTCGAACAGCTGCCCGCCGCGGCCCCAGAGGAAGTTGTACCAGACCATCAGATTCTGCCCGTTGCCGCGCCCATAAGGCACGGAGACGCCACTGATGCCGGGCTCGCGCTGCTGGATCGTCTGTGCTGTCTCGACCAGCGCCTCCCAGGTCGCAGGCACGGTCAGACTGTGCTTCTCGAACAGGTCGCGCCGGTAGAACAGCAATTGCACATGGCCGCGGCTTGGCAGGCCGAGCAGGCGGCCACCGACTCGTCCCTGGCGCAGATGTGCCTCCGGCCAGCGATCGAGCGGGATCTGCTTCGCGCTCACGACATTGTCGATGGGATCGAACATATTGTTGAGCGAAGCCACCCATTGGTCCATCGCGATGGCGAGGTCGTAGTCGCCGCCGCCGCCAACCATCTCGGCTGTCAGCGCCTCACGCATGCTGCCGAAAGGAATGAAGGTGTATTTCGCGGTGATGCCGGTCTGCTCGGTGAAGGCGGCGAGGCGCGCCTCATGGGCTCGGAACTGGCTGGCCACGACGCAGAGCACCTTGAGCTCCGTCCCCGCGAAGGGCTTTCCCGCGCGCAGACCGGGCGTGGCGGTGACTGAGGCGCTGGCCGGACCGGCGGCGCCAAGGGCCGCGGTGGCGGCCAGGAAATCGCGACGACGGATCGCCATGAACGGTGTCTCCTTCCCTCGGCGATGGCTCGCGGCCCCGCCATTTTTGCATGCGCATTCAAGCCTAGGGGTAGATGCGGCGCTCTGGCAAGGGCCTTGGTGTCACTCCGGTTCGACCGGGCGCCAGACGAGCTGGCCTTCGAGGCTGACGCAGCCTTCGGGCGGCATGCGGGCAGAGCCGCGCACCACCAGCTCGCCCCGCACCACCTCATGGCGCGTCTCGGCCTCGGGGTTCTCGATCATCTCGCAGACCAGCGCGACGGCGGCATCGACCATCGGTTTTAGCGGCTGCGAAAAGGAAGTCAGCGAGAAGCTCGGCCAACGCGCCGGGGCAGTATCGTCGAAGCCGACGAGGGAGAGGTCGCGCGGGATGCGCAGGCCGAATTCATGACGAGCCACCTCGGCCACCGCGGTCGCCATGTGGTCATTGCCACAGAAGATCGCCTCCGGCCGATCGGTGCGCGCGAGCAGGCGCCGTGCGGCGGCGGCGGCGGCATCGAAGCGGTAGAGGCCAACCTCGCGCAGCGGCTTCGGGAAGCCATTCTCGGCCAGCCAGCCGAAAAATCCGCGTTCGCGGTCTCGGCTGGTGGAGGAGTTCTCGATGCCCGCGAGGAAGCCCATGCGGCGATGCCCGCCGGCCGCGAGGAATTGCGCGATCAGCCGACCGCCGCGCAGGTTTTCGCCCGTGACGGAGGACACGTTCGTCCCGCGCGTCGTGCGGTTGAACAGCAGCACCGGAATGCCAGCGGCGCGGCATTGCTCGGCCAGCGCGGAGGACAGCGTGGAGGAGGCGAGGATCAACCCGTCGATCCGCCAGGCGAGCACCTGTTCCAGCTGCGGATCGGCATGCCGCCCGGCATCTGGCGTGAACAGCAGCAACTGGTAGCCGCGCGCCTGCAGGCCGCGCGACATCGCCTCTAGTACTTCGGGGTAGAAATGATTCTGCAGATAGGCGGCGGCAACGCCGATGATGCGGCTGCGGCTCGTGGTCAGGCTGCGCGCGATGGCGTTTGGGCGGTAGCCGAGGCTACGCGCCGCATCTTCCACCCGGCTGCGAGTCTCGGCGGCGATGCTGGCTCCTGGCGTGAAGGCGCGGCTGACCGCGGATTGCGACACGCCCGCCAGGCGCGCCACGTCCATCGCCGTGGCGTGGCGCTGGCCTCGCCGCGGGCTGCTCACCCCGCCGTCCAGCCGCCATCGACGAGCAGCGAGCTGCCTGTCATCAGCGCTGCCGCGTCGGAGCAGAGGAAGATGATGGCGCCCATCAGATCCTCCACCTGGCCGAGCCGGCCGAGGCTGATCTTGCCAAGCACCTGCTGACGAAAGGCAGGGTCCTCGAAGAAGGGCTTTGTCAGCGGCGTCTCGATAAAGGTGGGGCAGAGTGTGTTGACGCGAATGCGGTGCGGCCCAAGGTCGATCGCCATGGCCCGCGCCATGCCCTCCATCGCCCATTTCGAGGCGCAATAGACCGAGCGACGGGCGCCGCCGACGTGCCCCATCTGCGAGGATAGATGCACGATCGAGCCCTCGATTCCCGCATCGATCATGCCCTTGGCGACCGCCTGCGCCACGAAGAAGGCGGCACGCAGGTTGAGCGCCATCACCGCATCGAAATCCTCGACCGTCACTTCGGTGAACGGCGCGGGACGGTTGGTGCCGGCGTTGTTGATGAGCGCGTGGAAGGGCCCCGTGGCAGTAATCTTGGCGGCGGTATCGGCGATGTCGAGAACATCCATCGGCAGCGCGATGGCTTTGCCGCCGGCGGCGCGGATGGCCGCTGCCGCGTCCTCGATCTCCGCGGCCGAGCGCGCGGCGAGGACCACCTCGGCGCCGGCCTCCGCCAAGGCGGCCGCAGCAGCGAGGCCGATGCCGCGCCCCGCGCCGGTCACCAGTGCGCGGCGACCGTCGAGACGCATCGAGGGCGTGCGCGGCAGTTCCATGCTAATCGGCCGCCTGGCCATAGGGGATGTTGCGCCCGCCATAGCGGCGTAGGCGAATATTCGCCTGCTCGGCGTGGCCGACAAATCCCTCCAGCATGCACAGGCGCGAGCAATAGGCGCCGACCATCGCACTCGCAGCATCAGTGAGCACGCGCTGATAGGTCACGGTCTTGAGGAATTTGCCCACCCACAGGCCGCCCGTGTAGCGCGCTGCACCCAGCGTCGGCAGCGTGTGGTTGGTGCCGATCACCTTATCGCCGTAGCTGACATTGGTGCGCGGGCCGAGAAACAACGCGCCGTAATTGGTCATTTTGGCAAGGAAAAAATCGTCGTCTTCCGTCATCACCTGCACATGTTCGGAGGCAATACGGTCTGCTTCGCGCAGCATTTCGTCACGGTCTTCGCAGAGAATCACTTCGCCGTAATCCGCCCAGGCCTGCTGCGCCACCTCGCTGGTCGGCAGGATGGTGAGCAGCCGCTCGACCTCAGCCATCGTGTCGCGTGCCAGCTTCAAGCTGGTGGTGAGCAGGATGGCGGGGCTGGTCGGGCCGTGCGCGGCCTGGCCGAGCAGATCGGTGGCGCAGATCTCGCCGTCCACCGTCTCGTCCGCGATGATCAGCGTTTCGGTCGGGCCGGCGAAAAGATCGATGCCGACGCGGCCGTAGAGTTGTCGCTTGGCCTCCGCCACATAGGCGTTGCCGGGGCCAACGAGCATGTCCACCGCCGTGATGCTCTCCGTGCCGAGCGCCATGGCGCCGATCGCCTGCACGCCGCCGAGCACGCGGATCTCGTCCGCGCCGGCCAGATGCTGCGCGGCGACGATGGCCGGCGCAGGGCGGCCCTGGAAAGGCGGCGCGCAGGTGGCGATGCGCGGCACGCCGGCCACCTTCGCCGTCACCACGGACATATGTGCCGAAGCCAGCAGCGGATATTTGCCGCCCGGCACGTAGCAGCCCACGGCATTCACCGGGATGTGCTTATGCCCGAGCACCACGCCGGGCAGCGTCTCGACCTCCACGTCGCGCATGGTCTCGCGCTGGTGCTGGGCGAAGTTGCGTACCTGCTCCTGCGCGAAGCGAATGTCCTCGATGGCGCGGGCCGGCAGTTCGTCGATGCAGGTACGAATCTCGGCATCGGTCAGGCGGAAATCCGCGCGGTCCCATTTGTCGAAGCGGGCCGACATCTCGCGCACCGCCAGGTCACCGCGCTTGGCGATATCAGCCAGCAGCGCCTCCACGGTGGCGCGCACCTCGGTCTGGGCGGCGTCCTTGTCGGCGCTGGCGATGGAGCGCTTGAGCCATTGGGGCATCTGAGTGTCCTGGGCGTTGCCTATCCTCCGCGCAGTTTGCATTCGCATGCAAGGTCGGCACAAGGGGGCGCCAATGGCCGTGGCTTCCCGGTGGTGGTAGAAGGCCTCTGCCGCACCCTTCCATTTTCGCCGTCGCGGACCGGCAAGGCTGCCCCTGTGCCCGAAGCCGCGCCTGACAAACCCTTCGAGATCTTCCTCGCCACCGTGCCAGGACTCGAGGAAGTGCTGCTCGGCGAAGTGCGTGGCAAGGGTTTTCGGCGGGCCCGCGCCGTACCGGGGGGCGTTGCAATAGAGGGCGGCTGGCCGGAAGTCTGGCGCGCCAATCTCTGGGTCCGCGGCGCCGGGCGCGTGCTCGCGCGCATCGACCAGTTCCGCGTGGTGCATTTCGCGCAGCTCGATGAACTGGCGCACCGCGTCGCCTGGGCGCGCGTGCTGCGCCCGGACACTGCCTTCCGTGTCGAGGCAAGCTGCGCTGCCTCCCGCCTGTATCACTCTGGCGCCGTCGCTGAGCGTATCGCCACGGCGATCCGCGAGACACTCGGGGCGCCGGAATCGACCGAGGCCGAGATCCTGGTGATGGCGCGGCTGGAGAACGACCTCTGCACGCTGAGCGTCGATACCTCCGGCGAGGCCCTGTACAAGCGTGGCTACAAGCAGGCGGTGAACCCCGCCCCGCTGCGCGAGACCCTGGCATCACTGTTCCTGATGCAATGCGGCTACGACGGCAGCGAGCCGCTGGTTGATCCAATGTGCGGCGCCGGCACCTTTGTCATCGAAGCGGCTGAAATCGCCGCGCGACTCAATCCAGGCCGCGCCCGGGCCTTCGCCTTCGAACATCTGGCCAGCTTCGACCCGGCCGCCTGGACGCAGATGCGAGGCGTGCAGAGTGCCCGTCCGCCCGCCGCGCGTCCATTCGGCAGCGACCGCGATGCCGGGGCCATCGCGATGAGCCGCGCCAATGCGGAGCGCGCTGGTGTTGCTGGCTTCACCGCTTTCCATCAGGCGCCAATCAGCGCTCTGAGCCCGCCGGAAGGCCCGCCTGGGCTGGTCATCGTCAACCCACCCTACGGCACGCGGCTCGGCGACCGGCAGACGCTTGTGCCACTCTATGCTGCACTCGGCCAAACGCTGCGCAGCCGTTTCGCCGGCTGGCGCGTGGGGCTGGTGACGAGCGAGCCGAAGCTCGCCCACGCCACCCGTCTGCCCTTCCTGCCGCCAGGCCCTCCCGTGCCACATGGCGGGCTGCGCGTGCAGCTTTTCCAGACCGCCCGGCTCTGAGGCGACGCTGTTGGCGATCCGGAACGATCGAGCCCTGGCGGTTTGGTCGGCCAGACCATCAAGGTTCTCGGGGATCGGCAGCGGCACCGGGAGCTGCGAAAACCGCGCCAGGGGGATCCCCAAAGTGCGCTGCCGCCGGGGGTTCTGCTCAGTTCATGCACCATGCGTTCACTCGAACGCATGGTGGTCTAAACAGCGCTGTCGCGCACGATGTCGCGATAGGCGTGCCACGTCGCGTGGCCGATCAGCGGCAGGACCAGCGCGATGCCAAGGAAGAAGGGCACCAGCGCCATGCCGGTGAACACCACGATCAGCCCGGCCCAGAAGGCCATGGCGCGCCAATTGTCGAAGGTCGCGCGGATCGATGTCACGATCGCTTCCAGTGCCGAAATGTTGCGGTCAAGGATCATCGGGATCGAGACGGCGGAGATTGCGAAAGCAGCGCTCGCCAGCACGAAGCCGAAGCCGGTGCCGACGATCAGGAAGGGCAGCAGCTGGTTCGAGCGCAGCAGCGCGGCCGGCAGCGCCTCGATGGCCGGCGAGAAGCCCAGGCCAAAAAACACGGCGAAAAGTAGCCCGGCGATACGCACCCAGAACAGGTTGATCAGCAAAAGTGCCGCGCCCATCAGGGCCAGCTGCGGCGCATTGCGCTTGTAGGCCATGAAGGCTAGCGCAAGCGAAACCGGCTCGCCACGTTCACGCCGCCGGCTGGTTTCGTACAAGCCCGCGCCGATGATCGGGCCAACCAGGAAGAAGCCCGCCGCCGCCGGCAGCACCGCCCAGCCGGCGCCGAATTGCACGAGCATCGCCACCAGCAGCCAGCTCAGCAGCACCACGGTGCCGCCGTAGAAGAACCCGATATGCGGCGCGGCCATCAGATCCTTCCACCCGGCGGCCAGCCAGACCCAAGGGCGGTCATTCGTCACGCGATGAATGGTGACGGCGGCGGCAGAACCTGGCGCTGGCGCCACGGCGTCGGTGGTCATGGCAGGTCACTCCCAACCTCGTTGTGGCCGCCACCCTAGCCCCTCCGCATCGCAAAAGGACTTGATCCGGATCAAGGACGGCACATCGCCTTCCCTGTCTTGTAGCCCTGTCCCGGGTCGCCCCGGCGGCGAGTATGTCGGGAGAGGTGATCGATGGCGGCGAACGCGGTTGCAATGGGCTACATGACCGAAGGAGCCGCGCCCGCTGTGGCCCATCGTGTCGAGCCTTATGTGGAGGCGCCGATCCGCGCCTTCGTGATCGCCACCATGTTCTGGGGCGTGACCGGCTTTCTGATGGGCGTGCTCATCGCCTCCCAGCTCGC
>JBBSCP010000165.1:0-9934 GCA_038250135.1 Acetobacterales bacterium | reverse complement strand
CGCGCTTGATGGGGAAGTGCACCTTGATGTCGGTGCCGCGCAGGATTTCCGGGGCCGCGGACTTCACCGATGCGGGGCGGCCGCGCGGCGCGGTGGCGCGCCGCATGCGCGGGTGTTCATGCTGTGGGTTGGCAAAAACCTCCGCCACCGGCCCGGCCTCGACCGCCGCGCCGTGGCGCATCACCACGACGCGGTCGGCATGGCGGCGCACGATGGCGAGGTCATGCGTGATCAGCAGCATCGCCATGGACAGCCGGCGCTTGAGGTCGGCCAGCAATTCCAGGATCTGCGCCTGGATGGTCACATCGAGCGCCGTAGTCGGCTCATCGGCGATCAGCAGCGCGGGATCGTTCGCGAGTGCGGCCGCGATCATCACGCGTTGGCGTTGCCCGCCGGATAGTTGGTGCGGATAGGCGCCGAGCCGCGCCTCGGCCTGCGGGAAGCCGGCGCGAGTCAGCAGTTCGATCACCCGCGCCTGCAGCGCATCGCCGGCCAGCGGGCGATGCAGCGTCACGGCTTCGCTCACCTGCCGGCCGACGCTGTGCAGCGGGTTGAGCGAGGTCATCGGCTCCTGGAACACCATGCCGGCGACGCCGCCGCGCAGCCGGCGTAGCGCCTCGCCTTCGGCAGTCAGCACATCCGTCCCGTCGAGCGTGATGCGACCTGCGGGGTTGGTGCCGCCGACCGGCAGCAGCCGCAGGCAAGACAGCGCGGTGACGGACTTGCCGCTGCCGCTTTCGCCGACCAGCGCCAGCGTCTCGCCCCGGTCCACGGCGAAGGACACGCCCTCGACCACGGGCTTGCCGCGGAACGCGACGGAGAGGTTCTCGACGTTCAGGATCACGCCGAGCCTCCCGGCAATTTGCGCGGATCGAAGGCGTCGCGCACCGCCTCGCCGACGAAGATCAGCAGCGTGAGCAGGCCGCCGAGCACGAAGAAAGCCGTGATGCCGAGCCAGGGCGCCTGCATGTTGTTCTTGCCCTGGGAGACGAGCTCGCCCAGCGACGCGCTGCCCGGCGGCAGGCCGAAGCCGAGGAAATCGAGACTTGCCAGAACGGTCACGGAACCGGACAGGATGAAGGGCAGGAAGGTCAACGTCGCCACCATCGCGTTGGGCAGAATGTGGCGCGTCATCAGCGTTGCATCGCCGACGCCGAGCGCGCGGGCGGCGCGCACATAGTCGAAGTTGCGGCCGCGCAGGAACTCCGCGCGCACCACGCCGGTCAGGCCCATCCAGGAGAACAGCAGCAGGAAGATGAGCAGGGTGGCGAAGCTCGGCTCGATGACGCTGGCGAGGATGATCAGCAGGTACAGTTGCGGCATGCCTGACCAGACCTCGATGAATCGCTGGAACAGCAGATCCACCCAGCCGCCGTAATAGCCCTGGACGGCGCCGGCGGCGATGCCGATGACGGAACTCACCAGTGTGAGCGTGAAGCCGAACAGCACCGAAATGCGAAATCCGTAGATGACGCGCGCCATGACATCGCGGCTCTGGTCATCCGTGCCGAGCCAATTGTTCGCCGAAGGTGGGGCGGGGGAGGGGCGGCCGATGTCGCGAACCACCGTTTCATGTCGGTAGCGGATCGGCGGCCATACCGCCCAACCGCCGCGCGCTTCGAAATCCTGGCGCAGCTCGGGGTCGTACCAATCCATCGTGGTCGGCAGGCCATCGGGCAGGACATCGCTCTCGGCATATCCGACGACAACCGGGAACAGCCAGCGATCCTCGACCTTCGCGATCAGGGGCCTGTCGTTGGCGACGAACTCGGCGAAAAGGGTGAGCACGAACAGGACCAGGAAGATCCACATCGACCAGTAGCCACGCCGATTGGCCTTGAAATTCGCGAGCCTGCGCCGCGTGATGGGCGTCATCGGCGCGCTTCGAAATCGATGCGGGGATCGACGATGGTGTACATCACGTCGCCGATGATCTGCATGACGAGGCCAAGCAGCGTGAAGATGTAGAGTGTGGCGAACATGATCGGGTAGTCGCGCCGGATGGCGGCTTCGAAGCCGAGCAGCCCGAGCCCATCCAGCGAGAACACGATCTCCACCAGCAGCGCGCCGGTGAACAGGATGCCGATGAAGGCGGCGGGGAAGCCCGCGATGATCAGCAGCATCGCGTTGCGGAAGACGTGGCCGTAGAGCACGCCGGTCTCGCTGTTGCCCTTGGCCTTGGCGGTGACGACGTATTGCTTGCCGACCTCATCGAGGAAGCTGTTCTTCGTCAGCATCGTGAGCCCGGCAAAGCCGCCGATCACCAGTGCGAGCGTCGGCAGCGCCATGTGCCAGGCGTAGTCGAGCGCACGCTCCCAGAACGGCCACAACTCGCTGCCCGAGGTCGCGAGCCCGCGCAGCGGAAACCACTGGAAGAACGACCCACCCGCGAACAACACCACCAGCAGGATCGCGAACAGAAAGCCCGGCACCGCATAGCCCACCAGCACGACGCCCGACGTCCACAAATCAAAACGCGAGCCATCGCGCACCGCCTTGCGGATGCCAAGCGGGATCGAGACCAGGTAGATGATCAGCGTGGACCACAGGCCGAGCGAGATGGAAACCGGCATCTTCTCGAGGATCAGATGCACCACCGGTCGATCCTGGAACAGGCTGCGGCCGAAATCGAAGGTGAGATACCCCACCATCATCTCCTTGAACCGCACATGCGCCGGCTTGTCGAAGCCGAACAACTTCTCGATCTCGGCGACGATGGCCGGATCGAGCCCACGCGCGCCGCGATAGGCGCCCACAGGTCCGCCCGCACCCTCGCCCGCCGTCGCCCCCGGCCCGGAACTGCCCGGGCCGCGGGCCTCCCCCGATCCTTCGCCAGTAAGGCGCCCGAGCGTCTGACCTTCGCCGCGCAACTCGGCCAGCATCTGCTCGACCGGGCCGCCCGGCGCGAACTGCACCACGGCGAAGTTGATGAGGATGATGCCGAGCAACGTCGGCACGACGAGCAACAGACGACGGAGGAGGTAGGCGGCCATGGGGGTACTAGTGGCCTGGATTGATGCGGGAAGGGCAGCGCCCTCCCTGCGGCCACAAGACGCGCGCCATCGCCACTACAGCGTCCGCCGTGCTTCGGCGAGCGCGCGTTCGCGTGCCGTATCGATCCACCAGGTGTCGAGGCCCAGGCCAAAGCGTGGGTTGCGTGGCGGGCGGCCGAACTTGTCCCAGAAGGCGACGCGGAAGGTGCGGTTGTGCCATTGGGGAATCACGAAGTGGTTCCACAGCAGCACGCGGTCCAAGGCGCGGGTGCGGGCGACCAGCTCCTCGCGGTCCGGCGCGTTGATCACGAGCTCCACCATCTCGTCGATCGCGGGATCGCAGATGCCGGCCACGTTCTGGCTGCCGTTCTCGCTGGCTTTCGCGCAGGTCCAGAAATCGCGTTGCTCGTTGCCGGGCGAGAGCGATTGCCCGATGACGTCCACGGTCATATCGAAATCAAAATTGTCGATCCGCGTCTGGTATTGGGCCGGATCGACGGTGCGCACGCGCACGCTCATGCCAAGCCGTTCCAGCGCCTGGACATAGGGCAGGGCGATGCGTTCGAAGGTAGGGCCTTGCAGCAGGATCTCGAATTCGAAGCGCTGGTTGCGCGCATTGACCAGGCGGCGGTCCTGTACGCGCCAGCCGGCGGCCTGGAACAGTGCCAGCGCACGGCGCAGCCCGTCGCGGTTGTTGCCGCTGCCATCGGTGACGGGCAGCTTGAATTCCTCGGTGAAGACTTCAGGCGGCACGCGCCCGCGAAAGCTCTCGAGCACCGCAAGCTCGCGCCCGGCAGGCAGGCCGGAGGAGGCGAGGTCCGAGTTCGAGAAAAACGAATTCGTTCGCGCATAGGCGCCAAAGAACAGGTTGGCGTTCATCCACTCGAAATCGAACACCTGGTTGAGCGCCTGGCGCACCCGCGCATCCTGGAATTGCGGGCGGCGGAGGTTGACGGCGAAGGCCTGCATGCCGGTCGGCAATTCATGGCGGATTTCGTCGCGCTTCACGAGGCCCCGCCGCGCGGCGGGGAAGTCGTAGGCGGTGGCCCAGTCGCGCGCCACGTTCTCGGTGCGGAAGTCGATCTGCCCGGCCTTGAAGGCTTCGAGTGCGACGGTGGTGTCGCGGAAATACTCGAAGCGCTGCACGTCGAAATTCTGCGTGCCCTTCATGGCCGGGATGTCGCGCGCCCACCAATCCGGCACGCGGCGATAGACCAGGCTGCGCCCGGCCTCGAATCGCTCCAGCCGATAGGGGCCGGAGCCGAGCGGGATATCCAGCAGCGGCCGCGTGAAGTCCCGCCCCTCCCACCAATGCGCCGGCAGCACCGGCATCTGGCCGAGGATCAAGCCAAGTTCGCGATTCTCGTTGTTGCGGAATCGGAAGGTGACGCGGCGTTCGCTCTCGGCCACCACTTCCGTCACGTCGCCCCAATAGGAGCGGTAGAAGGGCCGGCCATTGGCGCGCAGCGTGTTGAAGGTGAACACCACATCGGCGGCGGTCACAGGCTTGCCGTCATGCCAGCGCGCCGCGGGGTTGAGCTCGAAGCTGATGCCGAGGCGGTCCGCCGGCAGGTCGATCCATTGCGCGAGGTAGGGGTATTCGGTGCTCGCCTCGTCACCGCTTTCCTTCAGCAGCGTGTCGTAGATCAGGCTGAGGCCGACGGCGGCAGTGCCGCGCAGCACGAACTGGTTGAAGCTGTCGAAACTGCCGAGCGCCGTCAGCGCGATCTCGCCGCCCTTCGGCGCGGTCGGGTCCACCCAGGGGAAATGGGCGAAATCAGCCGGCAGCGCGGGCTCGCCGAGCAGCGACAACGCATGGGTGCGGACCGCTTGTCCCGCAGCGGCAGGGCCGCCCGCGGGGGTCGAAGCGTTCGGGGCGCCCGGCGCAAGGCCGAGGGCGGCGGAGAGGCTGAGGAGATCACGACGGCGCATGAGATAGACTTTGGGGGTTCCCCCCCGCCACGGCAACGCCTGTTGCCGTTATCTGGCGAGCAGCGCGCTCACTTCCGGCAAAAGTAACGGGTCGCCGACGGCCAGCACGGTGCCGTCGCCCTCCAGGTGCAAAGGCCGGCCGGCCCAATCCGTGCAGCGCCCGCCCGCGCCCTCGATGATTGGCACCAGCGCCGCCCAGTCCCAGGGCTTCATCGTGGCATCGACAACCGCATCCACGAGGCCCAGCGCCAGCAGGCCATAGGCGTAGCAATCGCCGCCCCAGGTGGTCCGCCGAGCGGCTTTTTTCACCCGGGCGAAGCGGGGCGCGGAGTCCGCGTCGAACATGTCGGGCGAGGTGCAGGAAAGCTCGGCATCGGCGAGGCTCCGGCAGGGGCGGCAGCGCGGCGTGCCGCCCAGGGTGGAGCGAAAGCGCGTCGGCTGGCCGGCAAGCCCGATCCAGCGCTCGCCGGTTACAGGCTGGTCGATCAGCCCCAGCACGGGGCGGCCGCGATGCAGCAGGCCGATCAGCGTGCCGAACAGCGGTCGGCCCGTGACAAACGCGCGCGTGCCGTCGATCGGGTCCAGCACCCAGACCCACTCGGCGTCGGCATTGGCGGTACCATATTCCTCGCCGATCACGCCGTGGTCCGGGTGGCGGTCGGCAAGCAGCGCGCGGATGGCGCGCTCGGCGGCGCGGTCAGCCTCAGTGACGGGGCTGGCATCGCCCTTCGCCTCGACGATGAGCGCCGAGCGGAACAGCGGGCGAATGGTTGCGCCTGCGGCGTCGGCGGCCGCTTCCGCGATGCCGAGGAAGGCGGCCGGGTTGCTCACCTCAGAGTTCTGTTCAGGAGAGTCCTGGTCAGGGCAGCGGAACCGGGTTCTGGTTCAGGCTGCGCAGGAAGGCAATGACATCAGCGCGCTGGCCGATATTTGCCATGCCGGCATAGGCCATGCGGGTGCCCGGCATGGCGGTCGCGGGCTTCGCGATGAAGGCGTTCAGCGCCTCATAATCCCAGGGCTTGTCGGACAAAGCGCGGTTCGCCACCGAGTAGTTGAAGCCGGCCACGCGCGCGTGGTTAGCGTTCACGATGCCCCAGAGGTTCGGGCCCACGCCATTCGGCCCGCCCTGCACGAAATTATGACACGCGGCGCAGGCGCGCTGCGCAAGCTGCCGGCCAGTATCGGCGTTGGCGGCGGCGAGCAGTGGCCCAACCGACTCCAACGCGGCGACGACAGGTGCCGCGGCAGGGGCGGCTGCTTGCGGGGCCGCGCCAATCGAGATGGCGGATTCATAGAGGCGCGGCGGCGAGACCAACGCCTGGCCGACCAACCCAGTCACCATGAAGGCGATGCCGGCGATCAGGACCGCGGAGGCAGCCTTGTTGAGTTCCAGGCTCATGCTGGAGAGCATCCTTCAAAGAAGACCGACCGCCCCATTCTGTCCGACTCGCCTTAACAGGCGGTTGCCGAAGGGTTGCGCCGGCGTTGGCCTGCCGTAAAACCAACGCGGATATAAAGCCGCCGCCCGGCGACGACAACCCGCCACGCTGCCGTAAAGCTTAGTTTCGGCCAGGATCAGACGCATGCAAAGCCCCGCCGCCAGCCCCACAGCCAGCACCATCAAGGGGCCGGGGGTGATCGCCTTCCAGGGCGTCCTCGGCGCCTATTCGGACCTCGCCTGCCGGCACGCCTATCCGGGCTGGACAACGCTGCCCTGCCCTTCCTTCGAAGCGGCAATCAACGCGGTGCGGGAAGGCCACGCCACGCTCGGCATGCTGCCCTGCGAGAACTCGCTCGCCGGTCGCGTGCCGGACATCCACCGGCTGCTGCCCGATTCCGGCCTGCAGGTGGTGGCCGAGCATTTCGAGCGCGTGGAGCACTGCCTGCTGGCCCCCAAGGGTGCTTCCATCGCCACGCTCAAGCGCGCGCACAGCCACCCCGTGGCGCTCGGCCAGGTGCTGAACCTGCTGCGCGACCTCAAGCTGACCCCGGTGATCGAGGCCGACACAGCCGGCGCCGCAGAAATCATCGCGGCCCGCGGCGGCATCGAGGACGCCGCCATCGCCAGCGAACTCGCCGCCGAGATCTACGGGCTCGAGATCCTGCGCCGCAATGTCGAGGACGCGGCGCACAACACCACGCGCTTCTACGTCACCTCGCTGACCCCCCTGTCCGGCCCCTTCGAGGGCCCTGGCTGGGCCACCAGCTTCGTCTTCCGCGTCCGCAACATCCCCGCAGCCCTGTACAAGGCGCTGGGCGGCTTCGCGACGAATGGCGTGAACATGACCAAGCTCGAGAGCTACATGGTCGGCGGCGCCTTCACCGCCACACAGTTCCTGGCCGACGTCGATGGCCACCCCGGCGAACCCGCCTTGGCCCGCGCACTGGAGGAGCTGGCCTATTTCTCGGCCGATCTGCGCGTGCTCGGCACCTACCGCGCCCACCCCTTCCGACTGGCGCAGCCCGAGGGGAATTGAGGCACGCGCCATGCTGCCTTTGGCGCCAGACGGCAATCTCTGGGTATTCGGCTACGGTTCGCTGATCTGGCGGCCGGGCTTTGCCCATGCCGGCGGTCACCCCGCCCTGCTGCGCGGCTTTCATCGGCGGTTCTGCCTGTGGTCGCACCGCTATCGCGGCACGCCAGAGCAGCCCGGCCTGGTGCTCGGCCTCGACCGCGGCGGCGCCTGCCGGGGCGTTGCCTTCCGCGTGCCGGGACACCACGCCGCCGAGGTGCTGCGCTACCTCGACGACCGCGAACTGCCCGATGGGGCGGAGGTGGTCTATCACCGCCGCACCCTCAAGGTTCAGCTGCTCGACCTGCCCGACGCGAAAGCCGTGCCGGCCGTCACCTACGTCGCCAACCGCGGCTGCCGGCTGTTCGCAGGCCGCCTCGCCCCGGAACAGGCCGCCGCCGCCATCGCGCGCGGCATCGGCCAGATGGGGGCGAACCGCGACTACCTGCTGAACACGGTGGAACACCTGCACGCCATGGGCGTGCGCGACGACGGGCTGATGCGGATCGCGGCATTGCTGCCGAAGACGGAGTAGCGCGGGGGGCTTCTCGATAGGGGCAACGCCCTCTCCAAGGCGCCCCCCTCGGCTACCCCGCATTCGTCGCGTGCGCGAATTCCGGCACCAGCGCCCCGAGCCGCGCCAAGGCGCCCGCATGGTCGCCCGCTTCCGCCAGGGCGGCGATGCCCGCGATGGCCGCGCGCATTTCGGCCGCGTCGGTGGTGCGCGGCACGGCGACGAGCAGGCCGGGAAAGTTGGTTGGCTGTGGCGGTTCCTGGCCGTGGAACAATTCCTCGAACAGTTTCTCGCCCGGGCGGAGGCCGGTGAAGCGGATTTCCACCTCGTCCTCGGGCTTGAAGCCGGCGAGGCGGATCATGCGCCGAGCGAGGTCCACGATCTTCACCGGCTCGCCCATGTCGAGCACGAAGATTCCGCCCTCGCGCAATTCGGGCGGCTGATCCTCGCGGTCCGCGGCGCCAACGACGCTCGCCTGCAGCACCAGCCCCACCGCCTCGCGCACCGTCATGAAGTAGCGGCGCATGTCGGGGTGGGTGACGGTGAGCGGCCCGCCGCGCTCCAGCTGCCGGCGGAACAGCGGTACCACCGAGCCGGTCGAGCCCAGCACATTGCCGAAGCGCACCGTGACCAACCGCATCCCTGTGCCAGCGCGCGCGGCACGATCCAGCGCCTGGCAATACATCTCGGCGAGGCGCTTGGAGGCACCCATCACGCTGGTCGGGTTCACCGCCTTGTCGGTCGAGATGAAGACCATCAGCGCGCAACCCGCCGCGCGCGCCGCGTCGGCGACGACGCAGGTGCCGAGCGCATTGGTCAGCAGCCCTTCGAGCGGGTCGTTCTCCACCATCGGCACATGTTTCAGCGCGGCGGCGTGGAACACCAGCTCGGGGCGAATTTCCGCCATCAGGCGGTTCATCCGCGCGGCGTCGCGCACATCGGCGAGCATGGCGCGGCGCGGCACCTCCGGGTGGCGCTCGCACAGTTCGAGGTCGATCTCGTACAGAACGAATTCGCCGTGGTCGAGCAGCGTCAGGCTCGCCGGGCCGAGGGCCGCGACCTGTCGCGCGAGCTCGCCGCCGATCGTGCCGCCCGCGCCGGTCACCAGCACGCGCCTTCCCTGCACAAGCCGGGCCATGCCCTCGCGGTCGAGCGGCACTTGCGGGCGGTCGAGCAGATCCTCGATTTCGATGCCGCGCAGCGTGACGCGCGCTTCGGCGCCGGCGCGCTCGCCGGGGCGGCGGCTGGCCTGGTCGAGGCTGGTGGGGCGCGGCGCGCGCTTCACCGGCAGGCCATGCCGGTCGGCGGCGTCGAGCAGCGATTGCAATGCCGCGCCCTGCAACTCGCTCCCCGCCAGGATGAGCTGCGCGGGCAGGCGCCCTTCCTCACGTAGCGTCTCCAGCACCTGGCCCGCATCCTCGACGGTGCCGAGGATCGGCAGCCCGTGCAGCCGCCGCCCCATCTGGCGTGAGCGATGGGCGAGGATGCCGGCGACGCGATAGGCCGGGCTGCGCTCCTGTTGCAGGGCGCGGATGAACAAATCCGCCGCATCGCCTGCGCCGACCAGCAGCACCGGTTGCGCGGGGGTCTCATTGGCCGGCCCGGCGCGGCCGCTGTGGCGCAGCCGGGCGGCGATGCGCGTGCCCGCCAGCATCGCCGCCAGCACCAGCGCATGGATGATCGGAAAGCCCGGATTGGGTGAGCGCCAAGCCTGCGCCAGATGCAGCGCCAGCGTCAGCAGCAGCGCCGAGATCACCGCGGCGATCCCGGTGGCGAACATGTCGGGCAGGGAGGCGAAGCGCCAATATTGCCGCGGCAGGACGAAGGGCAGCCCGCCCAGTGCCAGCGTCCCAGCCGCCAGCGGCAGCCCCAGCTCCCACCACAGCGCCGTCGGCCTGGCGCCGGTCGCGGCAAGCCAGACCGCGATCGGCAGGGCAAGCGCCGCCACCAGCGAATCGAGCCCGAGGTTCAGCAGGATACGG
>JBBSCP010000164.1:0-10062 GCA_038250135.1 Acetobacterales bacterium | reverse complement strand
CGCGACCTCGGCTGCCGGGGTGGCGCGCGCGGCGTCACCTGGCAGGCGAGCGCAGGCGGCGAGTACCAGCACTAGCAGCAGAGCCACGGCACGCATGGGCGATCCTCCTCTTCGGAAGTTCCAAGCCTGCGTTGGGAATAGTGAAACGCTGGTTAAGGTGCCAGGAGTTTGTTGTGCGAATTCCTGGGTAATGGGGCGCAGTACGAGACGTAAGCGCAAGATAACTATGAAATCGTTTTGCCAGGCCATCATGGATTCTCTCATGGACTTGACCAGGTCACCTCCATCATAGAACATAATAAGAACATATGACGGATGACAAGCAGGACCCCTACCCTCTCCCACCCGGGCCGCTGCCGATGGTCCGGCAGCCCCACCCAGATTAATATTTGCGAACGCTTCTCAATTGCATTATTAGAGCAAGCCACCTTCGGAGCGAGTCCCGCCATGGCCACTACCGGCCTCCCCCACTGGCCCTGGCAGTTCACCGAGGCCGACGCCCTGCCGCCGCCCGAGCGCCTTGTCATAGACGCCGCACGGGCGTGGGCTGCGGCCACGCATCACGGCAGGCCGCGTGCCCTGGTGCTGCGCCAGACGATGGCCACCGAAGGCGCCGAGGCAGCCACCGAGGCTTTGGACGCCTTCCTCACCCTTTTGGCCCAGCGCCCGCTGACCCTCGGCTGCCGGCTCAGCCCAAGTCTGGTGGGTCTGGAGCCGACGCTGCTGCTGGCGCTTGCCTGTGCCCAGCGGGCGCGGCGGCGCGAGGCGCTGGCCTTGCTGCTCCGCCACGCCGAACCGCGGCCGGCCTATGCTGCCGCTGCCGCCAGCATCGCAATCGGCGCGGCGCTGCGCCGGGTAGGTCTGCTGTTCGCAGAGCCCTGGGCTGCACCCCATCGGGGCTGACAGAAACGGCGCCGGCACCCTATCTGCCCAAGGATAGGCAGGAGCGCCCATGGACCGCCGGATCTGGCTACTGACGGCAGCACAATTCGCTGCCGCCACCGGCGCCTATTCTTTCACCGGGCTGCTCGAACCACTGGCGGCCGATCTGGGTGTGTCGATCGCCACGGCCGGGCAACTCGCGGCCGCCTATGCCCTGACCTATGCGTTGCTCGGCCCGATCATCGCCGCCCTGACGGCCCGGTGGGAGAGGCGCTTCGTGCTGACGCTCGGGCTCGGCCTGGTCGCGGCCTGCAACGTGATGACCGCATTCGTGCCGGATTTCACCACCGCCCTCGGGCTGCGCGTCGCCACGGGCATCGCCGCAACCCTGGTGCTGCCGAGCGTTGCGGCCGCGCTGCTCGTGCCAGCCGAACAGCGCGGCCGAGCGCTGGCTCTGGTGCTGTCGGGCCTGACCTTTGCCTTCGCGCTTGGCATTCCACTCGGCACAGCGCTTGGTGGGTGGCTCGGCTGGCGGGCATGCTTCGTGTTCTCGGGCCTGCTGGCGGGCCTCGCGGCATTGGGCGTACGCTTTGGTCTGCCGCGCCTGCCGAGTACGGATCGCGGGGGTGCGGCCTCACTCGGCCTTGCGCTCAAGCCCGAGATTCTGAGCGTGCTCGGCACCAGTCTGCTGGGCTTTGCCGGGCTGTTCTGCATTGCCGCCTATCTCGGCCCGATCGTGACCGCGGCGAGTGGCATCGCAGGCAGCGGCATCGGCGCTATCCAGGTCTTCATCGGTGTGGGCAGCCTGGCCGGAATCGCCTTTGGCGGGCGGTTGGCAGGACAGAACAAGGGGGCACGGATTCCGGTGCTGCTGTTCGCGCTGCTGGCGGTCGCGTTGCTCGGCTACACTGTGCTGCTCATTCTGGAGGCTGCCTTGTGGCATGCGGGCGTCCTGGCCGTGCTGGTCTTCGGCAGTTCATTCGCGCTGTTCGCCCTGGCGCCGCTGGTGCAGGCGCGGCTGATCGGCCTCGCACCACAGGATCGCGCCGTGGCGCTGGCACTGAACGGCGCGGTCACCTTTGCGGGCCAGGGCGCGGGCGCGGCCTATGGCGGGGCGGTGATAGCCTTCATCGGGCTTGCCTGGGCCGGTCTCGCGGGGGCGATGCTGGCGGCGGGCGGCGCCATTCTGGCGGTGCGCGCCTTCAAGCGGCCGATCAGAACCTGATCGCCCAAACACCTGCTTACCCAGACACCTGCTTACCCAGACACCTGCTTACCCAGACACCTGCTTACCAGCGACGGACTGGGCCGCAATCGAGGTGCACGAAGCCGTCGCGCCGATACAGGCCGACACCGCCGAGCTGAAGGTCCGCGGCCGTGCGAGCGAGGCCGATGCCCACCCGACCTGGCAGCCGGCAATCCGCCGCCATGCCCGACATATGTAGCGAAACGCGGGAGACACGGCGGCTCCGCGAGGCGTTGGCGGCGTTGGTTTCTGGCGCGCGGTAGCCGCTGATCACCTGGAAGGGCTCGTCGGCATCGAGCTGCCGGGCGACCTCGGCCATCACATCGAACAGGCGCGGGTCCATCGGCGTCGTCTCGGCGGCGGAGAGGTCGCGGAAGACGAAGTCGAGCCGGCGCAGCGCCTCCCGATCGTAGCGGCCATTGCGGAAATAAATGCCGCTGAAGGCGTCGTCAGTCACCTGCCGGCGTACGTTGAGGCGCCGCACGCCGGACTGCGCCAGGGCCGGGCTGGCCGCGACAACGCCGACAGCGGCGGCGAGCAGCCCGCGGCGCGGCAGCACGACCTCCGCCTCCGGGGGGCAGCAGGGGCAGGCTGCCGCATGGCCGAAAAGCCGGGCCATCAGCGCGCCGCCTGCAGGGCGGCCATCTGCTGGCGTGCCGGTGCGGCCATGGCGCGCGCATAGGCGGCATCGAGCTCGTAGATGTCCGGCCGGATGCGCACCCGGCCGCCCTCCACCATCACCGTCTTGTAGCGCAGCAAAACCGGCAGCACGCGGCGCAGGCCGACGGCGCCGGTGGTGCGGCTTTCGATGGCGCGCTGGGCGCGCGGCAGGTCCCAGCCGGAGGTGCCGTCGAGCAACAGCGCCATCAGATCGTTCGGCCGTTCAAGACGGATGCAGCCCGAGGAGAAGGCGCGGTCGGGGCGGCGGAACAGATGCCGGTCCGGCGTGTCGTGCATGAAGATGTCGTCGTTGTTGGGCATGATGAACTTGATACGGCCGAGCGCGTTGGAATCGCCCGCATCCTGGCGGATGAAGTAGGGGAAGCGGTCGCGGTTCAGGCTCGACCAGTCGATCGTGCGCGGGTCGATCTCCATACGCTGGCCATCGACCACGCCGAATACGCGAAAGCCACGCGCGGCCATGGCCTCGGGGTCGCGGCGGAAGCGCGGCAGCAAATCTTCCCGCGCATTGCGCTCGGGCACCCCCCAGGGCGGGTTGAACTGGATGGTGGTCATGCGCACGGCGAGCAAGGGTGTGGCGCGGTCCGGCCGGCCGACGATCACCGCCATGCCGAGGAGTTCGCGCCCGCCTTCCGTCACGCTCAGGCGGAAATCGGGCACGTTCACGTCGATGCGGCGCTCGGCGCCCGGATCGGCCTTGGCGCGCAGCAAGTCGAGCGCCACGCGGAGCTGGTCCACCCGCGCCGATAGCGGGCGGTTCAGCAGGGCGAGCGAGATGCGCCCGACCCGGCCATCGACCTCGAGCCCACTCGATTGCTGCCAGCGCTTCACCGCGGCTTCGAGCGGCGCGTCGTAACGCGTGCCTCCATCGGGCGCAGCCGCCAGCATTGCATCCTCGGCGGCCAGGCGCGCACGCAAGGCGGGGATGCGTACGGCATCGAAACTGCCGGGCTCGATGGTCGATTCACCCGGGATCGGCGCGACTCGGGCCACGCGCAGCAGCGCCTTTTGGCGGGCGAGCTCGGCCTTCAGGACCTCGGCACCAGGCGGCAGCAGCGCTGCGCGGTCGAGCACCGCAGCGGGCTCAGGGGTGGCGATCAGCTCGGCCATCCAGCGATCGAGCCCGATCGGTCTGGCATCCCGGCGCAGATCCGGGCGGCCGGGCAGGTCCCGCACCCGGCCAAGCAACAGGTCACTGAGCGCGAGTTGCGTCGCGCGCAGCAGGTCGGCGCGGTATCCGGCCGGGTCGATGGCGGCCTGTTCCACGGGGGGAATTTCGTAAAGGCGCGGGTCCAGCCCGTCCTCCTCCAGCCGGCGCAGGCGGTCGAGCAGCCGCAGAGTGGCGGATGAGGCGTCAGCCGGCGCGCCGAGCGGCACGCCCTGGGCTTTGGCAGCGCTCACCAAGGGAGGTGCCATGAAGGAAAGGGCGGCGGCGAGAAGGGGGCGGCGGGCCGTATTCATGGCAAGGGGATAGCGAAGGCTCGGCCCGGTTGCAAATCTTCCCGGGCGTCGCATGCCGCGCGACCGGCCGGGTTCAGCGAAACAGATCAGTGAAGATCAGCGCAAAGCCGATGCACAGGCCCAGTACGATGAGCCCACCCAGCAAGGCCGCCGTCAGGCCCCCGCGGGCGCTGGCGGTATCTTCGCGCGAGTCGGCGGGCGGATCGGGCGCGTGGCTCGGCACAAAGGGGTCGGGCAGGTGCGTGCGGTGGCCTGCCACGCGGTGCTCTGGTGGCGGATGGTCCGGGCGTTGGGCGTGGGGTTGGTCCTCAGGCATCGCAACCTTTCGCCGCCGATTGAAGGTGGCAGCAATTTCAGGGCGTCAGCAGCCAGGCGGTTCCAGCGATGAAGGCCAACACGGCGATCACGCCCTTCACTATGGCCCAGAGGTCGGAATTGCCCACACCTCCCTCCTCGGGCAGGTAGTTCGGGCGTCGAGGCAGATCGCCGTGGCGGAAGGGATCGCGCCGGGAGGATGCCACCCGAATCGTGCCGGTTCCTGCTCGCTTGTCGATCTCCTGCTGAGTCATTCTGGCCCTCGTCCTTGGCACGCTATACCCTCAGGGGCGTCCGAGGCAATTGTTTTTATATCGAACCGTATAGGCGACGGGTTGACGCCGTTGGCAGGCCGCGCGACCCCTGGTCACAGTTTCGGGAGGCAGGCATGCGGGCGAGCGCGGATATGGTACGGGCACAGATCCTGGCGATCCTCGATGCCTGGGGGATGCCGGAGGATCTGGCGGCAGAAACCGCCGAGGTGATGCTCGAGACCGACCTCGCCGGCGTGGACAGCCACGGTATCGGCATGCTGGCGAGCTATGAGCGCATGCGCCATGCCGGCCAGGTCAAGCTCGACGCCCGGCCGCGCGTGGTGCGGGAGGGGCCGGCGATGGCGCTGGTCGATGGCGGCGCCGGGCTCGGCCATCCTGTCGCGGCCTTCGCCATGCGGCTTGCCGTGCGAAAGGCGAAGCAGGCGGGGGTCGGCGCGGTCTCGGTGGTGAACAGCCACCATTTCGGCGCCGCGGGCTGGTATGTGAGCCAGGCGGCGGCGGCCGGCTGTATCGGCTTTGTGACCAGCGGCACGCGCACCCTGGCCATGGTGCCGACGCGCGGCGCCATGCCGGTGCTCGGCACCAACCCCATCGCCTTCGCCGCCAAGGGGCAGGCCAGCCCCGCCGTGGTGCTCGACATGGCGACCACGACGGTGGCTGCGAACAAAATCCGCGCGCGATCACTGCGCGGCAAGCCGATCCCGCCGGGCTGGGTGCTCGATGGCACCGGCGCGCCGGTGGCCGAGCCGGTGGCGGCGGCCGCGCAAATCTTCGACCGGCCGGAGGGCGGCATCTCGCCCCTTGGCGGCACGGAGGAGATGGGCAGCCACAAGGGCTACGGCCTGGCGCTGATGGCGCATATCCTGGGCGGCACGCTCGCCGGCGCCAGCTTCAGCCCGATCCGCAACCTGACGCAGAAACCCTCGGACCCCGACAATATCGGCCATTTCATGCTCGCCCTCGACCCTGCTTTCTTCCGCGAGCCCGGCGCCTTCGAGGCCGATCTCGACGCGGTGGTGGGCGTGCTGCGCGCCACCCCGGCGGCCGATCCTGCCAAGCCGGTGCTCGTGCCGGGCGACCTCGAAAGACTGGAGCGCGTGGCCCGCCTCGCCGAGGGCATTCCCATCCCGCCCAAGCTCGCCGAGGAGGTTCGCGGCATCGCCGAGCGCGCCGGCGTGGCCTTCCTGCTGGGGAATGGGTGATGGCACCGGTGCAGGCCCTGCTGTTCGACGTCTTCGGCACGGTCGTCGACTGGCGCAGCGGCGTGGCGCGGGAGGCTGCGCCGTTTCTGGCGCGGCACGGGATCGCCGCCGACGCCCACGCCTTCGCCGATGCCTGGCGGCGGCGCTACGACCCCGCCATGGCGGCGATTCGCAGCGGCGCGCGCCCCTTCACCCGACTCGACGTCCTGCATCGGGAGAACCTGCTTGCGGTGCTGGCCGAGTACGGTTCCGCGCCCGAAAGCATCCCCGCCGTCGAAATCGATGCGTTGTCCCGCGCCTGGCATCGGCTGGACCCCTGGCCGGACAGCGTGGCTGGGCTCACACGGCTGAAGGCACGACACATCATCGCACCGCTCTCCAACGGCAATGTGGCACTGCTGCTCAACATGGCCAAGCGCGCCGGCCTGCCCTGGGACGCGATCCTCGGCGCCGAGGTCGCGCAAGCCTATAAGCCGCAGCCCGAGGCCTATCTGCGCACCGCCGAGATTCTCGGCCTTGCGCCCGGGGCCTGCATGATGGTGGCGGCGCATAACGGCGACCTCGCCGCCGCGCGGACAGTGGGGCTGCGTACCGCCTTCATCGCACGCCCGGCCGAGCATGGCCCTGGCCAGACCAAGGACCTCGCTGCCACTGGGCCGTGGGATGTGGTGGCGCGGGATTTCCTCGACCTCGCCGACCAGCTTGAACGCCTTCAGGAGCCCCATGTCCTTCCCGCATGACGACCAGGCCTGGGCCGAGACCGCCGAATTTTTGCGCCCGCGCCTTGCCCCCGCCGATCGGCTGGTGGCGCCGGACCCGTTCCGCTGGGTGATCCCCCGCGCCCAGCGCTTCCTGGCCGCGCGCGCCAATGAGCCGCGCGCCTTCGATTGGGTGGTGACCCATAAGGGCGAGCTGGGGGCTATGCCGCGCGCCTTCCTCGACCTGCTGCCGAGCCAGGCCGTACCGGTTTTCGCCAACCCGGTCTTCGTCGTCTGGGCCACCGCGCCGGGGCCCGCGCTCACCGACGTATCCGACAGCGACCACGTCCGCGCCTTCCACGTGAATGCCGAGGCATTGCCGATGGAGGTAGCTGCACCGGCGCCCGGCATGACCCCTGCCCTGGCGCGCACCGCGCTGCCGGTGGCAGAAGGCGCGCCCTCCCGCCCCTGGCTCGCCACCGGAATGCCCGGTGCAGCGCGCGAACGCGCCTTCCAGGAGGAGCTCGACCGGCTGGTGGAGGACTACCTCGCCCCCGCGCTCGGCCAGGCGGTGCTGGATGTGGGGTGTGGTTCGGGGCGCTTCGGCTCCCTCGCCGGTGCCGCGAGCCTGACCGGCATCGACCTCGATGAGGCGGCCCTCGCCCGTGCGCGCGCCCGCCACGCAGCGCAGCCCCAGGCAGGCTTCCAGCGCATGGACGCCACGGCGCTCAGCTTCGCCGAAGCAAGCTTCGACACGGTGATGATGATCGACCTGGTCGAGGCGCTGGCGGACCTGCCCGCGGCGCTGGCGGAAGCATCGCGCGTGCTGGCGCGCGGCGGCCGGCTGATGCTGACCGCGCCAAACCGCGAGAGCCTGCCGCTGCGGGCGCTGCGCCGCCTCGGCCAGCCGCCGCCGGGGCGCACCTTCTCGGTGGGCGAACTCACCGGGATGCTGCGCGCCGTGGGCCTGGCCGTGATGCGCAGCGACGGCATCTTCCTCTCGCCCGGCTGGGCCCTCCCCGGCGCCGCCAGCGCCCTGGCGCCGCTGGAGGAGGACCCGGAATTCGTCGAGGCCGCGCGCATCCTCGGCCGCCGGACCGGGCCGGATTACGCGCTGGCCTTTTGTCTGTTGGCGCGCAAGGCGTAGCGCCCCTTACTCGCTCCTGATCCCGCCCTCGCGGATGATCGGCGTCCAGCGCGCGACCTCGCGCGCGATATGTGCGGCGAAGTCGGCGGGCGTGCCGCCCACCACCGTGCCGGCCTGCGTGTCGAAGATGCGCTGCCTCACCTCAGGCAAGGCGACGATGCGGCCGAACACCTCGTTGATGCGCAGCGCCAGCACCGGGTCCATGCCCGCAGGGGCGACGATGCCGTGCCAGACCGCGACCTCGAAGCCCGGCAATACGGTGGAAACGGCGGGGGTCTGCGGCAGCAGGGGCGTGCCCGCGCTGGTGCCGATGCCCAGCGCCTTGGCATTGCCCTGGCGGATCTGCCCGATGCCGGAGGAGACGGTGGGGAAGCCGAACTGCGCGTCGTTGCGGATCAGCGCCGTCACCATCTCGGCGCCGCTGCGGTAGGGCACATGCACCATGCGGATGCCGGCCTCCTTCAGGAACAGCGCCATGAACAGGTGGCTGCCATTGCCGTTGCCGGCCGAGGAATAGGTGAAGCGGTCCGGCGCGGCGCGCGCCTGGTCGATCACCTCGCGCAGGTTGGTGGCACTCACCGAGGGGTGCGCCATCAGCACGGCCGGCAAGCTCACCAGATGGATGATCGGCGTGAAGGCCGTCGGCGGATCATAGGCGAGGTTCGGGTTGAGCTCCTTGCCGATGGCGTTGGCGCCGACATCGGCCATCATCAGCGTCGTCCCATCCGGCCGCTCGCGGGAGGCGGCGAGGCCCGCGATGGTACCGCCCGCACCGGCGCGGTTCTCCACCACCAGGGTCTGCCCGCCCGTCACTTCCGGGAAGCGCGAAGCGACGGTGCGGGACAGGGTGTCGATGGCGCCACCGGCACCGAAGGGCACGATCAGGCGAATCGGCCGGTCGGGCCAGGCGCCTTGCGCCCGGGCCAGGCCCGGCACCAGCACGGGCGCGGCCAGCGCGGCGCCGGCCGCAATAATCTGCCTGCGGCCCGAATGATGCTTCATCGTTTCACTCCCTGGGTGTGGATTGCTCATAAAAATGAACTTGACCACCCTGGCACATAACCACGCTGCGCCATGTAGTATTATGGCTTCTCCAGGAGTCGCCTGCCCATGACCTGGTCGATCGTTGCCCATGATCCCGAAACCGGAGCCTTCGCGGTGGCGGTCACGACCTGCGCCTTCGCCGTCGGTGCCTCCTGCCCCTTCGTGCGGTCGGGTGTCGGCGCGGTCTCCACGCAATCCATGACCAACCGCTACCTCGGCCCCGCGGTGCTGGATGGCCTGGCGCGCGGCCTGTCCCCGGCCGCGGCGATCGAGGGCGCGCTGGCCGGCGATGAAGGGCGCGGCTTGCGCCAGATCCATGCGGTGGACCGGCATGGCCGTAGCGCCGCCTTCACAGGGCAGCATTGTGTGGAGTGGTGTGGCGACGTGACCTCCGCCCACGTCTCCCTCGCCGGCAACATGCTGGCTGGCCCCGCCGTATTGTCGGACACCTATGCCGCCTTCGTCACCAACACCGACCTCAGCCTCGCCGAGCGGCTGCTGGCCGGGCTCGATGCCGGGGAGGCCGCGGGCGGCGACCGGCGCGGGCGGCAATCGGCCGCGCTGGTGCTCACCACGAGCGAGGATTTTCCGGACATCTCGCTGCGCGTCGATGACCATGCGCAGCCGCTGGCGGAACTGCGCCGGCTCTACGACATCTGGCAGCGCGACCGCGCGCCGGGGCTGCGCGACCAGCCTTCGAAGGCGCGGCCCTCCGGCAATCATGACCTCGACAGCATCGAGGCGCGCTGGATCAAGGCGGGGCTCGACATCCGGCTGAGGCGCTGAGCCCGAAGGCCATGCGGCAACCTTGGGTCGCTGCCCTGAGTGCGACCCTACTGATGCAGACCATCGGCACCTTCCTGAGCCAGGCCGTGCCGGTGGTGGCGCCCCTGATGACGGCCGAGCTTGGCCTGCCGCCGCAAATGGTCGGCAATTTCTCCTCGCTTAATACGCTGGGGGCGATCCTGTTCCTGCTGTTCGGCACGCCGCTGGTGGCGCGGTTCGGGCCGGCGCGGATGCTCCAGGCGGGTGCGCTGGTCTCCTGCGTCGCGCTGTTGTTCACGGCGGCCGGGCTGGTCTGGGCGCTGCCGCTGGCGGCGGTGCTGATGGG
>JBBSCP010000163.1:0-10073 GCA_038250135.1 Acetobacterales bacterium | reverse complement strand
GGTGCCGGTGCCACCTAGATACAGCCGGCGCCCGTCCGACAGTTGGACTTGCATCTGTGGCGGCATTGGTTTCTCCTGCGCGTAATGACTGACTCTGCTCTCATCCTAATTCACGCCAGCGGGGCGCGCACGGGCTTTATCGGCTGTGGCGTGCTGATCGAGGGTGGGTTCATTGCTACATGCCGGCATGTGTGGGCCGACGCGACGGCCGAAGGAAGCACAGCGGAGGCCGAGTTCCCGCGCGCCTGGGAGGGCGGGCAGCCGGCGCGATGTGGCCTGACGCTCGCCGATGCCTGCCATTCCGCCACCGGCCCCTCGCCCGATCTCGTGCTACTGCGGCCGAAAATGTTCCCGAAGGGCGTTTTCGCGCTGCAACTTGCCATGCACCACCAATTCGAAACTGGCGCGGCGGAAGCGCAGGCCATGGTGGAGCGGCCGCACGAGGGTGGCGACAATCCGTGGCAGGAAGTCACGGTGAAGGGTGAGCTGGACGATCGGCTTGGCCCGGATGAGCGGCGGCAATTCACGGGTGCGGGGCTCCAAGGCTACTGGTTCGTGCGCGGGTCCAGCGGCTCGCCAATCTTCAAGCGCGGCGGGCAGCAACTGGCCGCGATCCTGAGCCTTTCCGAATTTGGCGCGAATGACCGGAAGAGTTCGCTGCAGGAAGCTTGTGTTATCCCGGCAACGGTGATCCGGCGGCATGTGGAGCGGCTTGTCGCCGCGCCGGTGGCCGCGGCGGAACATCTGGACCCTGCGAAGCTTGCGGAGGTGCTGGAGACGATCGGCGCGGCGGGAACGCCGGTCGCGGACATCCCGGCAAAGCTACGGGATTTCGTGATGGCGGCGCGAGCGCGCGCAGCGGAACCTCTGGCGCCCTCCAATGACGGCGCGGACATCACCGCGGCCATCGGCGCCGCGCGCGACAAGCTCGGCCGGTTCGACGCCGCTGGCGCGCTGGCGGGCCTGACGGCCAAGCTGGACAAGGAGGAGGCCGCGCGCCGGGAAGAGGAAGTGTCCCGCCGCCTGCGCATGCTGCCGCTGCTGGCCGAGAAGGCGGCGATCGAGCGCCTGACTTATGACCACGCGGCGGCGAAGGCGACGTTGCGGCAGTTGCTGGACCTGGCGCCCGACGCGGTGTGGAAGTGGATAGAACTGGGTGACCTGAAGGCACGACGGGCAATCTCACGGGGGCACTCACGGCCTTTCGCGGGGCGCTGACGGCGGCGAAACGAATCGAACCTGACGGTCGCGATGAAGGCGCCGTGCATAATCGTATTGGCGATGTGCAGACCGCACAGGGCGACCTCGCCGCCGCGCTCCGCAGCTACCGCGACGCCCGCACCATCGCCGAGCGCCTCGCCAGCGCCGACCCGGGCAACGCCGAATGGCAGCGCGACCTCTCCGTCAGCCACGAGAAGATCGGCGATGTGCAGAGCGCGCAGGGCGACCTCGCCGCCGCGCTCCGCAGCTACCGCGACGCCCTCGCCATCCGCGAGCGCCTCGCCAGCGCCGACCCGGGCAACGCCGTATGGCAGCGCGACCTCTCCGTCAGCCACAACAGGATCGGCAACGTGCAGAGCGCGCAGGGCGACCTCGGCGCCGCGCTCCGCAGCTACCGCCATGCCTTTGCCATCGCCGAGCGCCTCGCCAGCGCCGACCCGGGCAACGCCGGATGGCAGCGCGACCTCTCCGTCAGCCACAACAAGATCGGCGACGTGCAACGCACGCAGGGCGACCTCGCCGCCGCGCTCCGCAGCTACCGCGACGCGTTCGCCATCCGCGAGCGCCTCGCCAGCGCCGACCCTGGCAATGCCGATTGGCAGCGCGACCTGATCGTGTCCTGCGTGAAGCTGTCGGAGGCCGCGCCGCAGGAAGCGCAGGCTTGGCTGACACGCGCCCTCGGGATCGCGCGCGGTCTTGCCGCAAGCGGGCGGCTGGCGCCGGTGGATGCCGGAATGCCGGCGGAGCTTGAGCGCCGCCTCGCCGCGCTGGGCGGCTGAGCCGCGCTCAGCCATGCACCTCCGCCGCCCGCAGGATCGCCAGCCAATCCTGCGCGCCGCCGAGCAGGCGCAGGATCACCACCTGCCCCTCGACCAGCCAGTCGATCAGCAGATGCCCCTCATGCGCATGGATGCGCACCGGCGGGCGAAAATCCGGGCGTTCGCGGGGGAGGCCGGGCATTGCGGCGATCAGGGCGAAGACAGCCGCCAGCGCATCCACTGGCGATCCGCCTGCGCCACCGACCAGGTCTCGGCCGAATGGCGCCAGATGTCGTCGAGATCGGCCAGCGCGCGCGGCGTCAGCCGATAGGCGTCCGGCTCAGCGGGCGCCATGCCTCTCGCGCATGCGGCGCTTGAAGGCGGCGGTGTCGAGGGGCTGCGGCGGGCCGCTCTCGACGCCCTCGGTGATGGCGGTCTGCAAGGCGGCCAGCGCCGCGCGCCGTTCCTGGTCGCGGCGGATCAGGTCGCGGATGTAGTCGCTGGCATTGCCGTAGTGGCCGCTCTCGGCCTGGCGCTCGACCCAGGCTTTCATCGGATCGGGCAGCGAGACGTTCATCGTGGCCATGGCGGTGAGCCTATCGCGCGGGCGCGAAGCCGGTCAAGAATATTGGCAGGCTTTGCCATCACCACGCTCAGCCATGCACCTCGGCGCTTTTCATCGCCGTGCCGTGTTCCAGCGCCTGCCACATCGCCACATCGCGCTCGGCGGTCCAGATGCGCGGGTGGGACAGGCCGCCGGCCTCGTCGAAGGCGCGCGTCACGTTGAAGGGCATGCAGTGTTCGAAGATCACCCAGGCCCCGTATTTCGGCCGCATGAAATCCATGGCGTCGTCATAGACATCCTTGAGCGCCCAGCCCTTCGCCACGCCGGCCTGCACGCGGGTGAACAGATCGGTGGTGAAGGCGCGGGTGCCCTCGATCGCCTCGGCGCAATCGCCCCTGGTCATCAAGGCGCGGCCACGGCCGGGCACCATGCGTTCGGCGCCCAGCGCGGCCACGACATCCAGCGTCGCCGACCACTGGGAAAAATGCGCGTCGCCGCAATAGGGCGTGGCGCCGAATTCCACCGTGTCGCCGGCGAACAGCACCTTCTCCTGCGGCAGCCACACCACCGTGTCGCCCGCGGTGTGGCTGCGCCCGACATGGATCACCTGCGCCTCCCGCTGCCCGGCCCAAAGCGACATGCGCTTGTCGAAGGTATGGGTCGGCCAGGTGAGGCCGGGAATGCTCTCTTGGCCGCGAAACAACCGAGGGAAACGGCCGATCTCGCTGTCCATGTCCTGCGCGCCGCGCTCGACGATCAGGTCCCGCGTGGCCTCGCTGGCGATGACGGTGGGGTTGCCATAGCCGCTGGCGCCGAGCACCCGCACCGCGTGGTAATGCGTCAGCACCACCTGCGTCACGCGCTTGTCGGTAACGCCGGCGACGCGGCGGATGACGTCCTGCGCCATCGCCGGCGTGGCCTGCGCATCCACCACCACCACGCCGTCCTCGCCCACGATCACGCCGGAATTCGGATCGCCCTCGGCGGTATAGGCGAACAGCCCGGGGGCGAGTTCGTCGAAGGAGACGGTTTTCTCGGCCATATCATTGGCAGAGGCGAATCCGGACATGGCAGCGTTTCCCTAAACTGGACCGCTGCAGTTTCGCATGCGGCCCGCATGACCGGAAGATGAACCGGGCGCGCCTGTTCTTGCCGGGGCGAAAGCCTGTACCCTCCGGCAGCGGGAGGACCGACGATACGACCCTCCGGTCGGGGACCCAAAGCGGATGTCGCGATCGAACGGCCTGACCCCCTTGCCCGGCGCCTGCGCGGCCTGCGCCGTCCGGCCCTTCGCGCTGTTCCGCGTCGTGCCACAGGCGCGCCTTTCCGAGGTCGCGCGTATCCGCACCAGCGTGCGGCTGGTCCGCGCCGGGGAGGCGATCCGCGACAGCGTATTCACCCTCTACGCAGGCTGGGCCTTCTCCTGGACCGCGACGCCGGATGGCCGGCGGCAGATTCTCGACTTCCACTTGCCCGGCGACCTCATCGAACGCGCCGAGGATGGCGCGGAGGTGGAGGCGCTGACCGATGCCTCCCTCTGCGTCCTCTCCCGCGATCGGCTGGGTGAATTCATGGGGCGCGAGTTCGGCCTTGCCATGGCCTATGCCGATGGGCTGGCGCGCGATCGCGCGCGGCTGCGAGAGCGCCTCACCAGCCTCGGCCGGCGCGATGCGGCGGGGCGGGTGGCGCATCTGCTGCTCGAGTTGCACGCGCGCCTTACGCGGCGCGGCGGCGCCGACCCGCGCGGCGCGGCGCTGCCGCTCAAACAGGCGCATCTGGCCGATGCGCTTGGCCTGTCGGTGGAGCATGTGAACCGGGCGCTGGCCGCGCTGCGCCGTGATGGCGTGGCGAGCCTGCAGAAGGGGCGGCTCGATCTCCTCAGCCGGGGCGCGCTGGAGGCGGTGGCCGGTTGGTCCGCCACGCCCGTCGCCGCAGGCATGGCGCCGCGCAGCCTGGTTGGCAGATGTTGAGCAAATACCCCTCGGCGCGTTAGCCTCACCGCCTGATCCGGGAATGTTCTTCATGCGCCTGCGCCTGTTGCTGCCGATCCTTGCCGCCCTGCTCGCGTTCCTGCCCCTTTGGGCACCGCCGGCCGAGGCGCAATCGGGCGATCCTTCCTTCAACCTGGTGAACCGCAGCGGCCAGGTGATCAACGAGATCTATGTCTCCGCAACGCGGGAGCAGTTCTGGGGCCGCGACCTGCTGGGCAATGAGACGCTGGCCGATGGCCGCAGCTTTCCGGTGCGCCTCGCCGCCGCGGCGGGCTGCCAGCACGATGTCCGCGTGGTCTATGCCGACGGGCGGAACGAGGAACGGCGCAACCAGAACACCTGCGCCGTCGCCGAGATCGCCTTCGGCAGCGGCGCCCCCGCCGCCCCATCCCCTACCCCTGGGGCGGCTGGCGGAAATGCGAGCTTCAACCTGGTGAACCATGGTCGCGCCCCGATCCGCGAGGTCTATGTCTCCTCCGCCCGCGACACGCATTGGGGCGATGATCGGCTCGGCGCCGATATCCTGCCGCCAGGCCGGCACCTCGAAGTGCGCCTGTCGCTGGGCGATTGCCTGAACGACATCCGCATCGTCTGGATGGATGGCCGCAATGAGGAGCGGCGAGCCACGGATACCTGCCGCGTGATCAACATAGTGTTTCAGTGACGAGTTTGCTGCCCGAGTCCGCTTGACGCGGTGCTAGGCTTCAAGGGGTACGTTATCGGTACGTACCTGACATGAAGGGTTTCGCATGCGCCCGCCTTCTTTGACCACCGTCCTCGCCGCCGCGACTTTCGCCCTTCTCGCTGGGCCCATCGCCGCGCAACAACCTGCCCGCCCCTCTCCGGTGCTGAGCGAGACCCTACCCGGCATGCCACGGACCGAGCAGCAGCAGATTTCCGTCATGACGGCCGAGTTCCATCCGGGCCAGGAAACCGTGTTCCATACGCACCGTTTCCCGGTCACGGTCTATGTGATGGAGGGCGCCTTCACGCTGGAATTGCAGGGGCGTGAACCAATCGTGGTGCGCGCCGGGCAATCCATGGTCGAACCGCCCGGCGTGCGCATGATGGGCTACAATCGAAGCACGACCGAACGCTTGCGCCTCGTCATCTTCTACGTGTCGGAACCCGGCATGCCCTTCCTCGACCTCATCCATTGACGGTCTCGCCCGGCGCGGCAACCAGGCCCGGCCAACGCAACGTCAGGCAACGCGGGAGCCACCTGGAAGTGCGGCTGCCGCAGGGTTATTGCGTGAACCACATTCGCATCGGCCGCGGTGAGGAGCCGCGGGCGACGGATACCTGCCAGACCATCGACCTCGTCTTCCGCTGAGGGCAGGGAGGACGGGGCCGGTTCGGCCCCGCCGTCCCGCTTCAGGCGATGACGATGATGTCCGCCAGGGTCAGGGCGGTATTGGGCACCAGCAGTGCCAGCGTCTGCGCCTCGCCTACCTCCGTGCCATCTGCATCCCACAGCAGGCGGCCCGTGGCGGTGTTGTAGATGAACTGCGCCGCGTTGCCGCTCGCCGCCACGCCCACGGTGAACTGCGCCCCGGTCAGCGCCACGCCCTCGACCAGCCCGGCAAAGCCCGCGGCCGACACCGCGATGATATCTGCCGCGTCAAAGTCGCGGAGGAAATCGCGGCCCTGGCCCGGCGCGCCGAAGATGAAGATGTCCGCGCCAGCGCCGCCAGTGAGGCGATCGATGCCCGCGCCGCCGACCAGCGTGTCGGCGCCCTCGCCGCCCAGAATCCAGTCATCGCCCAGCCCGCCCTCCAGCAGGTCGTCGCCTGCCTGGCCATAGAGCCGGTCGCGACCGGCGTCGCCGAAGACGGTGTCGTCGCCGGCGCTGCCCAGCAGAAGATCGCCGCCCGCGCCGCCGCGGAGCGCGTCCCCGCCATTTCCGCCCGTGAGGCGGTCGTCGCCTTCCTGGCCGGAGAGCGTGTCTGCCCCCGCGCCGCCGAACATGCGATCGTCGCCAGCGGTGCCGACCTCGTTGTTGTCGCCGGCATCGGCAAAGACGTTCTGGCCGTCCAGCACCGTATCTTCGGCGCGGAAGTTCAGGTTTTGGATGCGCGTGTCGAGCGTCCGGTCCGTATCCGCCACGTCGAAGGCGGTCGCCTGCGTGCCGTGGCGGGTCGAGACGAAGTCCTCGAACGCAAGTTGCTCACCCAGCACCTGGGCAGAGGTGATCCCCACCGAGGCGAAAGTGGCGGTGGCGGTGAAGTCCAGCGCCTCGTCCACCGCGGTGCTGACGCCGCCACCGGCCAGCAGATAGCGGAAATTGATGGCGTTCGCCTTTATCGGATAGCCATCGCCGCCATTGGCCAGGAAGTTCAGCGTGACCACGCTGATTAGGGGAGGCGCGTCCGCGCTGACCACGCCATCCTCGACCAGGCGGGCGATCACCGTGCCGGTCTCGTTGATCGCGGCGATGCTGGTGATGCGCGCGCCGGCGGCGAGGTCCGGGTCGAAGCTGAAGGCGATGCCGCCGAGCTGCGGGAAACGGCCCTGGTTGCCGAGCACCGCGACGCCGTGTTCGAGAATGGCCTTCAGACCGGCCGCGTTGGTGTCGAACACCATCAGCAGGTTGTTGAACCGCAGCGAATTCTCGACATCGAGCTGCGAGATGCCGCCCGCCGGCTTGCCGGCGTCGGGGTTTGCCAGCGGCGGGTTCTTATCGCCGCTCACCACATCCACCGAGCCGATCGCGGTGCGGATGCCGCCGCCATTCTTGAGCGAAGCCACGAGCGTGCCAACCGCCAGCGCCTCGGCCGCGGCGAGGGCGTTGGCATCCGCGCTGAGGTTGCCCAGGTTGGTCTCCTGGTTGCGCACCAGGTTGCGCTCGCCCTCAAGGTAGACGTCGGTGAAGCCGTAGAGATTGCCATCCTTCGCCGCGATCACCGCCTGCACGGCCTCGGTGATGTCGGCGACCTGCTCGCCCTTGGTGCCTTCAGCGAAGGCGGTGGTGGCGAGATCCGCCTCCGCCACGCCCCAGGCGGCCGCGACATTGGCGGTGGTGGAGGCGTAGGCGCCGTTGATGTCCTCATCGAGGCTCTCGACGATGATCCTGCCCTGGTCATCGAAATCGACCACGAGGCGGCCGAGATAGGTATATTCGTTGTCGGTGTTGACGATCAGCGTCGTCCCGCCATCCGCGCCCGTGGCGATGATGGGGTAGGTGTTCGCGAAGTCGGCGGCATGGCCGGGGAAGGGCACCGCCTGGTCATTGGCATCGCCGAGCCGGGTGTTGGAGCCGGCGGCCAGGATGATGTCCACACCACGCAGCAGCGTCGCCAGTTCCTGCTCCAGCGCGATCTGCTGCAGATGCGCCATGACGACGATCTTGTTGACGCCCTGAGCGATCAGTTCGTCGATCACCGGCTGAAGCTGCGCCGCGAGCAGCACCATGTCGTTGGTCTCGGTGCCCTCGGCGAAGCCCTTCACCTCGACATTGCCGGTGGATGAGATGGTCTCGACGATCTGCGTCGTGGCGCCGACCAGGCCAATTTGTTCACCGCCTGAATTTACCACGGCGGAGGGGACGATACGGCGCGCCAGCGTCGCCGCGTCTTCCAGGCCGTTCACGCCGACCGTCTCGAGGTAACGCGCCGATATGTCGGTATCGGCCGAAAAGTCGAGGTTCGCGGATAGATAGGGAAAGGCTGCGTCATTGACGATGTCGCTGAACACGCGCGTGCCGAAATCGAATTCATGGTTGCCGATAGTCGAGGCCTGCACGCCGATGCGGTTGTGAATCTCGATGTCGGCGGCGCCAGGATTGTCGCCACGGCTATGCGTCGCCGCCACGGTGGGGTCGGTGCCGGCGGCAAAGAAGGGACCGGGGATGTAGTTGTCGCCGCCGGCCAGGATCAGCGTATTGGCGAAATCGTCGTCGAAGGCATCGACCAGCGCGGCCAGGTTCGGCGCGGTATCGGCGGCGAGCAGCCCGGCCTCGCCATCGGCAAAATGCAGCAATTGCAGGCGAAAGGTCGGCGTCACGCTGAAGACCGAGATGGTGTTGCTCACTTCATTGCTGGTGACCAGCAGGGGCGTGCCCGTTGGGCTGTCCTCGGCGGCGATGAACAGCAGGCCCTCAGGACTGACATCGCCGGCATTGCGCGCCGCGCCGGCATAGCTGACCGCGTCGGGATCGGTGATGTCGAAGGCGAGCGTTATGTTGGACCGCTCGAGCCCGACGAAGGCATAGGTGCTGCCGCCGATGGTGGCGATCTCGATGCCCTCGGGTTCCGGCCCCTTGTTGTCGCTGCGCGTGTCGTTGAACAGCGCGGGGAATTCGCTGACGACGATGCGCTCGATGATGTCAGCGCTGTCGAACACGATGGCGCCGCTGGCATCGAGGATCGAGAAGGAGCGCGCGCCATAGGCAAGGATCTGGTCGATGTCGCCGTCATTGTCCGTGTCGCCGCGCAGCCCCGGCGCGTTCGACACGGTGAGCCGCCCGAGATCGGCGTTGGCCTTCAGCGCAGCCTCATCCGGGAAGGTCGCGTCGTCGAGGTCGTAGCTCGCATTGCCGAGGCGGATCGTCTCATCAGGGTTGAGGAAGTCGTCGCGATCATCGCCTTCGTTCGCGATGACGTAGAAGGTGGCGCCACCGGATTCGAAGCTGTCGATCGCGTCGGGCATGTACAGGCCAGCCACCGGATTGCCGGTGGTGAGGTTCGTGAGCGTGCCGTTGGAGGGGCCGTCGCGGTCGGAGAAATCGGCGAGCAGCGCCGAGAAATCCTTGGTACCGAGCGGCACGATGTCGGTGAAGGTGGCGGTGGCGATGTCGAGGATGGCGACCGCATTCGCCTCCTGCAGCGTCACCATGGCCTGCGTGCCGTCGGCGGAGATGGCAATATATTCGGGCTCGACGTCGAGCGACACGGATTGCCCGGCGAAGATCCGAACGCCCGCGGCGCGCAGCGCGGCTTCCTGCCCGTCGAAGCCGGCGAAGCCGGCGGTCACCACCGTCGGGCTGCCGCCACCCAGCGTGATGATCGAGACGGAACCGGCGCCACCCGCGGTGCCGTCGGCCAGGAACTCGGCCTCGTTGGCGACCAGGATCTTGGTGCCGTCGGGCGTGAAGGTCACCATGTCGGGCAGTGCGCCGACCTCGACGCTGTCGATCAGGCTGCCGTCATTGGCGTTGAGCAGCACGACCTGGCCATTGTTCGCCTTGTTCGCCGCCGGCAGCGCAACGGCCACGATCCCGCCCTTCACCGCGACCGAGGTGATGTCGGTGGTGGCGAAGCCGAGCGTGGTGAAGTCGATCAATTCGATCAGGCTGGGGGCGGTGGGGTCGGAAAGGTCGATGACCTGCAGCCCGCTGCTGGAGGTGACGAAAAGCCGATCGCTGCCCGGATCGAAGGCCGATATCTCGGCGCCCACCAGGCCGCCAGCCGCGCCAAGCGCACCTTGCACGTTGAAGCGAAGGTCGTTGGTCGGCGAAGTGGTAAGGGACATCGATCGGCTCCTGCATGACAGTGTCGTAGGGCGCGATGCCAGGGCCCCATGCCGCAGATGCGCCGGCGC
>JBBSCP010000162.1:0-10088 GCA_038250135.1 Acetobacterales bacterium | reverse complement strand
GCCGCTACGCCGCGCCAGCCTTCGACCTGCGCGTCGTTGTAGAGGCCGGGGATGTCGATGTAGCCACGCCCCATGACTTCCGGCGCGGTGCCTTCGGTGATGATCAGGCCGGCGCTGGCGCGCTGGGCATAGTATTCGGCGTTCAGCGCATTCGGTACGTTGCCGGGCGAGCGGTTGCGCGTCATCGGTGCCATCACCACGCGATTGGCGAGGGCGATGGAGCCGAGCGTGGTTGGCCTGAACAGAAGGCTGTCTTGCGACATGGGCGGTATCCTTATGGGGCGCGGCGGAACGCCGTTGCCCGCAAGGTGGGGATGCGTCGGCCTCTGCACCATCACGATCGGCGGATGGGCACCATCGGCTTCGATGATGATGATCTGGCCTCAATCCGGTTCGCCACGCGCAACCCAATCGCGATAGGCAGCGTTCACCGTCTCGTTCGGCGGATATAGGCCCAGGAGGCGCTCGCCCTTCAGCACGCGGCCGCGGACGTAGCGCTCCACACGGTCCTGCTCGGCCGCGGCGGGCAGAATGACCTCGGCCAGGTGCGCGGGGCAGATGGCGACGCCATCCGTATCCGCCACCACCTGGTCGGCGGGAAAGACGGTGACGCCGCCACAGGCGATGGGCAGGTCGATATCGGCGAGCATGAGCGCGACGAAGGAAGGGGGCGGCGCGGCGGCGCGGCAGAACATCGGTAGTCCGAAGGCTGCGATCTCCGCCACGTCGCGCATCGCGCCATCGCAGACCACGCCGGCCACGCCGACGGCCTTGAGGCGCGCGCAGATCACATCGCCGAGGATGCCGGCATCGTCACGCGCCATGCCGTCGATCACCAGCACATCGCCCGGGTTCAGGCGATCCAGCAGGCGATGCATCAGCGCCTGGGGATTGGAGAGGCTCTGCGCCGCCAGCAGGTCGTCGCGCACCGGCAGGTAGCGCAGCGTGACGGCAGGCCCGGCGAAGCGGCACAGGCCTGGATCATTGGCGCGCAGGCCGCGCACCGCGGCGTTGCGGATGCCATGGTTCTTCAACAGCAGCGTGGTGACGGTGGCGGCGCTGGCAATGCTCATCTCATGCCCTATTCGACTGTGGCGCCGGAAGCCCGCACCGCGGGGCGCCATCGTTCCGCCTCGGCGCGGATGAAGCTGGTGAAGGCCGCGCGTGTGCTGCCCTGCGGAACCGCGCCACCATCGGCGACGCGGCGCGCAATGTCGCTGTCCCGCGCGGCGGCGGCGATCACCTCGGCGAGCTGGTCGAGCAGCGGTGCCGGCACGCGCGCAGGTGCGACGAAGCCGAGCCAGGAGGTCGCTTCGAAACCCGGAAGCGTCTCCGCCACCGTCGGCAGATCTGGCGCCTGCGGCAGGCGCTGCGGCGTGGTCACGGCGATGCCACGCAACGTGCCCTCACGTGCGAATTGCAAGCCGGTGACGACGACATCGACCATCAGCTTCACGCGCCCCGCCTGCACATCGGCGATGGCGCCGGCGGTGCCGCGATAGGCAACATGCGTGAGCGGCACGCCGATGGCCTGCGACAGCAGCTCACCCGCCAGATGCTGGCTCGTGCCGACGCCGCCCGACGCAAAGGCCGTGCCCGGATTGGCGCGCAGCCAGCCGATGAGCTCCGGCATGGTGCGGGCGGGCACGGAGGGGTGCACGAGGATCATATTCGGGTTGATCGCGAAGAGCGACAGCGGGGCGATGTCGTGATCCGGATCGAAGGGAAGGTTGCGATAAAGATGCCGGTTGATGGCAAGGCCCGAGACCGTGCCGACGCCGATCGTGTAGCCATCCGGCGCCGCCTTCGCGACGAGATCGAGAGCAAGATTGCCGCCGGCGCCCGGACGCGGATCAATCACCACGGGTTGGCCGAGCGCACGCTCCATATGCGTGGCCACCAGGCGCGCCATCAGGTCACTGACGCCGCCAGGCGGGAAGGGTACGATCAAGCGGATCGGGCGTGTCGGGAAGGTCTGCCCGCGCGCGGGCGCTGTCAGGGTGATAAGCGGTGCGGCCAGCAGGCTGCGACGGGCGACCATTTCGTGTTTCCTCCTTAAGCTAGGCCGTTCGCGCGCATCAGCCCGCGTATCCAGCCCATGGTGTAGACCATGCCAGTGGCCTCGTAGCCTATGGCGATTCCCCCACCTTGCGTCGGCAGATCGCCGGCCGCATCTCCTGCCATGGTGGGCGCATGGTCGGGCCGGATCGGCACGTTGAGCCCGGCGGCGGCATAGGCGCGGAACAGCGCGGCCATGTCGGTGATGCCCTCATCTGGGAAGGTCTCTTCAAAGGCGTCGGCGGTGCCGCGCAGGTCGCGCAGATGGACAAAGCGGATGAGCTTTGCGAAGCGCGGCACAAGCGCCACGACATCCTCGCCCGCCGCGGCCAGAGTGCCCTGGCAGAAGGTCATGCCGAGCGCGGGGGAAGGCACCAGCTTGCAAGCGCGCTCGAGCGCTGTGGCGGAGGTCAGCACCCGTGCCACGCCGCGCAGCATCGGCACCGGTGGATCATCGGGATGCAGTGCGATGGTGACGCCCGCGCGCTCCGCCGCCGGCAGCACGCCGCGCAGGAAGGTCTTGAGGTTGTGCCAGATCTGTGCCGCCTCGATCGGCGGCGAAACGAGGGGCGGCAGGGCAGCGGCCGCGGCAGCATCGAAGCGCGAGATGCGCGCACCGCCGCGCCCCTCGGCATGACTCTCGGTGCGAAACCATCCTGTCCCGCACATGAAGTTCTGGCAGATGAGCGTGATGCCGAGCGCACCGGCTTCGCTCACCATCGCGGCGTAACGCGCGATGTCTTCCGTTGCGCCGGGCAGGCCGAGCTTGAAACGGCCGTAGTCGAACTGGTCGCCCTCCAGCCCGATCAGCTTGAAGCCGGCGGTGGCGAAACGATCCCGTGCGCGGGAGAGTACCCCGGGCTGCCAAGGTGGTGCATCCCCGGTAAGCTCGGGCGCGCATTTGGTGATGGCGTGCGTGACGCCCATCTGCAGCGCCAGCGCCCAGCGTCGGTCGGGATGCGGCGGCAGCAGCATGGTGATGCGCACGCGGCGTTCCCCTCAGCTCGGCTGGATGCCGAAGGCGCGGATCAGCGTGGCCCAGCGCTGCAATTCGCCACGGTAGAACGCCTCGAAATCCGCGACGCTGGCCGAAGGCGCGGCCTCGATGCCGGCGGTGGCCAGGCGGGCCTGCACGGCAGGGTCGCGCATCACCGCCGTCACTTCGGCGAAATAGCGCTCGACGATCGGTCGCGGCGTGCCGGCGCGTACGAAAGTGCCATGCCAGGAACGGAAGTCCACGCTCGGTCCGAAGCCCGACTCGCGTGTAGTCGGTACATCCGGGAGTTGCGGCAGGCGGTTCGGCTGCATCACGGCGAGCGCGCGCAATTGCTGCGCGGCAAGCTGGCCGAGCAGCGCGCCATCGACCGGCACGAAGGTGCCATCGAGCTGCCCGCCCATCATGAGCGGAATCATCGGCGCGCTGCCGCTGAAGGGAACCGGCAGGTAGCGAAACCCGGCTTCGCGCGCGAAAAGCTGCGCGGCGAGGAAGCCCGAGGTGCCGTGCCCGCCATGGCCGAGCGTCAGTCTCTCGGGGTGCGCGCGCGCGAAGGCCACCATCTCGCCCAACGTGCGATAAGGCGTATTGGCGCCAACAACAATCACAACGGCCACGGCGCTCATCTGTGCGACCGGCACGATGTCCGCGAGCGGATCGTAGCCCACACTCATCAGCGAAGGGTTGGTGACCATGGTGATCGGCGCGAGGCCCAGCGTGTAGCCATCCGCCGGCTGCCGCAGCACGTGCTGGACCGAGATGTTGAAGGAAGCCCCGGGCCGAACATCGACCACGACGGGCTGGCCGAGCCGCGGTGCCAGCGCCCCCGCCACCGTGCGGGCGACGAGGTCCACCGTGCCGCCGGGCGGCGCGCCGCTGACGAAGCTGATGGGCCGCGTCGGCCAGGCCTGGGCGCGGGCAGTGGTGGGCGCGCCAAGCAGCGTGGCAGTGCCGATGACGGCACGGCGTGTGAGCGACATTTTCATCCTCCATCGCTTATTCATATTTGAACTTGACATTACATACTGAATACATAAACTAGTTTTCTGGCGCTGCGTCAACGGCCACGGAACCTGTATGTCCGACCACCGAATCCCCGCCGTCGATCGGGCGATACAACTACTCGATCTGCTGTGTTCTGGAGCGGGCCCGGCAACCATTCGTGACCTGTCGGCGCAACTCGCTGTGCCCCGCAGCACGGTCTACCGCATCCTCAATTCCTTCGAGGCGCATGGCGTGGCGCGGCGCGATGCCGCCGGCTGCTATTCGCCAGGGCCACGGCTGCTGGTATTCGCGCGCGGCGTGGAGCGGGGGGCGGACCTCACCACGCTCGCTGCGCCAATTCTGGCGCAACTTGCTGCCGAGGCACGGGCCACGGCGAAGCTTTCGGTGCTGGAGGGCGATGCGGCGATGGTCGTTGCGGTGTCGGCCGGGCCTGGCGTCTATTCGGTGACGACTCAGATCGGCCGACGATTTCCGCTGCATGCTGGCGCGGCAAGCAAGGTTCTGGCGGCCCATCTGCCGGAGGCTGCGCGCCGCAAGCTGCTGCGCGGCAAGCTGCCGCGGGCAACGCCGCGGACCATCATTGATCCAAAGAAACTCGCCGCTGTATTCGAAGCCGTGCGGCGCGAGGGACTTGCCACCGACGAGGCAGAGTTCATCGATGGCGTGCACGCCGTGGCAGCGCCAGCCTTCGGGCCGGAAGGGCAATGCGTTGCCGCGCTCAGCGTCGCCTATCTGCCGGCCGAGCCACCTGCCCGACGTGCTGAGATGGCCGAAGCGGTGCGAACAGCGGCGCGGCGGCTGACGGTGGCGCTCGGCGGTTCTTGAGCCTCACTTGAGCCTCAATAGCCGGCCTTCTGCTCAAGGCCGAAGCCTCGTTTGGCGATCAGCATCGTGCGGTCGAACTCGCAGACCATCCGCCCGTCCTGATTGTAGCCTCGCGTGCGCACGCCGACGATGCCGGCATGCGGGCGGGATTTCGATTCGCGTTTGTCCAGAGCCTCGCTTTCGCCCCGTAGCGTATCGCCGGCAAAGAGCGGAAAGGTGAGTTTGATCTCCTTCCAGCCGAGATTGGCGATCGCCTTCTGCGACACGTCGGAGACACTCATGCCCACCAGCAATGCGACGGTGAAGGGGGAGCAGATGATGCAGCGCCCGAACTCGCTATGCTTCGCGTATTCCGCATCGAAATGCATCGGGTGCTGGTTCATCGTGAGTAGCGTGAACCAGGTGTTCTCGGTCTCGGTGATGGTGCGGTTCGGGCGGTGTTCGTAGATGTCGCCGACCGTGAAATCCTCGAAGTAGCGCCCGAAGCTCTCACGGAAGCGCTGCGGCGCAACCTCATTGTGGGTCTGGACCATGCGAGTTTCCTTCCTTCGTCCGGACAAATCTGTAACTCGGCCGCGCGGCTGCCTCAACCGAGGGGACGGCGTAGCCGGAGGTAGCTCGGCGCCACCAGCGCCGGTGCCACGAACAGCGCGAGCTGCGCGGCGGCGATCATGAGCCCGAGGTCGCTCTCCCCTGGCGGACCGATGGCGGCCAGCAGCAGCACGTTGTTGCGCGTGCCCGAGACCAGCGCCGCGGAAAGCGCATCGCGGCGCGGCGCCGCCCGGAACACCAGGTAGCCCATGATCTGCAGCCCGATGTTGAGCAGCAGGACGAAGCCGAACATGGCGACGAAGTCCAGCGGCCGCAGGGCCAGAGCGGTGCCCACACCATCCATGCAGGGAATCGCGGAGATCGTGACCAGCCCGACAAGCATCGTATCGATGTTCGGCGCCTGCGCGCGAAGCCCTGGCCGGCCGATGGCCCAGATGACCAGCGCCGCGCCTGCGAAGCTGGTGCCCACGAGCAGCGCCAGCCGCTGGCCCATTGCCCAGGGCTCGACCTGGGCACCCACGCCTAGCAGCACGGCGACACTCGGCAGCCACAGCGGCGCGAGTAGGTTGGACGGAATGGCGACCACCGTCAGCAGCGCCGCATCCGCGCCCATTAGCAGCGCGAAGGCCGCGGCCGACATCAACGACGGTGTCGCGCCGATCAACACCGCCGCTGCGAGCCAGGTTGAGCCTCCCGGCAGCAGAGGCGCGAGGAGCAGCCAGATCAGCGTTGGTACGCCGAAGGTGACCCAGCCCAGGATGAGCAGGGCGATCCTGGGCCGACGCAGCACCTCGCCGAAGGCTCTGGGTTCGATGCGCAGCAACGCCATCAACATCGTGGCGATGGAGATCGCCAGCAGCCAGGGCCGCATCGTCGCCGCAAGAGCCGGCAACAATATCCCCAGCCCGGCGCCGAGGGCGATCAGCCACAGACCATGCCGGCGAATTGCGGCGGCGGCAGTCCTCGTCATCCGCGCATGGATCTCGGCAGTGCCGTCACGATCTCCGGAAACACCGTGACCAATGCGGTGAAGAACATCAAGATGACGCAGAAAGGCCAGGCATAGCCGGCGATCTTGAAGATCCCCTCCTTTGTCAGCCCCTGGATGACGAACAGGTTGAAGCCGACTGGCGGCGTGATCTGCGCCATCTCGATGGTGATGATCAGGAACACGCCGAACCAGATGGGATCGAAGCCTGCCGCGACGACCAGCGGCAGAGTCACCGGCAGCGTCATGACGATGGCGGATAGACCGTCCAGCACGCAGCCCAGCGCCAGGTAGAACAGCAGCAGCACCAGAATCAACATCCAGGGATGCAGCCCCCATGAGTCGATCGCACCGGCGATCTCGGCGGGCAGGCCAAGCCGTGCCATCGCCTTCGATAGGAACAGCGCGCCCACCAGGATCAATCCGATCATGGAGCAGGTGCGCACCGTGCCCATCAGCGCCTGCCACACCCCCGCCAGCGTCAACGCTCGCTGGCCGACGGCGACGATCAGCGCGCCGAGCACGCCGATGGCCGCGGCCTCAGTGATGCTTGCGAAGCCGAAATAGAGGCTGCCCATCACGAACAGAATGAGGAAGACGATCGGCGCGAGCTGTCCCAGCGCGAGCACCGCCTCGCTGCGAGGAATGGCGGGCTCCAGCGGTGGCACCAGCGACGGGTCGCGCCACGCGCGAAACGCGATGTAACCCATGAACATCGCGGCGAGCCCGAGCCCCGGCACGATGCCGGCCATGAACAGCTCAAGGATCGAGACATCGGCTACGACGCCATAGACGATCATGGGAATTGACGGCGGGATGAGAAAGCCGAGCGTCCCCGCGCCTGCCAGCGAGCCGACGGCGAGGCGCCGGTCATAGCCGCGCGAGAGCAGCTCCTGCAACGTGATGCGCCCGACGGTCGCGGTGGTGGCTGCGCTGCTGCCGGAGACTGCGGCGAACAGCGTGCAGCCCATGACATTCACATGCACCAGCCGCCCGGGCAGGCGCCGCGTCCAGGGTGACAGGCCGCGGAACAGATTCTCGCTCAGGCGCGTGTGGAACAGGATCTCGCCCATCATGATGAACAGCGGCAGCGTGATGAGCTCCACCGCTGTGACGCTCGACCAGATGTCGCTGGCGAGGAATCGGTCCACGCGCATGTCGCGGAAGATCTCGAGCGCCGCGACGCCGATCGACATCAGCCCGATGCCCACCCAGACGCCACCTGCAAGGGTGACGACCAGCATGCCGAGAACGAGCATGACGGGGCCCGCCATCACTCATGCCCTCCGCCGCCGATGCCCTCGCTGGTCGCTTCAACCTGCTGCCGCAGCACGAGGCGCAGAAGGCGCGCGCCGAAGGCGAGCATCAGCAGCGTAACGCCAAGCGTTACCATCCCCTGCGGTATCCAGATGGGTGTGCTCATCGGGTAAAAGGAGGTTGAGCCGAAGGCGTAGGTGCGGAACCATTGTTGCCACAGCGCGTGGGTTGCGTAGCCGAGAACGCCGAGGGCGAAGGTGCATCCTGCCAAATCCAACAGCCGCGCCGCGCCCGCAGGCAAGCTTTGCAGCAGGATTGTCACCCGGATGTGCCCACCTTGGCGCAGCGTCCATCCAGCGCCGCAGAACAACACCACGCCCTGCAGGTAGATCGCGTATTCGACAGCCCAGGGCTGCGACCAGGCGAAGAAGGAGGTGACGATCACCTCGACGACCAGGATCAGCGCCAGCAGCGCCGCGGCCACGGCAGCGGCCCAGGCGCCGACTGTGCAGAGCGAGTCGATCCCGCGCAGCATTGCGCCCACCACGCCCTGGGATGGCGGGCGTTCGGCCACACTGCTCATCGGGTTTGCCTTGTCATGCGATGTGGCCTTGCGAAGATGGGGCGGACGGCGCGAGGGTTCTTGCCTTGCGACAGGGAGGGATGCCGGGATGGCCGAGCACGATACGCATTTCGAAGCCACCATCGGTTCCATGCCCGAGAGCGTCGCGCTGCTGCGCCGGCACGCGCCGGAGGCCTTTGCCGGCTACCTCGCCGCGCGCAAAGCCGCCTATCGCCTGCCGCCAGAAGGCCACCTGACTTTGGCGAGCAAGGAGCTGATCTTCATCGTGCTCGATGTCGCAGCCGGGCATGTGGAAGGTGCGCTGGCGCATGCCGAAGCCGGGCTGCACGCCGGGTTGACGCCGGGCCAGATCATGGAAGCCCTGAGCATCGCGATCCTGATTAATGGGCATCAATGCTGGGCCCGTGCGGGCGCGGCGTTGATGCGCCATGTCGAGCGCCTCACCACCGCCACCGAGTGAAGCGCGCTCAGCTACGGCCGACGCGACGACGGAACTCCTCGATGATCGGCGCGGCAGCGGCGTTGGCGCGGATGAATTCGTCCGTCATGGTGGCAGTCGCCGTGCGCATGGCCTGCACCAGTGCAGGCGTGGGCTCGTCCACCGTCATGCCGTGCGAGCGCAGCTCAGTCATACGCGTTGTGTGCTCGCCCTTCGAGACGTTCCAGAATTCCGGCTCAAGCCGCTTGGCGATGTCCTGGATCTGCGTGCGCGTCGCGACCGGCAGGCGACGCCAGGATTCGAGGTTCACGACCATCAGGTTCGACGCCCACAAATGGTTCGTCGTGTAGGTGTGCTTGAGGAATTCCCAGTAGCGCTGCGCCACGGCCGTGGTGCCGCTGGTCATCACTGCATCGACGCGGCCCGAGGCCAGCGCGGGCACGACATCGGGGTTGGTCAGCTGCTGCGGCACCATGCCGAGGCGGGTGACCATGTCGGCTGTCACGCGGTCATAGGTGCGCATGCGGACGCCGCGCAGATCGGCGACGTTGGCGATGGGGCGCTTGAAGTAGAAGTTCTGCGTCGGCCAGGGCACGATGTAGAGCACCAGTTGGTTGCGACGTTCGAGCTCCCGCTCCCACACCGAGCGCACGATGGAGTGCATCACGGCAAGCTCATCGTAGTTGGCGATGAGGAAGGGGATGCTCTCGATCCCCAGTAGCGGGAGGTCGCCGACGTTCTGGAATGCGGCGAATTCCGCCATCGGGACGACGCCGTCGCCGACCGCGCGCACCGTCTCGTTCGCGCGCACGCCGAGCGAGCCGCCGGAATGCACCGTCATCTGCATCGCGCCGTTCGTCGCGGTGCGGACTTCCGTGGCGAAGCGCTGCGCGTTGACGGTGTGAAACTCGGTCGGCCCCCAGGGCATGGAGATGTCCCACCGCGTCGGGGTCTGCGCCTGGGCCACCTCGACGGCGGCGCCCGCCAGGGCAAGACCACCCGCCATCCGCATCAAATCGCGTCGCTGCATGCCCGTCTCTCCTCGGTCCGGCCGTACTCGGTGCTAGAGCCAAGCACGGGCCGGCGGGCTAGACAAGGAATTTGTACGGACAAATCGACGCGCCGCACTACGCTCTGACTGCGACCGCAGGACTCCGCCTCCTGACGCGGAAGTCGCTGCGGACGATTCCGTGGCTGTGCTGCGCATCGAAGGAGCTGGCGGGCATTTCGGCGGTGGCGCCGATACCACGGAGTTCGCGGGAGCCTACGCCACGGCTGAGGCGAGTGCTGCGAGCAATGACGCGATCCGCGCGGCCGTGGAGGCCGTGGCGGCCTTTCCGAAGCCGCAGGTAGAGGTGATCCGCGGCGCCTGCGTCGGCGGTGGGGG
>JBBSCP010000161.1:0-10102 GCA_038250135.1 Acetobacterales bacterium | reverse complement strand
CCCCGCGCGGTGATCACCACCGGCTTGCCGAATTCCTGCCCGAGCCAGACCGCCACAACGCCGTCGGGATACAAATAGTGGGCGTCGATGGCGTCGAACTTCACCCCGTCGCGAAGCAGGCGGCGCAACGCGGCGCGGGCGGCGTGATGGAGCGTCAGCGGGTTGGTCAGCATCCCGATGCCGGGCGGCGCGAAGAAGCGCGGATGATGGACGGCGAGGCCGTCTTGCTGCTCTTCGGCCGGAACCTCATTGCGCGGCGGTGTACGGCCGGGAAACCAAGGCACCGGGGCGAGGACAGTGCTTTCAGCGCGGCCGCTGGCGACGAGGTGGTGGAGCCGGTTCCGCACGAATACGCCGTGATTGGGTTGTGCCGCGTTCGGGAACAGGGTGCTGAACGTCAGCAGGCGCAGTCTTGCCGCTGCGTACCCGGTTGCGCCAACGGCCGCTGGCGTCGCTATTCGCATCGCCGGCGCGGCCACCTGGTTCACGGTCGCCGTCGGCCTCGCGCATGCTGAAGGGCCACCAGCCGCGTTTGATCTGCTCCTCCGGAAGGACGCTCCAGATGCAGACCCAGACGATGCCGAAGAGCATGATGAGGTAGTACGCTCCCTGCATGGAATATCCCCTTTCGTGTCCTGGGCGGCCATGGTTCAGCGCACCCTTGCCAACGCGTTGCCGGCAGCGGGACGACGGCGCCACGCGACCGGTGCGGTCGCGGCGACCGGCGCCGTGCCTCGCACTTCCTTGACCACCAGCGCGTGCGTCGCCGCGGTTATGACGATAATCGTCCAGAAAAAGTCCCAATAGGCGAGCGACAGGAAGGTACCGCCGGCGGCGTAGGCGAGAATGGAAACCGGCACCATGCGACCGAGGTCGGCGGCCCATGCGAGGTCCGGTCGATCTCGCGTCAGTCGTTTCAAGCGCATGGCGTGATAAACACCGATCGGCAGCAGCATGAACCACACCGCGAAGCCGAGAAAACCGTGTTCCCCCATCACCTCGAACCAGATGCTGTGCACCGCGCGCGCGGGACCGCCGGGCATGACAGTGTCCACCGCTTCGCGCGAGTAGGGGCCACGGAAGCCCGCGCCGGCCAGTGGTCGGGCGACGGCGAACTTGAAGGAGACCTCCCACAGCTTCAGGCGCGTGGTCGCCGAGGCGTCTTCCTCATAGGTCGTAATGGAGTTCATCCGGTCGACCCATTGCGGCGGCATGAAGTTGACGCCGGCCGCAAGGCAGCCGGCGATCAGCATGCCGCTGATAATCTTGCCGTTGCTGCGCCACCATAACAGCAGCGCCGCGGCGGCCGCCGCGATCATCGCCCCGCGCGAATAGCTGGCCAGCGCCGCCAGGGTGGTCAGCGTCATCGCTGCAAGTATCAGCAGACGTACGATGCGATGCTTCGATTGCAGCCGCAGATAATTCATTAACGGTACCGCAACGAGTAACGCCGTGGCGATGTGGTTGTTGTCGCCGATGATGCTGTCGGGTGGACCCCAGGTTCGGTAGGAACCGGCGGTCATGATGGCAAAGATGCCGCCCTTCACGCCGTAATACCCCAACGAGATGCACATCACCCAGATCAGCGCATGGATACGGCGACGGCTGGTGAGAAGGCTCGCGGTGAGCAGCACGCCAAGCACGATCTTGAAAGTCCGGTCCCATTTGTCCCAGGTAGCCGCGGCCGGTGCCAAGGTGAACAGGGAGGTCAGCGTGAACACCCCCATCATGACAACCAGAGTTATGGTCGCGGCGTTCCATTCGAAACGCTTGGGCTCGCGCGCCAGCAGGCAGCCGATGATCGTTGCGCCAAACACCAGGAGCGCCCAGGGCTGGTTGGTGGCAAAGCCCCAGACTTCCCGGTGCGGATTCATGAATGAAATCCACGACCACAGCAGCACGCCCACAAAAGGCTGGATTGCCGCCAGCGGCAGCATCGTCATCACAACCGAGAGAAAAACGTAGCCGCGCATGGCCCTGGCTCAGCGCCCGCTGCGCAGGCTGGAGAGAAGGCGCTCGGCGTCCGGGCGGCCCGCAAAGGGCTCAGCGTTGGCAAGTAGCGGCTGGAGGATGCCGACCGCCTCCTCACGCTGGCCCGCTGCAGAAAGCGCATAGGCCAGCCGAAAGCTCCTGGCGGGGTCCGCCAGTTGAATATTCCGCCGCGCTTCCAAGGATTGGCGCAGCAGCGTCACGGCACGCGGAGCTTCGCCGTAGCGCGCCAGTATCCAGCCCAAGGTGTCTGCTGTCTCGGCGTTTGGCATCTGGAAATACGCGCGCTCGGCAAGAGGGCGTGCCCTCGCCAGGTCCCGCTCAGTGCCACGCTCACCGATCAGCCAGGCCAGATTGTTGAGCACGAGGCCATTCTCCGGTGCCTGCTCGGCCGCGACCGAAAGGCGCCGCTCCGCATCGGCCAGACGGCCCGCCTGGATATCTACCTGGGCCATCGCGCTCAGTGCCAAGGGATCGTTTGGCGCGCGTTCAAGCCAATCCCGCAGCGGTGCCTCAGACGGTACCGCCTGGCCGATGAGTTGCAAGGCGGCGGACTGCCGAAGCGCCAAGGTCGAGGACGGCATCCGACCATAGGCTTCGGCATAGGCCCTTGCTGCGTCGGCCGGACGCCGCGCCAACATCAGCAGGTCTCCGCGCAACTGCAAGGATGCCGGCTGCTCGGAAGCGCGCCGCGCCAACTGGTCGGCCAATGCCAGCGCTGCATCCAGCCCCTGCGTCTGCTGGATCAATGAAACCAGCATCTGCTGCGCCGCCGGATCGCCGGGCCTGATGCGAACCGCCTCCTGTGCCAGCGCCTCCGCGCCCGCCCTATTGCCGGCACGAAGCATCAGCCCGATGAGCTGCCTGCGTACGGCGATCGATGTCGGGTCTTCCGCAAGCGCGACGCGGCTGGCCGCTTCCGCCTCCGTCCATTCACCGAGTGCGGCGAAAGCCTGGCTGCGGACCAGCATGATGCCAGTCGGCTGGCCTGGCGCGCGCAGTGACGCGGTGTCGAGAACAGCCTTCGCCCGTGACGCATCGCCCCTGGCGATCAAAATACTGGCGAGCGCCTGCGCCAACGTCGGCTGGGCAGGCGCAGCGGTTTGAGCTGCCTCGAGCACCGCCAGGGCAGCGGTGGCCCGGGGGCTGTCGGACAGCGCCAGGCTTGCCAATCGCCCGATCGCTTCGGTGTTGCCGGGCGAGCGCCGCAGCACCTCGCCGAACAGGCGCTCGGACTCGACCGGGTTGCCTGCCGCTGCTGCCACTCGGGCGAGGCCGAGCAGCGAACCCAGATGATCCGGGTTCTGCCGCAACACCTGCTCGAAGGCGGTCTTGGCACCGGCGAAGTCAAGCCGCAACAGCAGCAACAGACCTTCCAGCGTGCCACCAGCAGGCGACCTTCTTGCGGCCGGGCTGAGCTTTTCCCATTCGGCTTGCGCCGACACGACATCGCCACGCGCGAGCGCCGAAATGGCAGCAAGCTGCTGCGCGCCGGCCTGATCGGGGTTCAGCCGAAGCGCCTCCTCGGCAGCGGCACTGGAACCCACGCTGTCGCCCGCGGCAAGCCTCGCGGCGGCGAGACGAGTCTGGATCGCGGCATCCTGCGGGGCTGCGGCGACCGCCTGGGTAAAGGCCTGCACCGCTTCACGGGGGCGCCTCGCCGCCAGGTGAGCACGGCCCAGCATCTCATAGGCAGCGGCGGAATTGCCACCGCGCGCCACATGCTGGGTCAGAGTACCCGCGGCGGCGTCCGGGCGATTGCGCTCCATCTGAATGGTCGCCAGCAGCATCGCTCCGCGCGCATCAGTGGGCTGCCGGGCGAAGTATCGCTGGGCTGCGTCCTCCGCGACACCGGGTTGGTTGAGCGCGCGCTTCACCGTGGCCAGCAGCAGCAGCCCCTCGGGGATGGTATTCAGCTGGCCGCTCAGCCGTTGCAAGGTCTGGTCTGCAGCAACGAAGTCCCTAGCCCGGCTCTGCAGCACGGCACGGAGATAATTGCCGGGGACGCTGCCGGGCACACTCCGCAGAAGCGCATTGACGTCCTGCTGCGCGCGCACGTCATCGCCTTCCTGCAGGAAGACGCCGGCGCGAGTCACGCGCGCCGCGGCGTTGGCGGGACTGAGGCTGATGACCCGGTCGAGCGCCGCTTTCGCCCCCGCGTTGTCGCCCGCGGAAATCCGCAATACTGCTTTGCGCAGCAGCGCATCCTGACGATCCGGGTCGTTGGCGAGCGCAAGATCGATCGCAGCCTCTGCGGCGGTCCGGTCGCCTTCGGCGGTGGCGAGTGACGCTGCCGCCAGCATCGGCTCCGCCGCCACGGGCGCCAGTCGCCGCGCCGCCGCGACCGACGCCCGCGCTGCGGCGAGATCCCCGAGCCCGAGCTGCGCCATCGCGCGGCCAGCTGCGATCTGGCCGGCAACTGCGGCGTTGTCTGGCGCCTCGACCAACGGGTAGCCGCGCAGGATTTCCCCGAAGCGATTCTGTGCCAGCAACGTGCGCAGCAGCAACGCCGTACCAGCGGCCTGGTCATAACCGCGATCCAGCGCCGCCTGCGCCTCCTTCTGTGCCGTGTCGGCATCGCCCAGGTCCAGGCTGGCCGCGGCCAGTGCAGCCCGGATTGCGCCGGATTGCGGGTCCGACCGTGCTGCGTTGCGATACTCGATCTGCGCGGTGCGCAGGTCGCCGCGCGCCTGGGCCGACCTGGCGCGTTCCAGTGGCTGTGCGTTCGCCACACCAGTACCGATCGACCCGACCGCAACGCTCGAAACGAGCGTGCAGAAAAGGATGCGGTGCGCCAGGTTCGCGCTCCAGCGCGACGCCGGGATCAATGACATCTCTGCTCTCCGTTAGCCATCGTTGGAAGTTGAAGGCGCGCCTGGCACATCCTGCCGCTGTCGGACGGGACCAAGGCCGTGATTCTCCAATAGTCCGTAAAGCGTTGGGCGACTGACACCGAGCAAGCGCGCTGCCGCCGCAAGGCCACTGCTGCGGGCCAATGCGCGGTCGATGGCTTCGCGCTCCGCCCGCATCCGGGCAGCGCGGAGGTCGAGGTCGCCCTCAACCACAGGCGGCAATTCTGGGGCGCTAAGCTCCAGGTCCTCGGCTGTCACCATCGGCGCCTCGGCCATCAGCGCGGCACGACGCACCCGGTTCTCGAGCTCCCGGACATTGCCAGGCCAGCGATGCGCCGCGATCGCGTCGATAGCTTTTGCGTCGAAGCCGCGCAGTCGCCGGCCGTATTCCCGCGCCCAACGGGCCAGCATCCACCGCGCCAGGATCAGTGGGTCACCTGTGCGGTCGCGCAGCGGCGGGATGCGCACAGTGACGCCATTCAGGCGGTACAGCAGGTCGCCGCGGAATTTGCCGCTGTCCACCTGTTGATCCAGCACCTGGTTCGTCGCCGATACAATGCGGACATCCACCCGGATCGAGACCCGGCCGCCAACGCGCTCGATCACCTGATCCTGCAGGAAGCGCAGCAGCTTGGATTGCAGGCCCACCGGCATTTCGCCGATCTCGTCGAGGAAGAGCGTGCCGCCATTCGCCGTCTCGATGCGTCCGGCAACCTGCCGAACGGCACCGGTGAAGGCGCCCTTCTCGTGGCCGAACAATTCGCTCTCGAGCAGGTTCTCCGGTATCGCCGCGCAATTTATGGCGACGAAGGGCTTGGAGGCGCGCGGGCCCATGTCATGCAGAGCCCGGGCCAAGGCTTCCTTGCCGGTACCACTCTCGCCCAGAAGCAACACCGGCACCGCGACACCGCCCAGTCGCTCGACCGTTCGGCATATCTTCAGCATGGCCTCATCGGCCGTGATAATACCCTGGATGGGTGAGGTGCGCGGCGTCTGCGCCAGACGCACATTCTCCTCCTCCAGGTCACGCATCCGAAGTGCCCGATCGACCACGGTGCGCAGCACCGCGATATCGACCGGCTTCTCATAGAAGTCATAAGCGCCGAGGGCGATGGCACGCAGTGCGTTGGTACGCTGACCCTGCCCGGTGGCGACGACGACCGGGACCGTGGGGAAACCTGCGCGCAGCATCTCAAGGACAGCGAAGCCCTCGCTGACACCTTCCGGATCCGGAGGAAGGCCGAGGTCGAGCAGCACGGCATCGGGCATCTCCCTCTTGCCGAGCACCTCCGCCTGCCTGCGGTCACTGGCGAAGATCGTGCGGCAGCCTGGGAATGCCCAGCGGTACTGGGCACAAAGACCGGCGTCATCCTCGATGACCAGAAGCTTGGGCTTCGTCATGCGACGTCCTTGAGCCGGGTCAGAGTGTGCTCTGGTTCTTGCAAGCGCTGGCTGGTCGGCAGGCTCACGCGCATGGTCGTGCCCGCTCCGACTCGGCTCAACACCTGCAGTTCGCAGCCGGCCTCGAGGAGTATGTCTCGGGCCTGCCAGGCCCCAATGCCGGTCCCGCTTCGCTTCGATGTGCTCAGCGGACGAAAAAGTTCGTCGCGCACGAATTCCGGTGTCATGCCTCGTCCAAGATCTGTGATGTCAATGGTGATCCGCCCGGCCTCGCCACAGATCTGGATCTGCAATGGCGCACCGGAGGGCGAGGCTTCGGCGGCGTTGTTGATGAGATGGCCTATGGCCGTGTCGAAGCTCTCGGCAGAGATGGCGGCCATCGCGGCAGGCAGGCCGGTTTCCTCGATTTGAACCGGATAGGGTCGCGCTGCGGCGATGGCGCGCAGGCGGCGTGCCGGCCAGACGAAATGCTCGGTGGCCGGCTTGGGCGGGTCGCCGGGTTGGCCAAGCCGCGCAATCAACGCGTTGATCCTGTCTGCCGAGGCACGTACGGTCAGCAACATGTCACTTTGAAATTCGCGATCCTGTAGATTGTCCTCCGCATTTGCGAGCAGCATCGAAAGCTGGCTCGACACCGTCTTCACGTCATGCGCGACGAAGGCGAATCGCTTCGCGTAGTCCTGCAGGCGCCGGCTATCGGCCAACGTCTCAGCCGATTGCCGCTCGGCCAGGAACATCGCGACCTCTCGCCCGAGGATGATCAACAGTTCAAAAACCTCCTGGTCCAGTCGGAAGGGCGCGCGAGGTGGGGCCAATAGAACGATCGCGGCCAGTCCATCGCGGGCATGCAACAGAGGAACGGCCAACCAAAGCTGGCCATAGGCCTCCCTCAACGCAGCCGGTGCCGGGGCGCCCGGGGCAAAAACCGTGACCTCTCCGCCAAACAATCCTGCCGGAAGCGCATCGGGCATCCGCATCAACGCCACGCCGGGGGCGTTCCACGAACCTGCCCACTGCAGCTGGCCCGTATCAGGCTCGCAACGCAGCAACACGCCCGCGGGGCTGTCGACCGCATCGGCGATGGCACGGATGGCGCGGTGTTCCGCCGCCGCCCCTTCATCTGCGGACGAAAGCACGCCGACGGTGCGCAGCCATTCACGCCGGTAATCGTAGCGTGACGCGAAGAAGGGGTCGACGATGAGGCAGCGCAGCCGGGACCTTGCGGTGCCGGAGGTTGCGGCGACCGCGACGCCGATGGCAGCGGCAGCGAACAGGCTCACCTGCGCCGTCGGCCCCCATTCCTTGTCGAACTGCTTCAGCGCTTCCCCAAGCGCGCCAATCGCCAGCAGGAACGCCCCGGCCACGACCAGCGTGGCGCCATGGAACACCACCTGGCGTGAGATCGGCGGATCTCGCCGCCAGCGTTTCTCGCGCGCCGCGGCGATGCCGAGCAGTGGTGTCGCGAATGCCGTGAGAACGGCTCGTCCATCGAGCAGGGCAGGCGAGAAGCCCTGTGACAAGGCAGCGTCGGCGTAGAGGAAAACATCGTAGGCACACAGACCGCCTATGGCGACGCAAGGCAGGCTGACATGCCAACGCTGCGCCCGATCCGCGGCGCGGTAGATGTTTTCGGCCAGCAACACGATCAGCAAGGCGAAGCCAAGCCGGAACAGCAACGTCGGCGAGCCAAGAACGCTATGGATTATGCTGCCGGCGAAAAGCCCGGGCGCAAATTGCAGCGCTGCCGCGACCATTGCGGAGACAGCCGCAGCGGCCGCAAAGCGCAGCATGAAGTCACGCGCACGTTCGCCTGCCACACGCCGATACAGCACCAGCAAAAGCCCCGACCATACCATCCAGCGTGAGATTTCAAGCAGGCCCGCCAGCCCACCGAACGACATCGGCGACATCGCGACGGATGCGGCCCACAGCCCAGAGAATGCGCAAGATGCGGCAAGAAGCCAGACCACGAAGCCGCGGCCGGTGGCCACGATCATGATGGCCCAGATCAAGCAGACGATCGCGGAGCCGGCATAGAGAAGGACCGAAATCGAGGTCACTTGCTGCCTCCGCGGTGCGGATCGTTGGACGAGCAGGTCATCGTGAGCCGACCTGGAACAGGACGACACGCACGGTCGCCACCAGGATGAGCAGGTCAAGAAACAGGCTTCGGCGCTTCACGTAGTAGAGATCATAGGCCAGCTTCATCCGGGCATCCTCCACGGATGCTCCGTAGGGGAAGTTCACCTGAGCCCAGCCGGTGATGCCGGGTTTGGCGACGGCACGGTCATCGTAATGCGGAATCACCAGGGAGAGTTGCTCCACGAAACCGGGGCGCTCCGGCCGCGGCCCGACGAATGCCATGTCGCCTCGTAGAACGTTGAGAACCTGCGGCACTTCATCGATGCGGGTCAGACGGATAAAGCGGCCAACGGCGGTGATCCGAGTGTCGTGCTTGCTTGCCCAGATCGGCGCACCGCCTGCTTCCGCATCGATCCGCATGCTGCGAAACTTCATCAGGTTGAACACCGCGCCGCCGCGGCCCACCCGTTGCTGCCGGTAGAAGACAGGGCCGGGACTATCGAGCTTGATCGCGGCCGCAGTGATGAGCAGCAAAGGCAGCGTGAACAGCAGCAGCGATCCGCACAGCACGACATCAAAGGCGCGCCGCAACTTGGCACTGGCCCAACGCTCCTGGGATAAATTGCTGGACACCAGCCAATCCGACGGCAGCCGTGCGATGTCCACGCGCGACAACTGTTCCTCAATGAAATCGACCTCGCTGAACACGCGCACGCCGGCGCCCACCAAGGCCCTGCGGTCGTCATCAGGGATCGTCGCCGGGGCGGTTCCGATAACCGCCCAGATGCGCTCCGTACGCAGCTTGGCGGGCTGCTCCACGATGCTGCGCAGATCGGCGGCCGTCATTGTCCGAACGATCTCAAAACCGCCGAGCTGCACGCTGCGGTCAAGACTTGCTGCATCCAGCGCAGCATCCTCGGAATTTCGGACAATCATCAGGCGCCGCTTCAACAATCCGCGCCGCAGGGCGGCCCCAAAAGCGAGACGCGTTGTCACTACCGCCGCAGCGAAAAGGAGTGCGATGGTGATGACGTACTGCCGCACCCCGACCGAAGCGGGCTGGTAGATCGTGCCGAACGCCACGACCGCCAGCGAGAGCATCAAGCCCGCCGCGATGGTACCGATGACGAGTGCGCGGATGCCGACGAAATGGTCGGGTTGATAAAGGCCACAGGCGCCGCTGATCAGCACGCAGCAGGCCGAGATCAGGGCAGCGGCTGCGGCGCTGTCGAGGGAGCCCAGCCCCGCTCGCCAGGCGAGCAGCGAGTAGATCGCTGCGAACACGAGCAATGCCTCGATCAGCAGGAGCATGAGGAGCTCGAATCTCACAGAGTGGCCAAATATTGCAATCATGAGACGTTCAACCCGCGGCTGGAGGCGTAAATGTTGTTACACGTACCAAATTTTAATAGCGATGAACTGTTCGTGAAGCAAGCGCCTAAAAAATAAGATATGTTAACGTTTTCCGGCGAGCTAACCAAATGGTTGTGGTGCGCTAAGTGAAACGATCCGTCTAACGTACTGATTGGAAACGCGATGTAGTGGCCGCGTCGCAGCACCGGCGCTGCCGGCGCGGCAACAACAAAAATCTGCTCGAACGGCCCTGTGCGAGCGTCGCGCAATGGCGGAAGATCGATACAGAGGACGCGCCTGGGACGACGAAGCCGATGCCGCCGCACGCCACGATGGAACCGCTTCAGTCCTTCGATGCCCTTGGTAGGGAATGGCAGACGCTCGAGGCGGTCGGCGAGCCCTCGTATTTTCAGTCCTGGACCTGG
>JBBSCP010000160.1:0-10105 GCA_038250135.1 Acetobacterales bacterium | reverse complement strand
GATCAGGCGGTCCATCTCGGGGTTCGAGTAGCCGGTCCAGTTGAAGGCGCCGAGACGGAGTGTCGGGTTGTTGGTGTGGGCGTTGGCCGAATAATAGTAGTTGGCCTCACCCGTCAGCGTGCCCCAGCCGGCCATGATGTTCGAAAGCTCCCCGCGCGAGCGCGCGGGAAAGATCACCGCGGCGGGCTGGCCGGCGGCCTGCACCTCGATGCCGATGCGCGCCAGCATCTGCGCGATGGCCACGCCCACGGCATTGTCGCCGGGTAGGCGGTTGTTGCTGAAGTTCAGCACCATGCGGAAGCCGTTCGGATAGCCGGCCTCCGCCAGCAAGGCGCGGGCGCGCGGCAGGTTCACGGTCGGGATGGTGAGTGCGGGATTGTAGCCGAAGATGCCCGGCGTGACCATTTGGCTCTGCGGCGTGCCGAGACCCTCCATCGCGATCTCGGCGAGCACCCGGCGATCGATCGCCAGGTCGAACGCCTCACGCACGCGTGGATCGCGGTAGGGGTTGGCGGCGAGGCGTGAGCCGTCTCGTGCCGTCACCTGCGGTGTGGTCTCGCGCTGGTCGAAGGCGAGGTTGAACACGTACACCGTCTCGCCCTTCACCACGCTCAGCGTGCGGTCGCGCTCCAGCGTCGTCACGTCGGCGGCGGGCACGCGCACGATCATGTCCACCTGGCCCGTGCGCAGCTGCGCGACGCGTGAGGCGGGGTTGGCGATTTCACGGCGCACATGCCGTGCCCAAGGCTGGCGAGGACCCCACCAGGCGTCGTTGCGATCGACCGTCAGCTGCTCGCGCGGGGTCCAGCTGCCGAAGCGGTAGGGGCCGGTGCCGATCGCGGCCCGGCCGGTGTTGAAGGCCTCGTTGCTGTTCTCCGGCGTGAGGCCGGCGGTGGCGCGGGCGGAGGTGACGAACAGGCGGATGAAGTCGTTCGGCAGCGTCGGCGCCGGGCCGTCGGTGACAATCTGCAGGGTGAGGGGATCGACGATCCGAACCTCCTGCACGCGGCGCACATAGATGCGCGTCGGGTTCGGGCCCGAGAGCATCTGCATCCGGCGGATCGAGGAGGCGACATCCTCGGCCGTCATGTCGCTGCCGTCATGGAATTTCACGCCGGCGCGGAGCTTGAACTCCCAGGTGGTGGGGTTCACCACGCGCCAGGATTCCGCCAGGCCGGGCTCGATCTGCAGCTGATCGCCGGAATGCGTCAGCGTGTCGAAGATGTGCTTGAGCGCTTCGGAATGCGTGCCCGTCGCGGTGAAATGCGGGTCGATGCTCTCGGGCCCGGCGATCACCCCCATGGTGAGGGTTTGCGCCCCGGCCGCGCCGGCAAGCAGCGCGGTGGCGGCAACGGTGGCCAGTGCCAGATGGCGAAGGTCTCGGCGCATGATTTTGTCGTCCCCATGAAACTTGCTGTCCGCGACATGCTAGGAAGGTCTTGCGCCGCCTGTCCACTACCCGATACAGCAAATGCATGCTCGGCTACGTCATTCAGCGCCTGCTGCAATCGGTTCTCGTGATGCTGGCGATGTCGGCGCTGGTTTTCGCCGGCGTCTACGCCATCGGCAACCCCATCGACGTGCTGATCTCGCCCGATGCGACGCAGGATATCCGCGCCGCCGCGATCCGCTCGCTCGGCCTCGATCTGCCGCTGTGGCAACAATACCTGGCCTTCCTCGGCCGGCTGCTGTCTGGCGATTTCGGGCGTTCCTTCGTGTTCAACACGCCGGTGATCGACCTGGTGCTGGCGCGCCTGCCCGCGACTCTGGAACTCGCGCTGATCTCGGTGCTGGTCGGCGCCTTCATCGGCGTTCCGCTGGGCGTCTATGCCGGCTATCGGCCGGAGGGCAAGCTCTCACAGGGCATCATGGCGGTGTCGGTGCTCGGCTTCTCGGTGCCGACTTTCTGGGTGGGGCTGATCCTGATCCTGACGTTTGCGGTAAACCTCGGCTGGTTTCCGGCCGGCCAGCGTGGTCCGACCACCGAGGTTTTCGGCATCGGCTGGTCCTTCCTGACCCTGGAAGGGCTAAGTTTCCTGCTATTGCCGGCGCTCAACCTCTCGCTGTTCAAGCTTGCCATGATGATCCGCCTGGCGCGGGCCGGGACGCGGGAGATCATGCTGACCGATACGGTGAAGTTCGCGCGCGCTGCGGGCCTGTCGGAAGTCACCATCCTGCGCCGGCATGTGCTGCGGCTGATCGCGATTCCGCTGGTGACGGTGTTCGGCCTGGAATTCGGCTCGACGCTCGCCTTCGCCGTGGTGACCGAGACGATCTTCTCCTGGCCCGGCGTTGGCAAGCTCATCATCGATTCCATCACAGCGCTCGACCGGCCGGTGATGGTGGCCTACCTCGTGCTGGTCGCCTTCCTGTTCGTCACGATCAACCTCGTCGTCGATCTGTCCTATGCGCTGCTCGACCCGCGGCTGCGGCGCGGTTCCCGCGCGTGAGGGCTTGCTCATGAGGGCCTTTTGGGGCGAGTTCCGCGAGAACAAGGTCGCTGTTCTTGCCCTGTTCGTCGTTGTGCTGACCGCGCTGGCCGCGATTTTCGCGCCGCTGGTCGCGCCGCAGGATCCCTACGACCTCGCAAATCTCGATCTGCGCGACGCGCGCCGCCCGCCCGGCTTCGTCGGCACCGGCGGCTACACGCATTGGCTCGGGACGGATGCGCAGGGGCGGGATTTGTTCTCGGCCATCCTGTTCGGCTTGCGCATCTCGCTGCAAATGGGCCTCGCCGCCGGCGCGGTGGCGATGACGATCGGCGCCACGCTCGGCATCCTTGCCGCCTATGCGCGGGGCTGGCTGGAAGGGGCCATCATGCGCGTGGTCGATCTGCAGCTCTCCTTCCCCGCGATCCTGCTGGCGCTGGTGCTGGTTGCGGTGCTGGGACAGGGCAAGACGCAGTTGGTGATCGCGCTGGTCGCCGCGCAATACGCGTATTTCGCGCGTACGGCCTATGGTGCCGCAACGGCGGAACGCCAGAAAGACTATGTCGAAGCGGCATCCGCCACGCCGCTGCCCGGCTGGCGCGTGGTGTTGCGCCACATCCTGCCGAACTGCCTGCCGCCGCTGATCGTCGTCGGCACCGTGCAGGTGGCGAACGCGATTTCGTTGGAGGCGACGCTGTCCTTCCTCGGCCTCGGATTGCCGCCGACGGAGCCCTCGCTCGGCATGCTGATCGCCAATGGCTTCCAGTACATGATGAGTGGCCGCACCTGGATTTCGGTCTATCCCGGCATCGCGCTGATCCTGCTGATCGTCGCCATCAACATCGTTGGCGACCAGGTGCGCGACCAGTTCAACCCGAGGCTGCGGAAATGACCGCGCTCCTCGAAGTTCGCGATCTGCAAACGCATTTCTTCACCCGCGCTGGCGTGTTGAGGGCGGTTGAGGGTGTCTCCTTCGGCCTCGATCGTGGCGAGATTCTGGGCCTGGTCGGCGAGAGCGGGTCCGGCAAATCGGTCACGGGCTTTTCGTTGATCGGCCTCGTCGATCCGCCCGGGCGTATCGTCGGCGGCTCAGTGCGTTTCGAGGGGCGGGAGCTTGTTGGCCTCGCCGCGCCGGAAATGCGCAAGCTGCGCGGCAAGCGCATCGCGATGGTGTTCCAGGACCCGGCGGCGACGCTCAACCCCGTGCTGACCATCGGCGAGCAGATGGCGCTTGCCGTGCGTGCGCATGACAATGTGAGCGAGGCCGCGGCACGCGAGCGCGCCACCACGCTGCTGATGCGCGTGGGCATTCCCGAAGCGGCCTCGCGCCTCGATGCCTATCCGCACGAGTTCTCCGGCGGCATGCGCCAGCGCGTGGCCATCGCCACCGCGCTGTTGCACAGCCCCTCGCTGATCATCGCCGATGAGCCCACCACGGCGCTCGACGTCTCGATCCAGGCGCAGATCCTGACCGAAATGCGCGCCCTGGCGCGGGAGACCGGCACGGCGCTGATCTGGATTTCGCATGACCTGGCCACGGTTTCCTCGCTCGCGGACCGCGTCATGGTGATGTATGCCGGGCGCATCGTGGAGAGCGGGCCGGTCGCCACCACGCTGCGCGCGCCGCGCCATCCCTACACGCGCGGCCTGCTCGACAGCCTGCCCGCCACGGCGAAGCCCGGCGAGAAGCTGAACCAGATTCCCGGCACCACGCCGAGCCTGCTCTCGCTGCCGCCCGGCTGCCCCTTCGCACCCCGCTGCCCACGCGCCGATGCGATGTGTGCCACCGATCCGCCGACCATCGAGATCGAAGGCCGCGTGCTGCGTTGCCACCATCCGCTGGACAGCGCCGCATGAACCAGATCCTGATCGCCGAGGGCGTCACCAAGCGCTTCGATCCCAGCATCTCCTTCGGCGACCGCATCGCAGCCAGCCTCGGCGCGACGATCGAGCGCCGGGCGGTGCAGGCGGTCTCCGACGTGTCGCTGAGCGTGACGGCGGGCGAGACGCTCGGTCTTGTTGGCGAAAGCGGCTGCGGCAAATCGACGCTGGGGCGGATGCTGGCCGGCATCCTGCCGCCGACGTCGGGGCGCGTGCTGGTCTCGGGCATCGCACCGATGCTCGGGCGGCATAAGGTCACGACGCGCATCCAGACCGTGTTCCAGGACCCCTTCGCCTCGCTCAACCCGCGCCTGCGCATCGGCGATTCCATCGCCGAGGGACCGCTGACGCATGGCCTGACCACGCGCGCGAAGCTGCCGGAGATGGTCGCGGACTGGCTCACGCGCGTTGGCCTCGATCCTGCTTTCGCATCGCGTTACCCGCACCAATTCTCCGGCGGGCAGCGCCAGCGCGTGGCGATTGCGCGGGCTCTAGCCATGCAGCCCGAGGTGCTGGTCTGCGACGAGCCCGTGGCCTCGCTGGATGTGTCGATCCAGGCGCAAATCCTGAACCTGTTTCTTGACCTTCGGCGCGACCTTGGCCTGACCTGCGTGTTCATCTCGCATGATTTGTCCGTCGTGCGGCATGTGTCGGATCGTGTGGCCATCATGTATCTCGGCCGCATCGTCGAATCCGGCCTGGCTGCCACGGTGTATGCCGCGCCGCGCCATCCCTACACGCAGGGTCTGCTCGGCAGCGTGCCGAAGCTCCGCCTGGAAGCAGACGGCGAGGCCGATTTCCGCCCCATCGCCGGCGAAGTGCCCTCGCCGCTCTCACCGCCCAGCGGCTGCGCCTTCCACCCGCGCTGCCCGCGTGCGACGGAAATATGCCGCACCGAGCGGCCGGCGCTCACGGCGCGCGAGGATGGCGGGCTTGTCGCCTGTCACCATGCCTGATCAGGCCTGCTGGTAGCGCCGCATGAATCTGCGGTCGATGTAATCCTTCAGCCGCCAGACCCAACGCCCCTCCGCCACCAGCCCGTTGCGGGTGCCGATTGCGCGCCCGTCGCCGAGGGAGATCAGCACCAGGATATCCGCCTGTGGCCGGTAGGCGATGAGCTTCTGGCCGAGTGCCGAGGCGCGCAGATTGGCGGCCAGCACCGGCCCCTGCCGTACCGCAAAGACGCCGGCCCTGGGCAGCGGCGAATCCGCCAGGCTCGCCACATCGCCGGCCGCGAAGATATGGGCATGGCCCAGCGCACGCAGTTGCTCATCGATGCGCAGAAAGCCATGCGGATCGCGCGCCAGTCCGGTCTCGGCCAGCCAGGGCGCGGCGGTGGCACCCGTCGCCCAGAGCACGGCATCGACGGGTAGCGCGGCGCGATCGGCGAAGAGCAGCGCGGTCTCGGTCACCTCCTGCACATCGGCACCGGCTTCGAGGCTGATGCGCCGCGCCGTCAGCGCCCTCGCCGCGCGGCAGCGCAACGCAGCTGGCAAGCCGGGCAGCAGGCCAGCCTTGCCGGAGATCAGCATCACCTGAGCCTCCGGCAGGCGCTGCCGCAGTGCCAGCGCGACCTCCACCCCGGCCGGCCCGGCGCCGACGACGGCCATGCGCTTGCCGGGTCGTTGCGCAGCCTCCAGCAGCAGACGTTCCAGGCGCGGCATCAGCGCGTCGATGGGTTTCAGCGGCAGGGCATGCCGCGCGGCGCCCTTGGTGCCCGCGGTGTCGGGCCGCGCACCCGTATCGATCGAGAGCAGGTCGAAGGGAATTGGCGGCCCGCCCGCACGGCGCAGCCGCCTTCCCGTCAGGTCGAGCCCGGTGGCGCCATCGAGCAGCAGCGCCGCACCGGCGCGCTCGGCCAACTCGCGCAAATAGATCATTGCTTGGTCGGTACGATAAATCCCGGCGATGACGCCCGGCAGCATGCCGGAATAGGGCGACATCACCTCACGGGTCAGCAGCGTGACGCGCCATCCATAAGCGGAAATTGCTCTGGGAAGGGGAGCGCATCGCCCCTCAGCGACCCAATGGCCAGGCCGCCGCCTCTGATGCCCCGAGGCCTGATGTGGCCGTTTCCCCGAAGCTGCTAAACGCTGGCGCCCAGAACGCTGTTGAAGTAGCACCGGATCAGGCCGCTTTCAACGTCGCCGCCTCCCGCTATCTGGAAATGGTGCAGACCGAGACCGGCTATGCCGTGGTGGAACCCGGTGCGGTGGAACGCGCCATGATGCTCGGCAGTTCACGCCCCGGCACCTTGGGCGGGGAGTTCCGGCGCAGCGTCGCGCAATACAAATCCTTCCAGGCGCGTCAGTGACAATTGGCGCAGAACCTCAACCTGTGCATGCCCACCGCCCACCAGCAGCAGGTGCCGCATGTCGCCCATCGAGCCCATCCCAGGATAGCCGCCGAGGCTAGCGTGAACGGGGCGACGTAGCTACTTCGCTGCGGCGTAGCTCTCCCTGGAGGGCACGCTTACCACCGGCTCGGCTCCGCGCCGCCGCAGCGCCAACCCGTGCAATGCCGGAACGACCAGCAGCGTTGCCGCGGTGCCAAGCGTCAGCCCGCCGATCATCGCCACCGCCATCGGCCCCCAGAAGACTGAAAGCGTCAGCGGCACGAAGGCGAGCACGGCGGCCAGCGCGGTCAGCATGACAGGCCGGGCGCGGCGCACGCTGCTTTCGATGATGGCCTCACGCAGTTCCATCCCGGCCTCGGTATCCTGGCGCACCTGGTCGACCAGGATCAGCGTGTTGCGCATCACCATGCCGGCCAGGGCGATCACGCCGAGCAACGCGACGAAGCCGAAGGGCTGGTCCATCACCAGCAGCGCCGCGGCGGCGCCCGGAATGCCGAGCGGCGCGGTGGCCACCACCAGCGCGGTGCGACCGAAATGGCGCAGCTGCACCATCAGGATCAAAAGCATCACCGCGATCATCGCCGGGAACAGGGCAAACAGGCTCGCATTGGCCTTGCCCGATTCTTCTGTCGCACCGCCGGTCTCGATGCGCATCCCAACAGGCAGGTCAGCGCGGAGGGCGGCGATGCGCGGCTGCGCGGCCGCGGTCACGTCCGGCGCCTGAAGCCCGGGCTGCACCTCGGCGCGTACGGTCAGGAAGGCCTCGCGGTTGCGGCGCCACAGGATGGGCTCCTCCATCGCCGGCTCCAGCCGCACGACCTGCGCCAGCGGCACCGGCCCCGCCGCGGTGATCAGCGTGAGGTCCGCGAGGCTGGTCAGCGCGCGGCGTTCCTCGGCCGGGGCGCGCAGCACCACATCAACCAGGCGCTCCCCCTCGCGCAGTTGCGTCGCGGTGATGCCCGACAGCAGCGCCTGCACCGATTGCGCGATGGACTGCGGCGAGAGGCCAAGCTGCGCCACACGCTCCTCATCCAGCGCCAGGCGAAGCGAAGGAGCGCGCTCGCCCCAGGCGAGTTGCACATCCTGCGTGCCGGGCGTGGCGCGCAGCGCGGCCATCACGCGCTCGGCCTGTGCGCGCAGCTGCTCCGGCGTGCCGCCCATGAGGCGGAACTGCACGGGGAAGCCGACCGGCGGCCCGAAATCCAGGCGCGAGACGCGGATGCGCGCCTCAGGCACCGCGCCGCTGTCGGCGAATTCCATCAGCTTCGTCCGCAGCCGCTCGCGCGCCGGCACGTCGCGCGCCTGCACCACGAGCTTGCCGAAGGCCTCGTTCGGCAAATCTGGGTTCAGCGCGAGGAAGAAGCGTGGCGCGCCGGCGCCGACATAGGCTGTGTAGGTCGCCGCGTCCTCATCCATCGCGATGGCCTCGGCAATGCGCCGCAAGGCCGCTTGGGTGGCGGAGAAGCCCGCCCCCTGGCGGAGGTTCACATCGACCAGCAATTCGAGCCGCGCGGAGGTCGGGAAGAACTGCTTCTTCGTCATCGCCATGCCGGCGAAGCCCGCGCCGAGCAGCAGCAGCGTCCCCAGCAGCACCAGGATGCGGTGATCGACGCACCAGGACACCACACGGCGCAGCGCGCGATAGGCGCCACCGGCATAGTGCGAATCGTGATGTAAAAGGCGCTTTGGCGTGGCGAGCAGCTTCACGCCGAGCCAGGGGGTGAACCACACCGCGACGAACCAGCTCGCGATCAGCGCCGTGCCCACCACCCAGAAGATGCCACCGGCATACTCGCCCGAGGTCGAGGCAGCGAAGCCTACCGGGATGAATCCCGCCACGGTCACCAGCGTGCCCGACAGCATCGGCCCGGCCGTGCTGCCCCAGGCGAAGGCGGCGGCGCGTGCGCGGTCCCAGCCTTCTTCGAGCTTCACGACCATCGCCTCGATCGCGATGATCGCGTCATCCACCAGCAGGCCGAGTGCCAGGATCAAGGCGCCGAGGCTGATGCGCTCCAGCTCCATCCCCCAGGCCAGCATCGCGACGAATACGGCGGCGAGCGTGAGCGGCACCGAGAGGGCGACGATCACGCCCGCCCGCAGCCCGAGCGAGAGGAAGGACACCAACAGCACCACGCCGAGCGCCACCGTGAATTTCTGCAGGAACTCGCCCACTGAATCGGCGACGATGCTGGGCTGGTCAGAGATCGGCGCGAGTACCAGCCCGGCCGGCAGATCGGCACGGATCGCGACCAGCTCCGCGCGCAGGCTCTCGCCCAGCGCCAGCACGTTGAAGCCGCGCTGCTTGCCGATGCTGAGCAGCACCGCCGGCTTTCCTTCATGCAGCACCGCGCTGCTCGGCGGATCGGCGAGGCCACGCGTGACCGTGGCGATGTCGCCCAGCCGCAGCGTGCGGCCATCGCCCGAGGTCACGGGCACCGCACGGATGCTGGCGAGGCCATCGAGCGTGCCGCCGACACGCAGATGCACGCGCGTGCTGCCGGTCTCCACCACGCCTGCCGGCGCCACCGGATTGTGCCGCGCCAGCGCGTCCACGATGGCCGAGGCGGTGATGCCGAGCGTGGCGAGGCGCGCGTGATTCACCTCGACATGGATGCGCTGCTCGATCTCGCCCTGGATCGCCACCTTCTCGACGCCCGGCAGGCGCAAAAGGCGCAGGCGCAGCATTTCCGCCTGGCGCACGAGCTCGGCATTGTCGGCGCCGGTGAGCGCGAGCACGGCGGAAAAGACGTCCGAGTATTCGTCGTTGAAGAAGGGGCCGCGCACCCCGGCGGGCAGGGTGTGCGCGATGTCGCCCACCTTCTTGCGCACCTGATACCATAGGGTCGCAACCTCGCGCGGCGGCGTGGTGTCGCGCAGCACGATGGTAGTGGTGGCCACGCCCGGGCGCACGAAGGTCTCCAACCGATCGAGATGTTGCAGATCCTGCAAGCGGCTTTCGATCCGGTCGGCAACCTGCGCCTGCATCTCCTCGGCCGAGGCGCCGGGCCAGGCGGCGGTGACGATCATGACCTTGAGCGTGAAGGAAGGGTCCTCCGCCCGGCCGAGCCGCAGATAGGCGCCGCTGCCGAGCACTGCGAGCAACAGCATCGCGAACAGCGTCAACGCGCCGTTGCGCACGCCCCAGGCGGAAAGGTTGAAGCCTTGCATGGCGCGGCCCTCAACGCAGCGTGGCGGCGAGGTGCTGCTGCACCACGCGCACGCGCTGTCCCGGGTCGAGCATCTGCGCCCCCAGCGCCACCACTCGCTCGCCTGGCTCCAGCGCGCCGCTGAGCTGCACGGTCTGCTCGCCCAGCGCGTGCACGCGCACCGGCACGGCCTCGATCCTGCCCTCCTCCCGAACGCGCCAGACCATCGGCCCCTGGCCGCGATCATGCAGCGCCGAGAGCGGCAAGGTGGTCGTAGCCGCGGCCGGGCGGGT
>JBBSCP010000159.1:0-10159 GCA_038250135.1 Acetobacterales bacterium | reverse complement strand
GCGCATCGCCGCCTCGATCATGTCCTGCACGCCGGGCGTGAGCGTGCGCACCGTGCCGGAGAGCTTCGCCTCGTCCGGGATCACGTTGTCGGCGGTGCCGGCGTGGAACTGCGTGGTCGAGATCACCGCGCTCTCCAGCGGATCGACGCGCCGAGCCACGATGGTTTGCAGCGCGGTCAGCATCTGCGCGCCGATCATCACCGGATCGATGCCGGCATGCGGCCGCGCCGCATGGCCGCCCTGGCCGCGGATGGTGACGGCGAAGCGGTCGCTCGCCGCCATCATCACGTCGTCGCGGATATCGGCCTCGCCCAGCGGCAGGGAGGGGTCGTTGTGCATGCCGTAGACCTGGTCGCAGGGAAAGCGGGTGAACAGGCCTTCCTCGACCATGATCCGCCCGCCGGCGCCGCCTTCCTCGCCGGGCTGGAAGATGAACACCACGGTGCCATCGAAATTGCGCGTCTCGGCCAGGTATTTCGCCGCGCCGAGCAGCATGGTGGTGTGCCCGTCATGGCCGCAGGCGTGCATCACGCCAGGGTTGACCGAGGCATAGGGCAGCCCGGTCGCTTCGGGCATCGGCAGCGCGTCCATGTCCACGCGCAGCCCGATGGCGCGGCCCGAGCCGCCGTTGCGCAGCACGCCGACGACGCCGGTGGTGGCGATGCCGGTATGCACCTCGATCCCCCATTCGCCGAGCAGCTTCGCCACCTGCTGCGCGGTGCGCACTTCCTCGAAGCGGAGTTCCGGGTGCGTGTGCAGGTCGTGACGCCATACCTCCATCTCGGGCTGCAGGGCGGCGATGCGGTTGTTGATCGGCATGGGGTCCGTGTCGGTTGTGAGAAAGAACCTATAACACCGGCGCGTCGTCTGGCGTCAGCACACGCGCGACGTAGGAATCCACCAACGGCGCATATTTCTCCCAAAGGCGCCGCAGGCGTGGGATAGGCGCGGGGTCCTCATCGACCCGCAGATCGACGAGCGCGAAATCGTGATCGCCGAACACCAGCAGGCTGGCCGAGGTCACCTCGCCATGCTCGCCGCCCGCTTCCTCCCCGGCTTCGAGCCCGCGCAGCAGGCGTTCGGCCAGTGGCAAGTCGGGCGAGGCCGCGAAGGCCGCTGCCATGGCGTCCGGCACCTTGGCACGCGACAGGATGTTGCCGATCGCCACGACATCGGGACCGTGGGCGGCGCCGTGCTCGGGTTTCACGCGGGCGCCGTGGAAATGCGCGGTGCGGCCCGCCGCATCGATCGCCGCCAATTGCCGCCAGCCATGGTCGGGCGTCGAGGCGACCAGCGCCGCCACCGTCTGCGCCGCCGTGCAGCCCGAGCGCAGCAGCCCGAGGCCGCGCGGCCCGAGGCGCGGATCGGTCCGATGCTGCGTCAGCACCGCCCCCACCCGAGGCGCCACGGCGTGGACCCGTGCGCCCACGGCGAGGCTCGACGTCGTGGCGGCCGCCCCGAACTGCCCCGTCCGCGCGCAGCGGCCAATCAGCGAAAAGGTCATGTTTCTGTGCCCTCAGACGCCGGGCGCGCCCTCCGGGCGCTTGGCTTCGCTGCAGGGGCGGCGGGCCGCCTTCGCGGCCTCGGCGGCCGTGCTGCCGGCTGCGACGCAGGGTTCTCCATCGGTGCGCTACCTGCGTGCCTGGGCGTGGTCCCAAAAGGTGAAGTTGAAATCCTGCCCCGGGCGGGCTTGGAGATGGCAGGTGAAGCAGGAATTCATCGAGATGGCCCGCCGCGCTCCGGCGCCGTCGAAGGCTGCGTATTCCCAATTCGCGTTGCGCAACTCCGGTCCGTAGCCCTCGCCCCAGCCTTCGCCCTTCTCCTGCACGCCGAGCGCGATCCAGCCGGGCTCCGGGATGAAGCGGCCGGAGGTGTCGAGTAACGGGTTGCCCGCCGCATCCAGCCGTGCGCGGGTATCGGCCATGATGATCAGCGTGCCGACAGGTGCCAACTGCCCGGCGCGCGTCGCGGCATAGGCCTCGGGGTTCACATACATGTGGCGGATGATCTTGCGTTCCGCCTTGTCCACCGTGGCGTAGCGGATGAAGCGCGCCTGCCAATCCGCCGGCAGCTCGATGTTGTGCGGCCCGGTGGTATAGGGCGCGCGCGGCTGCGCCACGGCGCCGCCGACTGCCAGACTAAGCGCGGCGACACTGGCCAGCATGATCCTGCGCATGGAACGCTCTCCCCGAAACGGTTGAGGCAACATCAGGCCATGAAGGCGCAATCCTGCCAACCGGGAAACGTTATTCGGCGCTTTCGCCCATCTCGCGCAATCGCGCGGCGATTTCGCGCCGGTCCTCGGCGCTGCTGTCGGGCAGGGCGGCGCGGATGCGCAGCGCCGCCACCAGCTCCGCCCGTGGCCCGCTGCGCGCCAATGCGGCCTCATAGCCGCGCCGCCAGCCAGGGCCGAGCACCGCCTCGGCGATGCCGGTCACCATGCCGCGCGCCTCGGCCGGGCCGGCGGCGAGCAGCAGAAACAGCGCCTGTTCCTGCGCCGCGCGCGGCAGCCGCGGCAGCAGGTCGCGCAGCGCTGCCTCGCCCGAGGCCACGCCCTCCCCGCGCAGCCGCGCCAGCACCAGGGCCGGGCCGAAGCGCGCCGGGGCTTCCTGCGCGCGTCGCGTGAGCAGCGCCAGAGCCTCCCGCGGCGCGATCACGGCCAGCAGGGCGAGCCGCGCCGTGGCGCCCTCGTCGCTGCCGGCCTCCGCCTCCTGCCGCAGCCGGGGCAAGGCGGGGTGGCTCGCCAAGATGGGCAGCCCGGCGGCGGCGGCGCCGATCTCGGGTGCCGCGGCCAGCGCCAGCACCACGCGCTGCCGGGCCTCGGTCTCACCGGCATGGGCCAGGAAATCGAGCCCGGCGGCGAGTGCGCCGGGCGTCAGCGGCCGGGCGAGGGCGGCCATCACCACCACCTCCTGCGCCGACCAGCCCGGCGGCAGCACGGCGCGAGCGCGCAGGGCGAGGCCAGCCGCCTCGGCCAGCGCGGCATTGCGCTGGGAGGTGCCGAATTGCAGCGCCTCAGCCAGCACCACCGCGCTCACCGGGCTGCGGCCTTGCAGGAAATCCGCCACCTCGCCTGCCTGACCACCGGCCAGAGCCAGGCGGATCCAGGCCCCGGCGGCCAGCGGGCCGTCCTGGCGGAAGCGCTCCAGCACCGGCAGGGCGCGCGGCATGCGCGCCGGCAGGGCCGAAAGTTCCGCGAACAGGCGAATGGTCGGCGCTGCCGGGCGCGGCCCGTCGAGCTCGCGCCGCAGCCTGTCCCACGCCGCCTGGTCCTGGCCGAGTTCGCGCAGCACGGCCGCGACGCCGCGCGCGCCCTCGGCCGAGGCTGGCGGACGCTCCAGCGCCGCCTGGGCGAAGCGGCGCGCGGCATTGCGGTCGCCCCGCGCCAGCCCGATCACCGCCGCCGCATCCGGCCGGGCGGCGAGGCGCTGCGGGTCGAGCGCGCGCAACAATTCGGGGCGCGCGCGGGCGGCCTCATGCAGGCGCATCGGCAGCGCGCCGGGCCAGCTCTCGGCAGGCAGCAGGGCCGCGACCTCGAAGGCCTCGGCCAGCCGGCCCTCGCGCAGCGCGAGGTCGATCAGCAGCGCGCCGGCGCCGGGCGGCAGGCCCTCGGTGGCGCGCAACGCCAAAAGCCGGGCGAGGCCGGCGCCCGGAAAGCCGCTGCGCGCCTCGGCCTCGGCCATGCGAAAGGCGGTGGCGGGGTCGGCCTGCATGTCGGCGGGCAGGCCCTCCATCAGGGCCAGCGCCATGTCGGGCCGCGCGGCGTCCATCAGCGCCACGCGCAGCGGCTCCAGCGCCGCGACATTGAGCACGGCGAGGCGCGCGCCGAGATGGCGCAGCGCGGGGCCGGGATCGCTCAGGCGCTGCGCCGCACCGGCGGCGGCGAGCGCCACCAGCTCGGTCGGCTGCTGCGGCAGGTGGCGGAGCAGGAAGGTGGTGGCGTTGCCGGGGTCGCCCTGCTCCAGCCGCGCCTCGGCCATGGCCAGCAGCTCGGCCTCGGTGGCGGCGCCGAGCAGGGCAAGCCGTTCGGCGGCGGCGCGCGCGGCGGTGGCGTCGCCAAGTTGCTGGCGCAGGCCCATCGCCTCGCGCAGCGGCGCGGGGTCGAGCGTGGCGGCGTGCAGGCGTTCCAGCGCGATGGCGAGTTGGAGCGGGCGGTGGCCCTCGCGCAGTTGCTCGACCAGGCGGCGCAGCGCCTCGGCATCCGGGGCGCGGCTGGCGGCGCGTTCGAGCCCCGCCAGCACCGCATCGCCCGGACGCGGCGTCTCGGCCAGGCGCAGCGCGCGCGGCGGGGTGGGGAGCGGCATCGCCGCGCCGACCGTCAGCGCGAGCGCCGCCAGCACGGCGAAGCCAAGGCCGAAGGTGATCGCATCGGCGGGCGATGCGGGGCGACTGGGCGAGCTGCTCACGCCTCAGACGTAGCGGTCCGGGCCCCCCCGCGCCATGGCCCCCCGCTGCAATGCATCTGGCGTAGTGGGCTGTGCCTCGATATCACGACAGGGGTCGGTGACGGGAAGCCGGGCAAGGATATGCGGGCATGAGGTTGCCGAAATCGCCGGAGGGGCGGCAACGGGGGGTAGTCGCCGTCGCGCGCCCACGGCCCGAGCCTTACCCGCCCGAGCCCCAGCTCGAGCCCGAGACCAAGGTCGAAGTCGAGCGCCCGCCCGATCCCCCGAGCGCCGCACCGCCCCGCCGCCTCTGGCGCCGGGAACGCCCGGCCGAGGCCGCCGCCGCCCGGCTGCGCGCCCTCGTCCAGCCGCCGAAAGCCGAGCCCTTGCCGCCCGCCGCACCCGACCCGGAGCTTGGGCCCGCCGCCAGCGAGCCCGGCCTGCCCGGCCCGATCCGCCCGCTGCTCGAAGGGCTCGGCCTGCTGACGCTGCTGCTGCTGATCGACCTGCCGCTGACTGGCGGAAACTTCTTCGCGCTCTGGCCGGTGCATCCGGCGGCGCTGCCGGTGCTCTACGTCGCGGCGCGCTACGGGCTGGTGCCCGGCGCGGCCATGGCGGCGGTGGCTGGCGTGCTGCGACTCGGCCTCGCTCTGGCCACGGACGCGCTGAGTGCCGGCGCCTGGGCGGAGCCTCTTGCCTGGCCATTGGCCGCGGTGCTGGTCGGCGGCTTCGCCGATGCCGCCCGCGCGCGCGCCTGCCGGGCCGAGGTCGAGGCTGCCGGAGCGCGCGGCGACCGCTCAGCCATCGCCGATTCCAACGAACGCTTGGCCGCCCGCGCACTGGAGCTGGAACAGCGCCTCGCCGCCCGGTTGCAGGCCGCGACCGCGGTGTTCGAGGCCGCCCGCGCCCTCGGCCAGGGGAGCGAGGGCGTGGTGCGGGGCGCCACCGGTCTGGTTCGCGCCGCCACCGGCTGCGCCGCGTGCTCCTTCTGGCTGGCCGAGGGCCGTACGCTGCATCTGGTCGCCGCCAGCGGCTGGCCAGAGGGCGCCGCCCTGTCCCAAACCTTTCTGCACGGCCACCTGCCGGAGGTGATGGAAGCCGGCTACACCCTGCTCGCCACCCGCCCCGGCGACCGGCTGGTGCTGGCGGATGAGGGGATTCTCGCGGCACCGGTGCGCTCGCCCTGGGATGGTGCGCTGCTCGGCATGGTGAAGATCGAGGATATCGGCTTCGCGGAGCTGGCGCTCGACACGGTGGCGACGCTGGAAGCCGCTGCCGCCTGGCTGGGCCAGGCCCTGGCCGAGGCCCGCGCCAGCGAAGCAGCAAGCCCAACCGGGAACAGCGGCATGCCGGGCATCATGGCGGGGGAGGACGCCTCCCAGGCCATCGCTGCCATGGCCGGGCTGGCGCGGCGCGTCGGCTTCGACCTCGCGTTGCTCTCGGCCGAGATCCCGCCCGGGCCGCGCGCCGCGGGGGCGATGGAGGCGACGCGCGCGGCGATGCAGGAATGTTTCCGCGGCTCCGACCTGCTGCTCGAGGCGCGGCTCGAACAGCGCCGCCTGTCGGTGCTGCTGCCGGGCGCCGCCGTGCTGGGTGCCGAGACGGTGGCGGCACGGCTGCGCGGGATGCTCGCGGCACGTGCGCCGGGAGCGACGGCGCAGGTGGTGGTGAGCCTCGCCGCGCTGCATCGCGTGACGGCGCCGCATGGTTGACGGCGCGCTGCGCGGCTCGAGGCAAGGCCCGCGCCTGCGCCGCGCGCCGGAACGCGCAGGGCTGGTCCTGCTGGGAATCGTGGGGGCGGAGGCGCTGGTCGGCGCGGCGCTGCTGCAGGGCTGGCTGCCGGCGGCGGGGCTGCTGCATGCCGGCATCTGCGCCCTGCTGCTGCCGCTGCTCCGGCGGCTCGACCCACCGCCCGCCGGCTGGCCAGGTGCGGCGCTGCGCGTGACCGCGGCGGCCCTGCCCGCTCTCGGCCCGCTGGCGGCGCTGGCAGGGCTTCTGGCGCTCGCCTTCGGCCCGCCCCGGCTTGGCCTGACCTTCGGCCCCGCCTTGGACAACGCCTCGGGCAGCGCGCCCTTGCCGGATGACCCGATGGAGTCGCGGCTGGCCGCCATCGCCGCGCCGACGCTGGCCGGGGCGCCGCCGCTGCCGGCCGGGCTGCTGCTGGAGGCGCTGGGCGATGTGCTGCGCTGGGGCACGCCGCCGCAGAAAGCCCGCGCGCTTGACCTTCTGGCCTATGGCGGCAGGCGTGGCGGCGATGCGCTGCTGCACCTAGCGTTGCTCGACCCCGACCCGGCGCTGCGCGCCCGCGCCGAGGCCGCTCGCCCGGCGGCCGAGCGCCGCCTGATCGACCGCGCCGCGGCACTGCACGAGGCCGCGCGCGTCGCCGATCCGCGGCATCGCCGTGCGCTCGCCCGGCACCTCGACGCCGCGGCGTTTTCCGGCCTGCTGGATCCCGCCCGTGCCGCACAGTTCCGTGTCGAGGCTTCGGGCCTTTGGCAGGGTATCGTCGAACTCGCGCCCGACGATGCCGAGGCGCAATCCGCGCTGGGCCGCGACCTGCTGGTGCTGGGCGACCTGCCGGCCGCCCGCGCGGCGCTGGAGGCGGCGCTGGCGCGCGGGGTGGCGACGCCAGGCGTGCTCGGCTGGCTCGCCGAATGCCTGTTCCGGCTGCGCGATTTCGCCGCACTCGAGGCGCTGATCTCGCGCTGGCGCCCGGTGCTGGAGGCCGAGCAGGCCGAGCCAGGCGTGCTGGCCCCCGCCTGGCGGCTGTGGCTGGAGGCTGGCCAATGAGCCGACTTGTCGCCGGCGCCTGGTTCGGGCCCGTGCTTGCGGTTCTGTTGGTGTTCGCGCTCGGCCTTGTGGTCGGTGCGCCGGTGCCGGCGGGGTTGATCGGCCTGGTCGTCGCGGCTTCGCTGCTGGCCGGCGCGCCGGCGGCGCTGGTGGTGGCGCGCAACGGCGCCGTGCTTGGCCCGCTCAGCCTCGCCCTGCCCGCCGCCGCCGCGCTGGGCGCCGCGGGTGCCTGGCTGCTGGCGGGGCCGCAAGCCAATGTGATGATCGCCGCTTCCCTCGCCGCCGCGGGCTTCGCCGCGCTCTGGACGGCGGGCGGCGCGGCCTCGGCGCGGCTGGCCTGGCCGATGCCGGTGGCGGCGCTGGTGGCGCTTTGCCTTGTGCTGGTGCTGCGGCGCGATGCGGCGGGGGTGCTGATCGCCGGCGGGCTGGGGGCGGCGGTGCTCGGGCTTTGCCTCGCCATGCCGGCGGCGCTGACGCCGCGCCGGATGCAGGGGGGGCTGCGGCCGGCCGGGCTCGGCCTGCTGCTGGCCGGCGCCGTGCTGGCCGGGCCGATGAGCGGCGTGGCCGCGCTGGAGCAGGTGCTGGCGCTGGTCGTGGCGCTGCCGGGGCTTGGCGTGCTGATGGCAACGCCTTCCATGGCGCCCTTCCGGCTCGGCGTCGCGCTGCTGCTGGTGCAGGCGCTGGTCACCTTTATGGCGCTGCTGATGCCCGGCGCGGCGGTGGCGCTCGGCTTGTTGCCGGCCGAGGCGCTGGAGAATTTCCGCTGGGCGCTGCTCGGCGCCGGGTTCCTGCCGGTATTTTGCGCCCTGGCGGCGGCGCTGCTGCCGCGCGGCAAGGGCGTGCTGGCGCTCGGCGCCTTCGCGGTGCTGGCGGCGGGGCTGCCGCTGTTGCTCGGCCCGATCGGGCTGTTGGCCGCGCCGATCCTGGGTATCCTCCTCGCCATGCTGTTGCTGCTGGGAGGAACCGAACATGCTGCTGGCGCTTGACCAGGGGACCACCTCGACCCGCGCGATCCTGCATGAGTTGGACCTGAGGCCCCGTGCCACCGCGCAACTCGCCTTGACGCAGCACTACCCCGCCCCCGGCTGGGTCGAGCACGAGCCGGAGGAAATCTTCGCGAGTTCCCTTGCCGTATTGCGCGAAGCGCTCGCCAAGGGCGGTGTCGCCCCCGGCGCGGTTGCCGGCCTCGGCATCACCAACCAACGCGAGACGACGCTGCTCTGGGATCGCACGACGGGCCGCGCCCTTGCCCGCGCCATCGTCTGGCAGGACCGGCGCACGGCGGCGCAATGTGCGAAGCTGGCGGCCGACGGTGCCGGGCCGCTGATTGCCGCGCGCAGCGGGTTGCTGCCGGACCCGTATTTCTCCGCCACCAAGCTCGCCTGGCTGCTGGACAACATCGAGGGTGCGCGGGCGGCGGCGGCGCGCGGCGCGCTGGCCTTCGGCACGGTCGATTCCTTCCTGCTGTGGCGCCTGACCGGCGGGCGCGTGCACGCGACGGACGCCACCAACGCCGCGCGTACCATGCTGTTCGACATCCGCCGCGGCGAATGGGACGAGGATCTGCTGCGCCTGTTCGACATCCCGCGCGCCCTGCTGCCCGAGGTGCGCGACTGCGCCGCCGAATTCGGCACCACCGAGCCCGCCTTGCTCGGCGCCGCCGTGCCGATTCGCGGCATCGCCGGCGACCAGCATGCCGCCACCCTCGGCCAGGCGTGTTTCGCGCCCGGCATGGTGAAATCCACCTACGGCACCGGCTGTTTCCTGCTGCTCAACACCGGCGAGGTCGCCGTCGAGTCGCAAAACCGCCTGCTGACCACCATCGCCTGGCAACTCGGCGGCCGGCGCACCTATGCGCTGGAAGGCGCGATCTTCATCGCCGGTGCCGCCGTGCAATGGCTGCGCGACGGGCTGCGCCTGTTCGCCGACAGCGCCGAGAGCGGCGCCCTCGCCGCCCAGGCCAACCCTGCCGAGCGCGTCTACTTCGTGCCGGCCTTCGTCGGCCTCGGCGCGCCCCATTGGGATGCGGAAGCCCGCGGCGCCATCCTCGGCCTCACGCGCGGCACCGGCCCGGCCGAGATCGCCCGTGCGGCGCTCGAAGCCGTGGCCTACCAGACGCGCGACCTGGTCGAGGCGATGCGCGCCGATTGGGGCGCGGCCGGCCAGACGGTGCTGCGCGTCGATGGCGGCATGACGGCGTCCGACTGGACGATGCAGGCGCTGGCCGATGTGCTCGGCGCGCCGGTGGACCGCCCCGTGGTGCAGGAAACCACGGCGCTGGGCGCCGCCTATCTGGCCGGGTTGCAGGCCGGGTTGCTGCCGGCGCCGGGCGAGGCGGCGGGTTTCTGGAAGCTCGAACGGCGCTTCACGCCGCAAATGCCAAAGGCGGAGGCGGATGCGCGCCATGCCGGCTGGCAGGACGCCGTGCGCCGGGTGCTTTCCCGATGATCTATGACGCACTCGGCGTCCCCACCATCATCAACGCCGCCGGCACCAGCACGCGCCTCTCCGGCGGCATGATGCACCCCGAGGTCACGGCGGCGATGGCCGAGGCCGCACGCGCCTGCGTCGAGATGCCCGACCTCCAGGAAGCGGCGTCCCGGGCCATCAGCGCCGCGACCGGCGCCGAGGCCGGCATCGTCACCTCCGGGGCCGAGGCCGCGCTGCTGCTCGGCGCCGCGGCCTGCATGGCGGGGCTCGACCCGGCCGCGATGGACCGCCTGCCGGAACAGGCGGCGCGCGACGAATTCCTCGTCAGCCGCAGCCAGCGCAACATGTATGACCGCGCGCTGCGAGTCGCCGGCGGCAAGCTGGTGGAGGTCGGCATCCCCGACCGTTTCAGTGGCGCTGGCGTGCGCGATGCCTCGGCCGCAGAACTCGCCGCCGCCATCACGCCGCGGACGGCTGGGGTGCTCTGGGTGGCGCAGCCCTGGTCGGAGCCGCCTTTGGCCGAGGTGGTGGCGGTGGCGCATGCGGCCGAGCTT
>JBBSCP010000158.1:0-10239 GCA_038250135.1 Acetobacterales bacterium | reverse complement strand
TTTCCCGCACCCGAAGGCCCGGCCAGCGCCACACATTCACCGGCGGCGACCTCGAGCGCCAGGCCGCGCAGCACAGGGATGGTGACGCCGCCTTGCAGGTGCAGGCGGAAATCCTTGGCGAGCCCTTCGGCTCTGATCAACCATGTCGCGCGCGACGGATTCAGCTCTCCGGGCCCTTCGGCCCTCCGACCATCCGGCGCGCTCATGCTGCGAGCACCGAGGAGACGAGCAGCTGCGTGTAGGGATGCTGCGGATCATCCAGCACGCGGTCCGTCAGCCCCTGTTCGACCACGCACCCCTCCCGCATCACCAGCATCCGATGCGCGAGCAGCCGCGCGGCGGCGATGTCATGCGTCACGATCAGCACGGCGAGCCCGAGATCCGCGACCAGCGCGCGAATGAGGTCGAGCAGCCGGGCCTGCACCGAGACATCGAGGCCCCCGGTCGGCTCATCCATGAACACCAGCTTCGGCTGCGTCACCAGCGTGCGCGCGATTTGCAAACGCTGCTGCATGCCACCCGAGAATTTGGCGGGCACATCGTCCATCCGCGCCGCATCGATCTCGACGCGGCCGAGCCAGTTCGCTGCTTCGGCGCGGATGTTGCCGTAGTGGCGGGCCCCGATCGCCATCAGTCGCTCGCCGATATTGCCGCCGGCCGAGACGGCCATGCGCAACCCGTCGCGCGGATTCTGGTGGACGAAGCCCCATTCGGTGCGCATCAGGCGCCGCCGCGCGGCCTCACCCATGCCGAGCACATCCTGGCCACGATAATCGACGCTGCCGGAATCGGGCCGCATGAGGCCCGACAGCACGCGCAGCAGCGTGGTCTTGCCGCTGCCGCTTTCGCCGACGATGGCGACAACCTCGCCGGGCCAGATGTCGAGATCGACGCCATCCAACGCAGCCACACGCCCGAAACGAAGTTCGAGATCGCGCGCCGAGAGCAGCGGGGGCATGCTCATTCCGCCGCCTCCTTCATTGCCTGGCGCTCACTGCAATGATCCGTGTCGGAGCAGACGAAGATGCGGCCCCCAACATCGTCGATCAGCACCTCATCGAGATAGGTGTCGCGCGAGCCGCACAGCTCGCAGGCATGCGGCGCGCGGATCGGGCGGAACGGGTGGTCGTCGAAGTCCAGGCTGCGCACGCTGGTGTAGGGCGGCACGGCGTAGATTCGCTTCTCGCGCCCCGCGCCGAACAATTGCAGGGCGGGCATCTGATCCATCTTAGGATTGTCGAAGGCCGGGATGGGGGAGGGCGACATCAGGTAGCGCGCGTTCACCATCACCGGATAGGCGTAGCTCGTCGCGATATGGCCGAAGCGCGCGATATCCTCATAGAGTTTCACATGCATCAGCCCGTAATCGGCCAGCGCGTGCATCCGCCGCGTCTCGGCGATGCGAGGTTCGAGCTTGCCCAGTGGCTCGGGGATCGGCACCTGATAGACCAGGATCTGCTGTTCGGTCAGCAGCCTTTCGGGGATGCGATGGCGTGTCTGGATGATGGTCGCCTCCGCCGTGCGCTCGGTGGTGGCCACACCCGCGACGCGGTGGAAGAAGGCCCGGATTGAGACGGCATTGGTCGTGTCATCCGCACCCTGGTCGATCACCTTCAGCACATCCGTCGGGCCGAGCACCGCCGCCGTCACCTGGATGCCACCCGTGCCCCAGCCATAGGGCAGCGGCATTTCGCGCGAGCCGAAGGGCACCTGGTGCCCGGGGATCGCGACGGCCTTGAGGATGGCGCGACGGATCATCCGCTTCGTCGATTCATCGAGATAGGCGAAATTGTAGCCTGTGTGGTGCGTCATTTCACGGCCTCCACATTGGCCCTCATGGTGCGGACGTTCTCCAGCTCGCTTTGGAAGTCCACATAGTGCGGCAGCTTGAGGTGTTCCACAAAGCCGGTTGCCTCGACATTGTCACAATGCGACAGCACGAATTCCTGCTGCTGCGCCGGCGCGTCACAGGCCTCGCCGAGTTCCGCCGCGCGCAACGCGCGATCGACCAGCGCCATCGACATCGCCTTGCGCTCGCCATGGCCGAACACCAGCCCGTAGCCGCGCGTGAATTGCGGCGGCTCGGTGCGGCTGCCCTTGAACTGATTCACCATCTGGCATTCGGTGATGCCGATCTCGCCGAGCTCGATGGCGAAGCCGAGCTCGGCGGGCTCGAATTCCACCGTCACCTCGCCCATGCGGATTTCGCCGACAAAGGGGTGGTTGCCGCCATAGCCGCGCTGCGTGGAATAGCCGAGGCTGAGCAGGAACCCCTCATCGCCGCGCGCCAGTGCCTGTAGCCGTAGCGCGCGATCAGCGGGGAAGGCGAGCGGCTCGCGCGTCAGGTCGCCGGGCTCGCGATCGTCGCCCGACTCGCGCTGCATCAGCCCCTCGCGCGCCAGCATTTCCGTCACGCGCGGCGTGGCATCGGTGGCGGGCTCGGCCTCCGGCGGCGGCTCTGGCGCGAGGCCCGCGGCGGCGAGGCGGAAATCCAGCAGACGATGCGTGTAATCGAAAGTCGGGCCGAGCACCTGCCCGCCCGGAAGGTCCTTGTAGGTCGCGCTCACGCGGCGCTTGAGCAGCATCGCGTTGGTGTCGAGCGGCAGGCTCGCGCCGAAGCGCGGCAGGGTGGTGCGATAGGCGCGCAGCAGGAAGGCGGCCTCGATCAGATCGCCGCGCGATTGCTTCACCGCCAGCGCCGCGAGGCCGCGATCATGGCAGGATCCTTCCGCCATCACCCGATCCACCGCGAGGCCGAGCTGCGCCTCGACCTGCGCCGCGGTCACTTCCGCCAGCGCCGTGTCGCCACGGCGCGCCGCGTCGAGCCAGGCATGCGCCGCGCCGATCGCGCGCTCGCCGCCCTTGGTTGCGACGTACATCGCTCAGCCCTCCTCGATCGCGACGGTGCGGGGCAGTGCGGCGATGCGATCGCCGGCGCAGAGGATGACATCGACGCCACGCGGAAAGCGCGTGCGGCTTTCTTGCCACGCCGCGACGAAGCCCGCCGGCGCGCCTTCCACGTGCAGGTGATGCACCTCGCGGATTCCTGGGCCGGTGAGGCGCCAGCCCGGGCCTTCGGACAGCGCCGCCACTTCGAGGATCAGCGTGGCGCCAAGCTCCGGCTCCTCCTCGGTGCCGGCGTCGAGATCGCCGAGTTGCGCACTGGCATCGAGCACGAAGCGCGCCGCAGTGACAGGCGTGAAGGGCGCGCCGCAATGGAAGCGCACCCACGCCTCGGCCGCGTCGCCGGCTGCCAGCGCCAGCTTCGTATCGGCATCGACCAGCGACAGCAGCACGCAAGCGGCGGCGGGGGAGAGACCCGGCGGCACTTCCGGGAGCGCGCTGAGGTGCTGCACGCGGCCCGGGCGGCTGAGTGCCTCCAGCACCGCGCGGAAGGCAGCCTGCGCGTCGAGCACAGGATCGGCGAAGCCGGCAAGGGCGGTCTGCATTAGCGCATCTGGGTCATCGCGCATCAGCGCATCTGGGTCATGGTGAAGAACTCAACGCGGGTGGCGGCGGCGCGGCGTGCCTCGGTGGCACGGCGTGCAGCCTGGGCGGCGTGCAGAGGGTCAATCACCACCTGGGTTACGGCGTTTTGCCGTGCCGCATCCTGCATCATCGCATCGACCAGCGCGGCGAGCTCCGCCTGGCGCGCATCCCGGCCCGCGACATAGGCGTGGCCGAGCGTGCCGTCGTCGAGGCGCACGGTACAGCGCGTGACCGTCATCTCGCCCATGTTGAACGACGCGCCATCGCCACCGGCGCGGCCGCGCACCATGACCAGCCCGGTCTCCGGCCCGCGCAGCCGGCGATGCGGCGGCGCCGGCGGAAGGGCTTCCAACCTCAAGGCGATCTCATCTGCGCTGGCGCGGGCGAGCACGCTCATCCAGCGTCGGCGCTCTGCGTGGGGTGGGGTCAAGGGCGTGGATCTGTCCGGTCCGAGGGCTTGAATAGATGTAGACGACTAGTCATCCGCTCCGCTAAGGTCAAGTGAAACTGACACGCCAGCGCCACGACGAGGTTGAATTTTCCATGACGGATGCGGTGACCATGAGATCAGCTCCGCCATGAGTACCCGCACCACGAGCCTCGCTCGCGGGCAGGGGGTTTCGCTCTGGCGGCAGATCGCGAGCGAGATGGAGCGCGAGATCGCGGGCGGCGGCCACGGCCCCGGCGACCGCCTGCCGACCGAGGCGGAGCTTTCCGCCCGCTTCGCCGTCAACCGCCACACCGTGCGTCGCGCGATGGAGGAACTTGAGGGCCGCGGCCTGATCCGCATCGAACAGGGCCGCGGCAGTTTCGTGGCGGAGGATGTGCTGGACTATACGCTCGGCCCCCGCACGCGCTTCAGCGAGAACATCCGCCGGCAGAATCGCGAGCCAGCGGGGCGCATCCTGCGGATCGCTGAGATCGCGGCGGAGGCGAGCCTCGCGGAGGCGCTGGGCATCCGGCGCGGACGCGCGGTGATTCAGGTGGAACGCCTCGCGCTTGCCGACGGCCGGCCCATCGTTATCGGCTCGCACCATTTCCCGGCCGTGCGATTCGCGAGGCTGCCAGCGCTGCTGGCGGCGGATGCCTCGATCACCGCGGCGTTGGCCGCTTGTGGCGTGCCGGATTATCGCCGCCGCGTCACGCGCGTCACCGCGCGCCTGCCGACGGCGGAGGAGGCGGAGATCCTGCAGCAATCGCGCAACCGCCCCGTGCTGGTGGCCGAGGCCGTGAACACCGACCCGGAAGGGGAGGTGGTGGATGTCACGATCGGCCGCTACGCCGCCGGGCGCGTACAACTCGTCGTGGAGTCGTGAGCCGGATGGATTGGCTGATTGCGGGCGGCGAGACGCTACGTGAAGGCGCCCCTTCGCCGGGCGATGTTGCGCTTTCCGGCGGCATCATCGCGCCGAGGCCCGTGCCAGGCGCCGCGCGCTTCGATGCGCGTGGTCTGATGGTATTGCCGGGCCTGGTCGATATCCATGGTGATGCGCATGAACGCCAGATGCAGCCGCGCCCCGGCATCGGCTTCCCGGCCAGCCTCGCCATGCGCGACTCCGCCGCGCAGCTGCTGGCCGCCGGCATCACCACGGCCTTTCTGGGCGTGACGCTATCCTGGGAGCCGGGGCTGCGCGGCATCGAAGCCTGGCGCGCGACGCTCGCCGCCATCGAGGCAGCGCGCGCACAGGCCGGCTGCGATCTGCGTATCCATTGCCGCTTCGAGGCCGACAACCTCGATGCACTCGACGAAGTGCTGGGCGACATCGCCGCCGGCCGCGTCGCCCTGCTGGCCTATAACGACCATACGCCGGGCATCGTCAAGCGCATCGCGAAGCCGGCCGAGGCCGCGAAATACGCCGCGCGCGCCGGCATGGCGACGGACGACTTCGTCGCTCTCGCGCATCGCGTCTTCGCGCGGCGCGACGAAGTACCGGCGGCACAGGCCCGCCTCGCCGCGGCGGCGCGCGCTGCGGGCATTCCCATGCTCAGCCATGATGATTCGAGTCCCGAAATCCGCGTGGCCTTTCGCGATCTTGGCGCGCGCATCTGCGAATTTCCGATGTCCGAGGCGGTGGCCGAGGCGGCGCGCGCGCGCGATGAGGCCGTGGTGATGGGCGCGCCGAACGTGGTGCGCGGTGGCAGCCACATGGGCTGGTCCGCCGCCGCGCCGCTGGCCGAGCGTGGACTCGTGACCGTGCTCGCCAGCGACTATTTTTGGCCCGCGATGCTGGAGGCCGCCTTCGTCATGGCCTCGCGCGGCGTATTGGGCTTCGGTGCGGCCTGGGCGCTGGTCGCCGAGAATCCGGCACGCGCGGTCGGGCTCACCGATCGGGGGCGCATCGCGCCGGGGCTGCGCGGCGATATCGTCGTGGTTGATCCTGAGCGCCGCGCGCCGGTGGCGAGTTTCGCCGCCGGTCAGCTCGCATGGGTATCGCCGGCCGGGGCGGCGCGGATCGGCTGAAGGCCGAAGAAGGCGGCGATCTCCGCCATCGTCGTGAACAAGGCGTCGGGCTGCGCCGCCGCCAGCGCCTCGGCGGTAGCGTAGCCCCAGATAACCGCACCAACCGCGATACCCACGGCCCGCGCGGCGGCGATGTCGCGGGTCTCGTCGCCGATGGCGAAGGCTTCGGCCGGTCTGCAGCCGGCGTGGCGCAGCACGGTGCGGAATTTCCGCGCCTTGCCGAGGAGCGCGGCATCGCCGGCCCAGTAGGCGATCCGTTCGGCCTGCGTGGGCCCTAGGGCACGCCGCACATTCGCCTCGCTGTTGGAAGTGACGAGGGCAAGGCGAATCCCACTCGCCTGGAGTGCCTTCAGCAATTCGACGACGCCCGGAAACAGCGCCGGCGGCGGCGCCGCGCTCGCGGCTTCGCGCAGGTGCGCGGCGAGGCGCGGGATCTGCCAGGGACGCAGGCCGATCGCTCGCAGTACCGCCACCGTGCCCTGGCCGCGCAAGACCTCCGCCTGATCGGCCGAGAGCGGCGCATAGCCGAAACGCGGCGCGGCCGCGTTCACCGCTTCGAGCGCCCAAGCGCGGCTATCGGCGAGCGTGCCATCAAAATCCAGAAGTAGCAGCTTCGGCGCGGGCATCGGCTTTTCTGCCTGCGTCATCGCAGGCCGGCAAGGCATTCCATCGTCCGCTTTTTGAGACGCGCTGGTGTATTTCGCGAACCCGCGCAGGCTCTTGCTCGATGGGAGCCGGGAATGTGCCGCATGGTGAGAGAATCAGCGCCCGTCATCACGCCCAACTTAGCGCCGGCCAAGGCGTCGATCCGTGTGGCATGCAGATCAGCCCTGCTGCGCGACACCCCAGACGCCATCGACTGCGGCGACGAGGGCTTCTGGATGGCGCTGAAGTGGCTGCTGCTGCGTGCCATCGCCATCGGGCGACGACGCGAGACGCTGCGCGATACCACGCTGGCGCAGTATCGCGCCGATATCGACCCCAGTCTCGACCGCAGGCTCGACCGCAGGCTCGACCGCGCGCTGGCGCTGCCGCGCCGCGGCGAGGTGGCCAAGCGGCTGCGTCGCCGCATCGCCCGCGACCGCGCGCACCTGTTCGTCTTTGTCACGGACCGCGCCGTGCCCGCCACCAACAACGTCTCCGAGCGCGCGCTCCGCCCCAGCGCCATCTTCCGCAAGCTGACCTACGGCTACCGATCCGAGTGGGGCGCCCAGACCTACGCCGCCTGCCGCTTCGTCGTCAGCACCGCCAAGGCCAACCGCCGCTTCGTCCTCGACAGCCTCCGCAGCGCCCTCGCCGCGCGGCCAGCCAACCAGGCTATCGCACTACCGGGGCGAGCAATTACTCTCGTGGTCTAGAAACCATTGAATCTACGCCACGAAATCCGCTCGCACTGATTCAGTGTAAGCGGAAAGTGCAGTAGCATGCCGCGCCAGTCACGCGCGTTTGCGGCGCGGCTGGACCGCGACGACGTTATCCCCCGGCGGCTCAGGCCGATGGCCGAGCTGTGCCGAGAGGCGCTGCGTGAAGTCGAGCAGGGCGGCGATCTGCGGGCTTGCCGTCGTGGTGCTCACCACGCCAGTCGGGCCGATCAGGGTGATCACCACCTGCAACTGCCCAGTGTGGTCGAAGACCGGCCCGGCGAGCCCGTTGATCCCGGGGATGGGGCTTCCCTCCGCCACGGCATAGCCCTGCCGCCGCACCAGCGCGACTTCCAGATCGAAGCGCTCACGCGTCGCCAGGGCGCCAATGCGCTGCCGGCGGGAGCCCTCGGCCAGCTCCTCCTCGAGCCGCGGGGCCAGGGCCGTTGCGGGCATGAAGGCGCCGAAGACGCGCCCGGTCGCCGTGCCGCTCAGCGAGTAGACCGCGCCGGCGCGGAGGTTCACATGCACTTGATCCGCCGCCTCATGCACCTGCACGATGGTGGGGCCGAAGCTGCCCCAGACGGTCAGCGTCACCATCAGGCCGAGTTCGGCCGAGAGCTGCACCGCGGCTTCGCCCGCGAAGCGCAGCGGGTTGAAGGCGCGCATCCGGGCGAGGCCTAGCTGCAGGGCGAAGGAACCAAGCTGGTAGCGGCCGGTCGCCGTGTCCTGCTCCACCATGCCGAGCTTGCGGAAGCTGACGAGGTAGGCGTGTGCCTGGGCCGGCGTGACATCGGCGCCACCGGCGATGTCGCGCAGCATCATCGGCCGCCCGGACTCCACCATCACAGCCAGCAGACGGCCGCCGACCTCGATGGATTGGACGCCGCGGCCGGCCACCTCGCCATTCACGTTGGCGGTCACGTTTCCTGGGCCGTCACCCGCTGCCATGAACACCCCCGAGATAGGCCGCGCGCACCTTCGGGTGGCGCAGCAATTCCTGCCCCGTACCAGATAGGGTGACGCGCCCGGTTTCCAGCACATAAGCGCGATCGGCGACACCGAGGGCAAGGTTCGCCATCTGTTCCACCAGAAGCACGGTCACGCCGCGCTCCCGCAGCCGGCGGATGGTGGCGAAGATTTCCCGCACGATCAGCGGCGCGAGGCCAAGCGAGGGTTCGTCCAGCAGCAGCAGGCGCGGCGCGCTCATCAGCGCGCGCGCGATGGCCACCATCTGCTGCTCGCCGCCGGAAAGAGTCACGGCGATCTGCGTCTGGCGCTCGCGCAGCCGCGGGAAGATCTCGAACTTCGCCTCGATCTCGGCCTCCAGCGTGGCTGCGTCCAGCCGGCGCGACCAGGCGCCAAGCACGAGGTTGTCGCGCACGCTCTGGTCCGGGAAGACCTGCCTTCCTTCGGGCGAGAGCGCGATGCCCGCGGCCACGCGGCGGTGTGGCGCGGTGCGGGAGATGTCCTCCCCCTCGAAGCGCACGCGGCCGGCAGAGAGCGGCATGAGCCCGGCCACCGCCTTCAGCAGCGTCGTCTTGCCCGCGCCATTGGCGCCGACGATGGCGACGACCTGGCCCTGCTGCACGGCGATGGAGGCGTCCGTCACCGCGCGGATGGCGCCGTAGGAAAGGCTCACGCCCTCCAGTTCCAGCATCGGCATCGGCATCGCTCAGCCCCCCGCAGCCGCGTGCTGCGCGGCAGCACCATCAGGGACGCCTTCCGGGGTGTCCTCGGGGTCGGGCGCGCCGAGATAGGCCTCCAGAACGCGCGGGTCCGCCTGCACCCCAGCCGGGCTGCCCTCTGCGATCTTCTCGCCATAGTCCAGCACCACGACGTGGTCGCAGATGGCCATCACAAGATCCATGTGGTGCTCCACCAGCAGGATGGTGATGCCCTGGTCGCGGATGCGCAGCAGGAGCTGGCCGAGCTCCGCCGTCTCCTGCGGGTTCAGCCCTGCGGCGGGCTCGTCCAGCAGCAGCAGCTCGGGCTCGGTGGCCAGGGCGCGGGCGAGCTCGACGCGGCGTTGCAAGCCGTAGGGCAGGCTTCCCGCCGGCAGCTCCGCCAACTGCGACATGCCGACGAAGCCGAGAACCGCCACCGCGCGCTCCCGTGCCAACCGCTCCTCCCGCCGCGCCACGGGAAGGCCCAGGAGCGAGACGAGGAAGCCGTTACGCATGCGGCCGTGGCGGCCCAGAAGCACATTGTCCAGCACCGACAGATCGCGAAACAGCCGCAGGTTCTGGAAGGTGCGCGCGATGCCGAGTCGGCAGATGGTGTGCGGCGGCAGGCGCTGCATCGGCTGGCCGCGGAACAGCAAGCGCCCTGCATCCGGGCGCACGATGCCTGACAGCATGTTGATCATTGTCGTCTTGCCCGCACCGTTCGGGCCGATCAGCGCGTGGATGCGGCCGGCGGTCAGGGAGAATGACACATCCTGCGCGGGCCGGACGCCGCCATAGGCCTTGCTCACGCCCTCGGCCAGCAGCAGCGGCTGGATCGGCGTGCCCGGGGGCGCCAACGGGGAGGACATGGATGCGCCACCGTTGCGCATCGGCAGCACACTGGCGCCTGCGGGTTCCGCCTGCAGGCCCCGCGTCGCGGTGCTGCCGCCGCGCAGGCGCCGCACGCCATCCTTGATCAAGCCGGCAAGGCGAGGCGGCGAAACAGAACCATCATGGACTCTCCCATGTCGTTCGTTGGGGGCGGGTTTCGATGGCCGTACGCAAGCGACTGGCGGTTGGCGATGCTCGGCGCGGCGGTGGGGGCGCGCCCCGGGCCGGGGCCGCGCCCCCCCCCCCTGCGCCGTCCTTCCGTGCCCCGGCTCGCTCGACCCCCTCCCCCCGGCGGGCCGCCGCCCGGCGGGTGGCCCGGGCCCCGGCCCGGGCGCGGGGCCACCGCCGCGCCGAGCATCGCCAACCGCCA
>JBBSCP010000157.1:0-10334 GCA_038250135.1 Acetobacterales bacterium | reverse complement strand
TGCATGATGATCTCTGGGCGGCGGAGGCCGAGATCGGCCATATCCGCCTCGCGCGCTGGCCGGATCTGGTCGTGGTGGCGCCGGCCTCGGCGGGCCTGCTGGCGCGGATGGCCCAAGGGTTGGCGAATGACCTCGCGGCCACGGTGCTGCTGGCAACACGCGCGCCCGTGCTGGTGGCGCCGGCGATGAACCCGGCCATGTGGGCGCACCCGGCCACGGTCGAAAATCTGCGCCTGTTGCGCGCGCGCGGCGTGGCGGTTGTGGGGCCGGAGGACGGCCCGATGGCCGAGCCGGAAAGTGGCCCGGGGCGGCTCGCGGAGCCCGCCACCATCCTCGCCGCCATCAACGCGCTGATGGCACAGGGTCCGCTCGCCGGGCGGCATGTGATCGTCACCAGCGGCCCGACGCAGGAGGCGATCGACCCGGTGCGCTACATCGCCAACCGCAGCAGCGGCCGGCAGGGCCACGCCATCGCGACGGCGCTGGCCGCACTCGGGGCGCGCGTCACGCTGATCAGCGGGCCGGTGGCGCTGGCCGATCCGCCCGGGGTGACAGTGCGGCGCGTGGAGAATGCGCGGGAGATGCTCGCGGCGGTCGAGGCCGCGCTACCGGCCGAGGTGGCGGTGTTCTGCGCCGCCGTGGCGGATTTCCGCCCCGAAGCGGCGCCGAGCCAGAAGATCAAGAAGCAACCCGGCGTGCCGCCGCCGGAGATCCGCCTCGTCGTCAACCCGGACATCCTGGCGAGCGTCGCGCGGCACGCCACGCAGCGCCCGCGCCTCGTCATCGGCTTCGCCGCCGAGACCGAGAAGCTGGTGGAGCACGCTACGGCGAAGCGCACCCGCAAGGGCTGCGATTGGATCGTGGCGAATGACGTGTCGGGCGATGTGATGGGTGGGGCGGAGAATGCGGTGCATCTGGTCAGCGCCTCGGGAGTCGAGGAATGGCCGCTCATGCCGAAGGAAGACGTCGCGCGGCGCCTGGCTGCGCGCATTGCGGAGACACTGGCCAGTGCCTGAAATTCTCGTCACGCGGCTGCCCCATGCCGAAGGGCTGGCGCTGCCGGGCTACGCAACGCCAGGGGCGGCCGGGATGGATCTGCTGGCCGCCGTAGCAGCCCCGCTGACCATCTTGCCGGGCGGGCGCGCCTTGGTGCCCACGGGGCTCTGCATCGCACTTCCGCCCGACCATGAATTGCAGGTGCGGCCGCGCTCCGGCCTCGCGCTCAAGCACGGCATCACCCTGCCCAACAGCCCTGGCACGGTGGATGAGGATTATCGGGGCGAGTTGCAGGTCATCGTGTTGAATGCGGGCAGCGAGCCCTTCACCATCGAGCGCGGCATGCGCATTGCGCAGGCGGTTCTGGCGCCGGTGGTGCGCGCGACCTGGCGGGAGGTCCCCGCGCTGCCCGAAACCACCCGCGGCTCGGGCGGCTTCGGCAGCACGGGGACGAAGTAAAGAAAGGCGGCTCGCATCGCGAGCCGAGCGCCCGACTGGGCGCCGCCGCCAGCGCGGCGAAGGCAAGGGCGCGGACGCGCCCGCCCGCCGTCTGAGGGCATCAGAAAACTCTTGGTACTCGTCGCCCTTAGCGCACTATCGGTTCGATTGGACCGATTTCGTGCGCTATAACACCTGAAACTAAAGCACGGACTTTAGTTTAAACGATTTCGTTTGAACCAAACGTGCTTTAGCGACGAATACCAAGCCGCCCGATCAGGGTCTCGTAGCGCTTCTGGTCCTTGCGCTTCACGTAGTCCAGCAGGCCGCGGCGCTGGCCGACCAGCACCAGCAGGCCGCGCCGGCTGTGGAAATCCTTGGGATGGGTCTTGAGGTGGCCGGTCAGGTGCGTGATCCGGTCGCTGATCAGTGCGACCTGCACCTCGGGGCTGCCCGTATCGCCCTGCTTGAGGGCGTAGTCCTTGATGATCGCCGCGCGGCGTTCCACCTCGGTCGGCACAACTTCACTCGACATCATCATTCTCCAGTTGGGGGTTCATAAAACACCCCTCCGTCCCCGTCGCCGCGACCGAGTTGGATCAGCCTTTCGGGCTGCATCCATCCCTCCGCGAGCCGGCAGAGACCGAGCAGGCGCTCCCCCGCCATGGCGCGGATCAGGCCCCCATCGGGGTCTGCCGCATTGGGAATGCGGCCCATCAGGTCCACCAGGCTGACAGCCTGGCCCTGGGTGAGCCGCATGGCCTCCTCCTCCGTGACGGCCAGTGCCGGGATGTCGGCCAGCGCGGTCGTCACCGGAAGAAGAAGGTCCGGGGAAGGGGGCGGTGTGTCGCCTGTTCCGATCAGCCTGTCCAGCGGAATCGCGTGGGATTCGAGGAAAGGGCCGACGCGCAGCCGCCGCAGCGCCGTGATGTGCCCCACCGAGCCCACGGCCTTCGCGATGTCGCGTGCGAGAGAGCGCATGTACACGCCCTTGCCGGACTCGACATGGAAGGTCGCGGTGTCGGGATCGGGCCGGGCGATCAGGTCGAAGCGGTCGATGCGCGCGGGGCGCGGCGCGATTTCGACCAGCTGCCCCTCGCGCGCCAAATCATAGGCGCGCTCGCCGCCGATCTTGATGGCCGAATAGGCCGGCGGCACCTGCATGATGTCGCCGCGGAAGGCGGGCAGCGCGGCCTCGATCTCGGCATCGCTGGGACGCACGTCTGAGGTCGCCACCACCGCGCCATCGGCGTCGTCGGTGTCGCGCGCCTCGCCGAATTTCAGCGTGAAATGATAGGTCTTGGTGCCATCCATCACATAGGGCACGGTCTTGGTCGCGGCACCGAAGGCGACCGGCAGCAGCCCGGTGGCCAGCGGGTCGAGCGTGCCGCCATGCCCGGCCTTCTGCGCGCCGAAGGCGCGCTTCACCTTGTTGACCACGTCGGTCGAGCCGATGCCCGAGGGCTTGTCGACGATCAGCCAGCCATCGAGCGGCTTGCCCTTGGGCTTCTTGCGTTGGTGGCGGTGGCGGTTGGGCGGGTTCACGGTTCTTCGGAATCCTGGACTTTGGCCGGCGGCTTCAGGTCTTGCACGACCTCCGGCCGCTGCATGACCTTGCTGATGTGCGCCGCGTAGTCGAGCGCGGTGTCGGGCTGGAAGTGCAGATCGGGCGCGAATTTCAGCCGCACAGCCTTGGAAACCTGCGCACGGAGGAAAGGCGACACGCGCCGAAGCCCCGCGAACTGTTCCTTCGTGAGATCGCGGCCGAGCCCGCTGACGAAGGCCGTCATGTGCTTGAGATCCGGCGAGGCGCGGACTTCAGTGACGGTGACGTGCAGCTTGAGCAGCGCGGGGTCGTGGAATTCCTCGCGCATGAACACGGCCGAAAGCGCGTGGCGCACTTCCTCGGCGACGCGCAGCATGCGCTGGCTGGGCGCCTCGCCGCCGCGGCTTTTCGTCTTCGGGCGCGGGGTGGCGTGCGTATCGCGCTCGGGCTTTTCGTTCTTGCGGGCCATGATGCCGCTCCTTCAACGCAGTGCGGCCGCCACTGGCGGCCGAGGCCGCGAATGCGACCCGCGGCCAGCGCCGCGAAGCCAAGCGCGCGGAGCGCGCGCTCGGCGTTTGAGGGCTCAAAATAGGTACCGACGACCGCTCCAAGCGGTCGTCGGTATCAGAGCGTGCCGGCGACCGTCTCGGTCTCGTAGCACTCGATCTGGTCGTCCACGCGGATGTCGTTGTAGTTCGCGAAGGACATGCCGCATTCGTAGCCGTTTGCCACTTCCTTCACGTCATCCTTGAAGCGGCGGAGCGTGCTGAGTTCGCCCTGGTGGATGACCACGCCCTCGCGCAGCAGTCGCACGCCGCAGCCGCGGCGCACCACGCCTTCGGTGATGCGGCAGCCGGCGACGTTGCCGATGCGCTTGACCTCGAAGACCTGGAGGATCTGCGCGTAGCCGAGGAACTTTTCGCGCTGCACCGGGGCGAGCTTGCCCAGGACCAGCTTCTCGATGTCGTCGGCGACCTCGTAGATGATCGAGTAGTAGCGGATTTCCACGCCGTCCCGCGTCGCCAGGTCGCGTGCCTGAGAGGTGGCGCGGACGTTGAAGGCGACGATGACGGCGTTGGTCGCCTTGGCGAGCTGGATGTCGCTTTCGGTGATCTGGCCGACGCCGCTGTGCAGGATGCGCACCCGCACTTCGTCGTTGCCGAGCTTGCCGAGTGTCACACCGATGGCCTCGGCGCTGCCCTGCACATCGGCCTTGCAGACGACGGCCACTTCCTTCTGCTCGCCCGCCTGGATGCGCGCGAGCATGTCGGTGAGGGTGCCGCGGCCGGCGCCGATCGCCGCGACCTGCTTCTCCCGCAGCTTGCGCTGGCGAAATTCGCTGATCTCGCGCGCCTGCGCTTCATCCTTCACCGCGATGAAGTTCTCGCCGGCGGTCGGCACGCCCGACAGGCCGAGGATCTCGACCGGGAGCGAGGGCAGCGCCTCCTTCAACTGGCGGCCCTTGTCGTCGAGTATCGCGCGCACCCGGCCCCATTCGGCGCCGGCCACGACGATGTCGCCCTGCTTGAGCGTGCCCTTCTGGACCAGGATGGTCGCCACCGGGCCACGGCCGCGGTCGAGCTTGCTCTCGATCACGGTGCCCTCGGCGGCGCGATCGGGATTCGCGCGCAGGTCGAGGATTTCGGCCTGCAGCGTGATGCCTTCGAGCAGCTTGTCGAGGTTGAGGCGCTGCGTGGCGGAGACTTCGATTTCCTGCGTCTCGCCGCCGAGGCTTTCCACCACGATCTCGTGCTGGAGAAGCTCCTGCCGCACGCGCTCGGGGCGCACGCCCGCCTTGTCGAGCTTGGTGATCGCCACGATGATCGGCACGCCGGCCGCCTTCGCGTGGTTGATCGCCTCGATCGTCTGCGGCATCACGCCGTCATCGGCGGCGACGACAAGCACGACCATGTCGGTCACGCTCGCACCACGGGCGCGCATGGCGGTGAAGGCCGCGTGGCCTGGCGTGTCGATGAAGGTCACCTTCTGGCCGGTCGGGATCGTCACCTGATAGGCGCCGATATGCTGGGTGATGCCGCCGGCCTCACGCGCCGCCACATCGGTTCGCCGCAGCGCATCGAGCAGCGACGTCTTGCCGTGATCGACATGGCCCATGATGGTGACGACCGGCGCGCGCGGCGTCAGATCGACATCGGCATCGACATCGCCTGCGAGGCCGATCTCGACATCGCCCTCCGCCACGCGGCGGACACGGTGGCCGAATTCCTGCACGACCAGCTCGGCCGTGTCGGCATCGATGGATTGCGTGAGTGTCGCCATCACGCCCATGCGGAACAACGCCTTCACTACCTCCGCGCCACGTGCGGCCATACGGTTGGCGAGTTCCGACACGGTGATGCTTTCCGGCACCACCACGTCGCGCACCACACGCTCGGTACCAGAGCGCAGGCGCGCAAGTTCCTGCTGGCGGCGTTCGCGCTCGCGGGCGCGGCGGACCGAAGCGATGGAGCGCGTGCGCTCATCCTCACCCTCGATCGCCGCGTTGACATCGATGCGGCCTTCGCGCTTGCGGTCGACCGGTACCAGCGTTTTCTTCGCGGGCGGCAGAACGGCCTTCTTGGGCCCGCCCGGTGCACCGGTGGTGCGGCGCGGGGCGCCACGGGGCGCGTCCTCCTCATCGTCGCGCGGCGAGCGCGGCTTGAGGGTAAGCTTCGCCACGGGCGGCGCATCGGCGGGCGGGATGATGATGGTCGCACCCCCCCCACTCGGCGGGCCACCGGCGGGGCGGCGCGGGCCGATGCCGGTCGGCACCGGGCCTGGACGACCGCTGCGCAGCGGCGCCGCGGCCGGGCGGATGGTGCTGGTCTGACCGGGACGCGCGGAGAAACCCGGACGCGGCGAGTCGCCGCGCGGCTGATCCCCACGCGGGGCAAAGTCGCTGCGCGGGGCCAAGTCGCTGCGCGGCGGGGCACCATCGCGGCGAGGCGGGATCATCCCGTCGCGACGCGGCGGATATTCGCCACGCGGCGCCTGCTCGCGCGCCGGGGGGATGATGGCGGTGGTCTCACGGCGTGGCGCTGAAGCGACCGGCCGAGGTGCAGCCAAGCCGGGTGCAGCCAAGACAGGTGCGCCCACGACGGGTGCGCCCACGACGGGTGCGACCACCACCGGCGCGACCGTGATCGGCGCGACCACTGGAGGGGCCACTGGAGGGGCCATTGGCGTGGCGGGCGCGGACACCTGCCGTGCGGGCGCGGGCGGCTCATCCTCGTCATGCTGCGGCGCGCGACGGGCTTCGTCGCGAGCGCGGCGGGCGGCGTCAGCAGCCTCGGCCGCCTCCTCATCCGCGCGGCGGCGATCATCCTCGGCACGGCGGGCCGCTTCCTCGGCGGCCGAGCGCAGCTGGAGCGCCTGGCGTTCGCGTTCCTCGCGCTCGCGCAGCGACTGGGCGCGGCGCTGCTCCTCCAGCACGCGCTGGCGCGTGGCCAGTTCGGACTGGGTCAGCGGCCGCCCGGCGGCGGCGGGCGGCTTGCCGGCCGGCCCGGCATTGCCTGATTTGGCGGGCCCCCCGGGGCGCGCCACCACGGCGGGCGCCGCCAGGGCGGGGGCGCCCGGCTTGGCCGGCACCGCCGTCGGCGCGCGTTTCTTCAACACCTCCACCTGCACGACCTTGCTGCGGCCATGGCTGAAGGATTGGCGGACGCTGCCCGCATCCACTGTCTTGCCCAACTCCAGGCGCCCACCTGGCCGCAACGAGAGCCGGCCCTTGCCTGCTTCCTGGTCGTTCTGGTCGCTCATCCGCCGATCCGAACCCGATCTTTCGTCCGTCATGTTTCGCCGCGGGTTACGCGGCACCCGTTTCTTGCTCTGCCGCGGCGCAAGAGGCGCGCCGGGCGGAAAGTTCAGTGATGCCCGCCCCGGCTGTCGTCCGGGGTGGGGTGGCCCAGTATTGTGGCAGGCATCGAAACACCCGCCAGCCGCGCGGCTTCCGCCGCGATGTTCTCCGCCCGGCGCCCTCGGGCGATGGCGACGTGGACCGCGCTTTCGCGGCCGAAAAGCGCCCCGAGTTGGGCCGCCGTCAAGGGGCCCACCGCCGGAAGTCGCCGCAACCCCAGCAACCGGGCCCGTTCCGCGGGGCTGCCGTCCGAGGCCTGGACGATCAGGCCGACGCGATCGGCTTGAAGCCATTCGCGCGCTGCCTGCCAACCGCTCACCGCCTGTCCCGCCCGACGGGCGAAGCCGATGAGATCGCCGATGCGCGCCCGCAGGCCATCCTCGATCCGCTGCCGAAGGTCAGGGGGGACGAAGGCCGTGCCGCGCGTGGCCTTGGCAAAGGCCCCGCGTTTCCCGGCACGTTCTAACACATCGGCTTCAGCGCTCAACCACATTCCCCGCCCCGGCAGTTTTGCCGCGAGATCGGGCACCACTTGGCCGTCCGGGGCGAGCACGAAGCGGAGCATCAGTTCCTTCGCACGGCGCTCCCGCGTGACCATGCAGCGCCGAAGCGGGCCGCGTTCGGCGTCCTCCGCCTCGACCTCCTCCGGCGCAGGCTCTGGTGTAAGGTCAGGCAGGGCGCCCCCCTTCTTCAGGATCTGCCTCGACCTGCGCTTCCGAGGCTTCGTCGGACTCAGCCTCCGCCTCACCTTCCTCGGCCTCTTCCTCGCCATAGCCCTGCGCGGCGGCGTGTGCACCGACGACGTCCTCGTCGCCGAACCAGCCGGCCGATTGGCGGGCAGCGAGGATCACCGCATTGGCGGTTTCCTCATCGACGGCTTCGGCGCCGAGGATCTCGACCAGCTCATCGCCGGCGAGGTCGGCCAAGTCCTCGAGCGTCTTCACACCCTTCTCGCCCAGCATCACCAGCATGGCGGCGGAGAAACCGCCGACCTCGCCGACTGCGTCCTCCACGCCCATCTCGCGGCGCTTCTCATCCGCCTCCCCCTCGCGTTTGTCGAGGAAGGCCTGGGCGCGCCGCTTGAGTTCGGCGGCGACGTTCTCGTCGAAGCCCTCGATCTCGGCGAGCTCCTCGTCATCGACGTTGATGATGTCTTCAATCGAGCCGAAACCCTCGGTTACCAGCAGACCGGCGATGACATCGTCCACGTCGAGGCCTTCAACGAACAGCCCGCTACGCTTGCGGAAGTCTTCCTGCCGACGCTCGGATTCCTCGGCCTCGGTCAGGATGTCCACGTCGTAGCGCGTGAGTTGCGAGGCAAGGCGCACATTCTGCCCGCGCCTGCCGATGGCGAGAGACAATTGGTCATCCGGCACCACGACTTCAACACGCCGCGCGTCGTCGTCGAGCACCACCTTGGTGACCTCGGCGGGGGCGAGGGCGTTGACGATGAAGGTCGCCTGGTCCTGCGACCAGGGAATGATGTCGATCTTTTCGCCCTGCAACTCCTGCACCACGGCCTGCACGCGTGAGCCACGCATGCCCACGCAGGCGCCGACCGGGTCGATCGAGCTGTCGCGTGAGATCACCGCCATCTTGGCGCGCGAGCCGGGGTCCCGCGCTACGGCCTTGATCTCGATGATGCCATCATAAATCTCGGGCACTTCCTGCGCGAAGAGCTTGGCGAGGAAGCCCGGATGCGTGCGCGACAGAAAGATTTGCGGGCCGCGCGGTTCTTCCCGCACGTCGTAGATGTAGGCGCGCACGCGGTCGCCGTTCTTGAAGGCCTCGCGCGGGATGGTTTCGTCGCGCCGCAGCAGCGCCTCGGCCTTGCCGAGCTCGACCATAAGGTTGCCGTATTCGGTGCGCTTGACGACGCCGTTGATGATCTCGCCAATGCGGTCCTTGTATTCCTGGAACTGCTTGCTGCGCTCCACCTCGCGCACGCGCTGCACGATCACCTGCTTGGCGGTCTGCGCGGCGATGCGGCCGAAATCGATCGGCGGCAGCGGATCGATGATGAACTCGCCCACCGCGATGCCCGGCTTGATCTTGTTGGCGATGCGGTGGCTGAGTTGCGTCGCCTCGTTCTCGACCGGCTCGGCCTCCACCACCTCGGTCCAGCGGGAGAGGCGGACCTCGCCGGTCTTGCGATCGATGACCGCGCGGATGTCCTTCTCATGGCCGTACTTGGCGCGGCCGGCCTTCTGGATGGCCTGCTCCATCGCTTCGAGCACCTCGTCGCGCTCGATCATCTTCTCGCGCGCCACCGCTTCGGCGACCTGCAGAAGTTCCGGGCGTGCGATCGCGACATCCATCGCCATGAAGCTAGTTCCCTTTCGCCGTCTGGTCCCCGGCATCGGCCGGGTCGCCCTCGGCGTCGTCCGCATCCGGGGGGGTTGTGAACGCCGCTGCTGCGGCAATCAATTCGTCGGTCAGCACGAGCTTGGCGCGGCGGATATTGCCGCGCGGCAGCGTCAGGTCGGTGCCGTCGTCCAGTCTTAGCCGCGCTTCGTCGGCATCGCAGCCAAGCACGACGCCACGGAAGCGCTTGCGGCCGTCGAGCGGCACCATGAGCTCGACGGTGGCGATATGGCCGGCGTAGCGGTTCCAATCCCGCGCGCGGGTCAGCGGGCGGTCGATGCCGGCGGAGGAGACTTCGAGCGTCCACTCGCCCCGGATCGGGTCCTCCACGTCCAGCACAGCGCCGACGGCATGGCTGATGGCCTCGCAATCTTCGACGCGAAAGGCGGCCTCATCGGCGCGGTCGGCCATGATCTGCACGACCGGCCGCTCCTTGCCCGAGACCTGCACGCGCACAAGGTGGTAGCCCATCTGGCCCAGGCTCGGCAGGATGGCAGTGGCGATGCGCGCCTCTAGCCCTTCGTGCCGGGGCAGGTCGTGGTCGAGGGCGGGTGCCGGGGTGGCGGGGTCGGTCATCAGCAAGCGGATCTCGTCCTGGCTTTCCGGCCCTGGTTCGTGGGAGGGGTCTGGCCAATAAAAAAGGCGGCCCGGTTAGGGGCCACCCTCCGAACCGGCGGAAAGCAATCTCTGTCGTTCATATAGGCCGATCTTCGCCCTCAGGCAAGCATGGCGGAAATGGGAGTGGGTAGCGAGCTCATTTGGTCCCGGCCGGCCGCCCGGGTGCCTGACAACCTCGACCAAATGCCCCGCTTCGCACTGCTATAAAGAATTGGGGTCGGAACCCTGCAGTCAACCTCCCCTCGGATTGGTGTTGCTCCCGCGCGCCGTAGCTTTTTTCTCCGGCGCTGACCCGATGAACCTCGACAGCGGCGCGGCTGGAAATGACAGCCTTAAGAGCCTGAGGAAGGCCGCCGCCTGGAACCCGCGATATTTCCGCGCCCTGATCACCAGAACCGCGCAGCAGCCTTCAGGCGACTCCCCTGAATGCAGCCTGGTCGACAGGGGCGAAACCGCGGCGATGATGGGGCGTGGGTCCCAAGGCGGCAAGGCGCCAACGATGGGCGGCCGTTGGAT
>JBBSCP010000156.1:0-10439 GCA_038250135.1 Acetobacterales bacterium | reverse complement strand
TCGTCGGGGCCACGTTTCCATCGCGGCGCTTCGTGCTGTAGATGCGGGGCATGCGCCGGTTGATTCGCCCCCTGCTCGACCGACCCGGCCTCTCCGCCGCCGCCCTTGCGGCGATGGCCATCCTGGGCGTGGTCGCGGATCTTGCCACGCCGTTCTTCGCCGCCCTGCCGATGCTCTTTGGCCTGGCGCTACTCGGCCTTGGCGGCGGCTTCCTTGCAGCGCGCAACTGGCCCGAAGCCGCCTGGCCGCATGGCGTGCTGACCTTCGCCGCCATTCTCGCCATCGGCTTCGGCCTCGGCGCGGCGCTGCAACTGGCCACCAATTCGCCGCGCGGGCTGCTGGTGGCAGCGGTGGATGACCTCGCGGCGATCCAGGACGCGCTGATCGGCCACCCGCCCGGCTCGCCCGAGGCGCTCGATGCGCTGCGCGACGCGCTGGCCAGTCCCGAGGCGCCGCTCCGCCCGCGCCCGGCCTCGGCGGATGAGTTCCTCTACAACGCCACCCTGCTGCGCGCCCGTGACGAGCCGGTGCTGAGCGCCCTCGCCCTGGAGCGCGCGATCCGCCTGCGGCCGGATCCGCGGCCCGATGCGCTGCTGCTGCATGCCGGCTTGGTCGCCGGCAACCTGCCGGGGGTGCGCGGGGCGCTGTTCACCCTGCCCGAGACCCTTGCCCCCGCTGCCCGCGCCTATCTGGAGGCGATGCGCGTCGCCGCCCCGCAGGCCCGCGCCACCGCGCTCGCCACGCTGGTGGAACAGGATCGGGAAAATCTGCTTGCCGCCGCGGCCCTGGCGCAGGCGCTGGTCGCCGCCGCGCTGCCGCAAGGCCCGACCATCGCAACCGCCGCGCGCCTTGCCGCCATCGTCGAGACCTTCGATGATCCAGACCGCGCGCAGCCCTTCGAGGCCCGCTTCCTGAACCCGGCCACGGCGCGCACGCTGGCCGAGGAGGTTGCTTCGCTGGGCTGGACACGCGAGGTTGCGGCGCGGCGCCTGACGGTGGCCGCCCTCGCCCCGCCGCCCGGCCTGCCCACCGCGCCGATCCTGCTGCGCGTGACACCGCCCGAGCCTGCGACCGCCGTGCAGACCCTGCGCACCACCGACGCCGAGGGCGAGCTTTGGGCCAATGTCGCGCAGCGCAATACCGCCGCAGACCGCGACCCCGTGCCGACGCTGCGCCTGACGCGCCCCTGGCGTAACCAGGAGATCCGCTTCCGCTACCAGGACCGCGACGGCTTGGCCTCCGAGCCCGTGACCTTCATGTTCCAGCCCGCCGCGGCGATCCGCGAGGCAACGCAACGCCAGATCCAGCGGCAGGGGCTCTTTGCCTTGTATCAGCCCGGCATCGCCGCGCCCGGGCGGCTCAACACGCTCGGCATCCCGGGCAACCTTCGCGCCGGGTTGATCGCGGTGGAGTGGTATACCGACGCCGGTCGCACGCCACGCAACGTGCCGGTAGGTGTGCCCGATGAGGTGATCCTGGCCGGCGAAGTGCCGCGCGCCGTGGTGGAGTTCCAGGTTCCGCCCGGCAGCCGTAGCCTGTTCCTGACCGCCATCTACGCCGATGGCAGCCGTTCCCCGGTGCTGGAACGGCCCATCCGATAACCGAGACGGAGAGAATCATGCTGAAAATTCACGGCGTCGCGCGCAGCCGCGCCTTCCGCTGCATCTGGGCGGCCGAGGAAGCCGGCCTGCCCTATGAGGTCGTGCCGGTGGGCTTCGGCCCGACGATGAAGGAAGCCGTCGCCGCGGTGAACCCGAACGGCAAGATTCCGGCGCTGCAGGATGGCACGCTGACGCTGTTCGAGAGCCTCGCCATCAACCTGCACATCGCGGGCAAGGCCGGCGTGCCCTTCATGCCCACTGGCGACGATGCGTCCCGCACGATGCAGTGGACGCTCTGGGCGGCGACCGAGGCGGAGCCCGCCGCGATGCAATGGGCCTACAACACCTACATCCTGCCCGCCGAGCAGCGCAGCGCCGCCGAGGCCGCGAAGGGGGCGGCGGCGCTGGCCGCGCGGCTCGCCGTGCTGGAGGGCGCGATCGCCGGGCCGTATCTGCTCGGCGAGCACTTTACCGTAGCCGACTGCAATCTCGCCGGCGTGCTCTACGGCGCCTGGATGAACGGCTTCGAAATGGCGGCAACGCCGCGCGTGAAGGCCTGGCTCGACGCCTGCTTCGATCGCCCGGCGGCGCTGCGCGCGCGGGCGCAGCGGGAGGGCTGAGGCAATGGCGAGCGTCATCCCCGTCATCGGCCTGATCGGCGGCTCGGGCCTGTATGACATCCCCGGCCTCGCGGACCGCGAATGGCGCGCGGTGGAAAGCCCCTGGGGCAAGCCCTCGGACGAGATCCTGCACGGCACGCTGGGTGGCGTGCCGGTGCGCTTCCTGCCGCGGCACGGGCGCGGGCATCCGACACCGCCGTCGGACCTCAACTATCGCGCCAACATCGACGCCATGAAGCGCGCCGGCTGCACCGAGCTGATCTCGCTCTCGGCGGTGGGCTCACTGCGTGAGGATCTGCCGCCGGGGCATTTCGTCATCGTCGATCAGTTCATCGACCGCACCTTCGCGCGCGTCAAAAGCTATTTTGGCCCGGGTTGCGTCGGGCATGTTTCTGTGGCGCATCCTGTGTGTTCGCGCCTGGGCGATGCGCTCGAAGCCTCGGCCCGAAAACTCGGCCTGCCGGTGACGCGCGGCGGCACCTATCTGGTGATGGAGGGGCCGCAATTCTCGACGCGGGCGGAGAGCCTGCTGTACCGCCAATGGGGTTGTTCCGTCATCGGCATGACCAACATGCCAGAGGCGAAGCTCGCCCGTGAGGCCGAGCTTTGCTACGCGACCGTCGCCATGGTGACGGATTTCGATTGCTGGCACCCCGACCATGAGGCGGTGACGGTCGATCAGGTGGTGAAGGTGCTGTTCGGCAATGCCGACAAGGCCCGCGCCCTGGTCGCCGATGTGGTGCCGGCCCTCGGTGCGCCGCGCGGCCTGTGTCCCGCCGGCTGCGACCGTGCGCTGGACCACGCGCTGATCACCGCGCCCGAGATGCGCGACCCGGTGCTGTTGGCGAAGCTCGATGCCGTGGCGGGCCGCGTGTTGTAAGTTGAGGCGGGGGTTCATACCAAGGTTGCCTGCAGCGACTCGTTGGCATCATCTCCCGCCCGATCGCGCCCTATCGCCGCAGCAGCGGGATCATCCGGCCGGCGATGGCGTCTTGGCGCACGAAGACGTGCCACAGCGTGGCTGCCACATGCAGCGCGACGGCGCCGAGCAGCGTCCTGGCGCCATCGCAAGCCCGCCGCCGCCTTTTCGTCAGCCCGCCTTCCGCCCGCGTTCGCCGCAGGCCCAGCCATGGCCGTGGACGAGGCCCTCGTCAGGCGGCTCCTTGGCGCTCACCGGGCGAAGCGCCGGCGTCGGCGGGCGATGCACCATCCGCCCGCGCTCGCCGCAGGCCCAGGCATGGCTGTGCACCAGGCCATCGTCATGTTGGTCGTGGTTCATGGTCGTGCTCTCCCTTGTTTGATGGCGCTCAATGCGCCGCTTCGTGCTGGAACTGCGCCGCCTCGGTCGAGGTGGCGAGCGCGGTGGTGCTGGAATGGCCGCCGGCGGCCGCCGTCGCCACCGCATCGAAATACCCCACGCCGACTTCGCGCTGGTGCCGTACGGCGGTGAAACCCTCGCTCTCGGCGGCGAATTCGGCCTGCTGGAGCTCACTGTAGGCGCCCATGCCACGCTCGGCGTAGCCGCGCGCCAGCTTGAACATCGACAGGTTCAGGCTGTGGAAACCGGCCAGCGTGACGAACTGGAATTTGTAACCCATCGCGCCGAGTTCACGCTGGAACGTCGTTGCCGCCTCGACGCCCATCTTGCGCTGCCAGTTGAAGCTCGGCGAGCAATTGTAGGCGAGCATCTTGCCCGGAAACTCGCGCTGGATCGCCTCGGCGAAGGCTCGCGCATCATCCAGGTCGGGGTCCGAGGTCTCCCACCACAGCAAATCCGAATAGGGCGCATAGGCCAGGCTGCGCGCGATGGCGTAGGCGCGGCCTTGCCCCGGGCGGATGCGGAAGAAACCCTCCGGCGTGCGCTCATTGCCGATGAAGGGGCGGTCGCGCTCATCCACATCCGCCGTGAGCAGCTGCGCCGATTCCGCATCGGTACGACACAGCAGCACGGTCGGCACACCCTCGACATCAGCGGCGAGGCGTGCGGCGTTGAGCGTGCGGATGTGCTGCTGGATCGGCACGAGAACCTTGCCGCCGAGATGGCCGCATTTCTTCTCGCTCGCGAGCTGGTCTTCGAAATGCACGCCGGCGGCGCCGGCATCGATCATCGCGCGCATCAGTTCATGGGCGTTGAGCGCGCCACCGAAACCAGCCTCGGCATCGGCGATGATCGGCGCCATCCATTCCGTGGTGTCACCCTTTCCCTCCTGCACTGCGATCTGGTCGCAGCGGCGCAGCGCGTTGTTGATGCGGCGCACCACCGTCGGCACGCTGTCCACCGGATAAAGCGACTGGTCGGGGTACATCTGCGCGCCGGAATTCGCATCCGCCGCCACCTGCCAGCCGCTGAGATAGATCGCCTTCAGCCCGGCCTTCACCTGCTGCACCGCCTGCATGCCGGTCAGCGCGCCGAGCGTGGTCACCTGCGGCTCGGTCTTGAGCAGCTGCCAAAGGCGCCGCGCACCGCGATCGGCCAGCGTGTGCTGGATGCGGAAACTGCCGGAGAGGCGGGCCACGTCGGCGGCCGAATAGTCGCGCTTGATGCCCTCGAAACGGCCGGGCTCGGCCGGGCCATGGGTGAAGCCGCCATCAGGAGAGAGGCAGGGAATGGGCAAGGAACGCATGGGTGAAACTCCGTATGAGCGCTGCCTGGTCGGCGGCGTTCGTCAATAATTTACCTTGCACTGCGCGCCGTCACCGGTGAATCTGGCGATCCCAGGGCAATCTTGTGACGATATTCACACGACGACCAAGCATTTTGGTAAGGGATGTAAAGAATGGCCCGCCCGCTGATCGGCCGCACGCTGCGGCGGCTGCGCATGGAAAAGGCGTTGACCCAGCAGGCGCTGGCCGTCCGGCTCGGCATCTCGGCGAGCTATCTGAACCTGATCGAGCACGACCAGCGCGCCGTCACCGCCAGCCTGCTGATCAAGCTCGGGGAACAACTGAGCGTCGATCTCGCCGCACTTTCCGGCTCGCGCGAGCGTCAGGCGGAGGCCGGGTTGCGTGAGGTGTTCACCGACCCGCTGCTCGGCCTCGACGTGCCGGAGGCCGAGATCGCTGCCCTCGCCGCCTCCGCCCCCCAGGCGGCGCAGGCCATGCTCGCCTTGTACCGCGCCTGGCGCGTGGCGCGGGAGGACAGCTCGGGCATTGCACTCCCCACCGGCCGGCGCGTGCTGTTGCCGACGGAGGAGGCACGGGACTTCTTCCACGACCATGCCAACCATTTCCCCACGCTCGAATCGGTTGCGGAAAACCTCTGCGCCGAGTTGCGCGTGAGCCCGGCCGAGATGAACCACGCCATCGCCGAGCGGCTGCGCCGCACGCATGGCGTCACCGTTTCCGTGGGGCCGATGGAGCGCCACCTGCGGCGTTACGATCCCGCGTTGCGGCGGCTCGATCTGTCGGAATCCCTGCCGCGCGAGAGCCGCGGCTTCCAGATGGCGTTCCAATTGATGCTGCTCGAGGTACGGGAGACGGTGGAGGCGCTGGTGGCGCCCGCCGAGCCCTCCAGCCCGGAGGCCGCGGCGCTGATCCGCCTCGGTCTGTTGAACTACGCCGCCGGCGCATTGCTGATGCCCTACGCGCCCTTCCTCACCGCCGCGCGCGGCCTGCGCCATGAGGTGGAGGCGCTGGCGGCGCGCTTCGGCGTCAGCTTCGAACAGGTGGCACATCGCCTCGCCACGCTGCAACGGCCCGAAGCGCGGGGCGTGCCGTTCTTCTTCCTGCGGGTCGATCCGGCCGGCAATGTGGACAAGCGTTTCTCGGCCGCGGGCTACCCCTTCGCGCGATTCGGCGGCTCCTGCCCAAAATGGATCATCCACCGCGCCTTCGAAACGCCGGGCCGCACCCGTGTGCAGGTGGCGCAACTGCCAGATGGCGCGACCTATCTGTGCATCGCGCAGGCCATCGTCGCGCCGACCACGCGCTGGGGGGAACCCGCGCCGGTGCATGTTGTCGCGATGGGCTGCGACATCACGCGTGCGGCGGAGATGATCTATGCCGATGGGCTCGACCTGCCGAATGCGGCAGTGGGTATCGGCCTTTCCTGCCGGCTGTGCGAACGCGGCGACTGCCGAAGCCGCGCCTTCCCGCCGATGGAACACCGCCTGGCGCTCGACCCGAATGAGGACAGCGCCTCGCCCTGGCGTTTCGAGCAGCGGCGTTTCGAGCAGCGGCGTTTCGAGCAGCGTCGTTGAGAGCCGGGGCGTATTGATGCCGGGCGCATCGATTCCGGGCGTTCCGGGCCGGGCCGCTTAGCGCCCCCTTAACCGCCACCCGCCATAACCACCGCGCCGGGATGCGGCGGAAACAGCGCGGGACAGGATGGCAAAAGGTCGCAACGATGGCGTGACCATCGTGATCAAGAAGATCGAGGAAGGCGGGCACGCACACCATGGCGGGGCCTGGAAGGTCGCCTATGCGGATTTCGTGACCGCGATGATGGCCTTCTTCCTGCTGATGTGGCTGCTCAACGCCACCACCGAGGAACAGCGCCGCGGCCTCGCCGACTACTTCGCGCCCACCAACGTGCTGGGCAGCAATGTGACCGGCAGCGGCCAGCCCTTCGGCGGCCGTACGCCCCATGAATCCGAACGGATGGCGCAGAACGCCGGCGCCATCCGCATCCAGCGCGGCCCCATGCCCGTCCTGCCTGATGTCGAGGTCGAGGAGGACGTGCCCACCCCCGCCCGCCCCACGCCGATGCGCGAAGGCCCGGATGGCGAGGATGAGGATGCAACGCCGCGGCGGGTGCGTGCCGCACGCGCCGATGCGCCGCCTGGCGATGCCGATCCGCGGCGGCTGGGCGAAGGGAGCGAGCCCGATCCGCGCCGCCTGACCGAGGCCGAAATCCGTGCCGAACAGGTGCGGCGCGAACGCGAAGCCTTCGAACGCGCGGCCGAGGAAATCCGCCGCATCGTCGCCGCCGATCCGGCACTGGCCGAGCTCGGCCAGCAGCTGCGCGTGGAGCAGGCGCCCGAAGGGCTGCGCATCCAGCTGCTCGATGCCGACCGCCAGCCGATGTTCGCGCTCGGCGGCAGCGTGCCCAACGACCGCGCGCGGCTGCTCGTGGCGCGGGTCGCGCAGGTGGCTTCGCGGCTGCCCAACCCGGTCTCCGTCACCGGCCATACCGACGCCACGCCGTTCCGGGGCGGCACCGAACGTTCGAACTGGGACCTTTCGGCCGAGCGCGCCAACGCCACTCGGCGCCTGCTGACCGAGGCCGGGCTGCCCGAAGCGCGCATCCGCAGCGTCGCCGGCTACGCCGAGCGCGATCCGCTGCTGCCTGAAACCCCTGGCGCCGCCGCCAACCGCCGCGTCGCCATCACACTGCTGACCACCGTGCCGGAGCCGCGCCCCCGCCCATGACGACGATCGCCGGTTTCGTTTTCCTGCTTGTCATGGTGTTCGGCGGCTACGCGATAGCGGGCGGCAAGTTCGGCATCATCATGGCTGCCCTGCCCTTCGAGATGATGATGATCGGCGGCGCCGCCATCGGCGCCTTCCTGATGGCGAACAGCATGCACGACGTGAAACACACGCTCGGCGGCTTCGGCAAGATCATCAAGGGCGGCAAGTACCACAAGTCCGACTACATCGAGATGCTCTCGCTGCTCTACTGGTTCGTGCGGCTCGCGCAGACCAAGGGCGCGATGGCGCTGGAGCCGCACATCGAAAAGCCGGCCGAGAGCGCCGCCTTCCAGAAATTCCCAAAGATTGCGGGCGATCATCACGCTGTCGCGCTGATCTGCGACTACATGCGCATGGTCGGCATGAACGCCGATGATCCGCACCAGATCGAAGACACGATGGCGCGCGAACTGAAGAAGATAAAGGAGGAGGAGATGCACCCCTCCCACGCCATGCAGAGCCTCGCGGATGCGCTGCCCGCGCTCGGCATCGTCGCGGCGGTGCTCGGCGTCATCAAGACCATGGCGTCGATCGACCAGCCGCCCGCCGTGCTCGGCAAGATGATCGGCGGCGCGCTGGTTGGCACCTTCCTCGGCGTGCTTCTCGCCTACGGGTTTATGGGCCCTCTGGCGTCGCGGCTGAAGGCCGTGGTGGAGGAGGACGCGAAATACATGGAGGTGATCCGCGCCGTCATCGTGGCACACCTCCACGGCAACGCGCCCCAGGTGGCGGTGGAGACAGGGCGCAAGATCGCCCCCACACACCACATGCCGAGCTTCCAGGAGCTTGAGGAAGCGCTGCAGAATCTGAGTATTTAAGTCACGGCAAGAATTTTTCCGGTCTCTGCCTCGACAATCAAGCGCCGTTCGGTGGCGCGGTTGCGCAGTGTCAGGCGCAGCCTGCCAGCGTCCGCACCCTCGCCACGCTCGACGATCGAGAAGACATGACCGGCTCGCAGGTCCGCGACGAACGCGTCGAGCGTCACGCCGAGCAGTGCCGCCGCCTGTTCCGCGCTCAGCGCCGCATCGCCGGCGGCGTCGATCTCCACCTCGGTAGGAAGGGCGTTATCCATGCCCCATCATTGACCCTGATGGCGTCGCGCGGCAACGGGGGGCGATGGAGACGAATCTCGACCCGAATGGCGCCCCCTTCCACGACCTGCTTGGCATCAGGCTGATCGCATGGGATTACGGCTTCGCGCGGCTGGCCTGCATCGCCGGCCCGCAGCATCGCAACCGCTCCTGCATCACGCATGGTGGGCTGATCCTGTCGATGATCGACCAGGCTGGTGCGCCGTGCCGGGCCATGTGCGCCGCGCCGTGACGCTCGACCTCGATTGCCGCTTCACCGCGCAGGTGCGCGAGGGCAGGCTGGTGGCCGAAGCCCGCGTGGTCTCGCGCGGGCGCAACATCTACTTCGTCCGCACCGAAATCCTGGACGAGGCCGGCACCATGGTCGCCTTCGGTGCCTCGACGCATCGCTGGCGCTCGGGGAGCGAAACGACCGAAGGTGTGCCGGCTACAGCACGAATCGATCGCAGCCAATCACTGTGATCGGATGGTAGAATCCTTGTTGGAATTCAGGACCGTTCGATGTTCAGGTTTTCGCGGTCCTCAAGCGTGGCAAGCTGCGCGATGTCAGGGCCGGGCAAGGCCGTTCGCCTCCCGCAATGCCGCGGCGGCCGCGTGTTCACCGCGGGCGTCGAGCGCCGCGGCCACCGCGACGCGATCGGCCAGCGGGCGATTCTGGCTCTGCTTGCGCTTGCCAGTCCATCGCCGGACGGTGATCTCGACGCCGACCAGGGCGCGGAACATGCCGTCCAAGTAGGGTTGCGGCTGGCCATCCATGTCGAAGCCGCCCTCGGGCTCGTAGGCGGCGGCCATCGCGCGCATCTGCTGCGCAATCTGGGCCGGATCCTCGATCAGCCGCGCCTGGCCCTCAGCCTCGACCGCGTCGTAGTTCCAGGTCGGCACGGCAGGATGCGCGCCATACCAGGCGGTGGACACGTAGGCGTGGCTGCCACGGAACATCGCGATCACGCTCGCGCCCTCGCCTGCAAAAGCCTGCCAATGCGAATTGGCGCGCGCCAGGTGGCAGCGCAGCCGCGTGGGCTCATCGCGTTCCGGGCGGATAAGCTGAAAGGGCAGGTGGCTCGTCATCAGCGGATCGGCGCTGATGAGCAGGCCGAAATCATGGCGCTCCACGAAGCGGTGAATCCAGTCGGGATCGTCGTTGCGGAAGGCGGGAGGGGTGTACATGGCCCGCGATACTGCCGCAGACGCGCGCCGATGCAACCGGCCACTCAGCCCCGCGATCGCGCACGCACCAGCAAGGCAAGTCCGCTCAGCGTCAGCACGCCGCCCAGAATGTCGCTCAGATACAGCCGCTCCCCGATCAGGGCCCAGCCGAACACGGCGGCGAGCGGTGGTGCGAGCAGTTGCAGCGCGGCAGCGGTCGAGGTCGGCACGCGCTTCAACATCAGGAAGTTCAGCGCATAGGCGCCGATGCCGACCGCCAACATGGACCACAGCAGCGCCAGCCCGGTGGGCCAGGACAGCGTGGAGGGCGGCGCCCCTTCGATCGCCATCGCGAGAATAAGGCACAGAAGGGCCGAGACGGCGGTCTGCCCCAGGCTCGCCGCCCACATGTCCACGCGCCCCTTGGCCGGCGCGTAGATCAGCAGCCCAATGGCCTGCGCCGTGGCCGCTGCAATGGCAAACAGGAAGCCCGTGGCTTCCGCCGCATCCAACCCGTCCAGCGCGCGCAGAAAGCCGAGCAGCGCCACCCCCGACCAGCCCAGCACGAG
>JBBSCP010000155.1:0-10518 GCA_038250135.1 Acetobacterales bacterium | reverse complement strand
GAATTGCGGGTCCGACGCCGGAAAGGCGCCAAGCCCCATCAGCGTGTTCGTGCAGGGGAAGCCCGTCATGTGCACGAAGTCGCCGAGTAGTCGCGATGCCTCGGGTCCGGCATTGATCACGCCGCCGCCGGCATAGACCACCGGCTTCTTCGACGCCTTGAGCAGCGCCACCGCCTTGCAGATCTGGCCCATATCGGGCTCGGTGCGCGGGCGGTAGCTACGATGCGGCTCGCTCGCGGGCCGGGCTTCCTGGTAGGGCGCCTTGTTGATCAGGATGTCCTTCGGCAGATCGACCAACACCGGGCCGGGACGGCCGCTGCGGCAGACATGGAAGGCCTCATGCATCACGCGCGCCAGATCAGCGCTGCGCTTCACCAGGTAATTGTGCTTGGTCGCGGGGCGCGTGATGCCGGTGGTGTCGGCCTCCTGGAAGGCGTCGTTGCCGATCAGATGCGTCGGCACCTGGCCTGTCAGGCACAGCACCGGAATGGAATCCATCAGCGCGTCCACCAGGCCCGTCACGGCGTTGGTCGCGCCGGGGCCAGAGGTCACCAGAACCACGCCCACCTTGCCGGTCGAGCGCGCATAGCCTTCCGCCGCATGCACCGCGGCCTGTTCGTGGCGGACCAGGATGTGGCGGATGGCGTTTTGCTGGAAGATCGCGTCGTAGATCGGCAATACTGCGCCGCCGGGATAGCCGAAGATAACCTCGACCCCCTGATCCTTCAGCGCGCGAAGAACGACCTCGGCACCCGACATGGTCAGGGTGGCGGGGTCGGCGAGCTGGGTGGAGGCGGACATTGCTGAATACTCTTCCTTAATGCTTCCCCGCGCGACAACCACGCGGGGCGCCCCAATTACGCGGCTTGCTGCGGGGCGTCAACGCGGGTTGGCAAGAAAATCTGCGCAATATTCGTACAGACTTGCTGAATCTTGCGTTGATGATAGATATCGCACATCTATTTGCCGCATCCAGGGCGGCTGTGCCAAATCGTGATGTCGGAACCAGGTCGCCTGACGCTTTGTGTATTGCCCGGTGTTCAGGATGGCCCGCGCCGAGGCCGCCGCCAGCGTCATCCGTCCGTCGAGAAACGCCAGCAATTCCGGCACCCCATGCGCGCGCATCGCCGGCAAAGCGGGGTCGAGCTTCTGAGCGCCGAGGGCGCGTACCTCCTCGATCGCGCCGCCCTCGATCATGGCCGCCCACCGCGCCGCGATGGCGCTGCGCAAAGCGTCGCGCGGCGGATCGAGCCAGATGGCGGCGAAGCGATACGGCGCCGGCCCCGCACCGCCAGCGTCGAGCCAGGCGCGCATCCAATAGCTGAGCCCTTGGCCCGTGCCGCGGACCACTTCATAGGCACGCGCAAGCCGCTGGCTGTCGGAGGGGCGGAGCGTCGCCGCCGTCGCGCCATCGATCGCGGCAAGTGCGGCATGCAGCGCCGCCGGCCCCTCCGCCGCGAGGCGCGCCCGCGCCTCCTCCCGCGCCCAGGGGGGAACCGCGGGGATGCTGGCGAGGCCTTGGGTGAGACTGGAAAAGTACATCCCCGTGCCGCCGCAGAGGATCGGCAGGCGCGCCTTCGCCATCTCGGCCAGCGCGGCGTCGCGCCACCAGGCCACGGTGCCGGCCTCCGCCGCCGGGCGCACGCCGTACAGCGTGTGGGGTGCGCGCGCTTCCTCCGCCGGCGTCGGGCGCGCCGTCAGCACGCGCAGTTCGCGATAGACCTGCATGGAATCGGCGTTGATCACCGTGCCACCGAAGCGCTCGGCGAGTTCGAGCGCCAGCGCGCTCTTGCCGCTCGCGGTCGGGCCGGCGATCAGGATCGCCGGGGGCAGGTCAGCGGGTTGCGCGGCGCTCATGCGGGTGGCACAGCGCGCGCACCATGCCCCATGTCCTGACGCTGATCGCCGCCCCCGGCACCCTCGACCCCACCCTCCCCGCCCGCTGCCGCGCGGCGATGGAGGCCATCGGCGCCATCCCTGGCACGCCGGATTGGCTCGCGCCGGGCGAGGCGGTGGACATCCCCTTCACCGGCGCCGCGCCCGAACTGGTGACAGCCGCCATCCGCCCCGCCATCGGCGCGGCGCCGGTGGACGCCATCGCGCAGCCCGTGGCGGGGCGACAGAAGAAGCTGCTCGTCGCCGACATGGACAGCACCATCGTCACCTCCGAGACGCTCGACGAGCTGGCTGCCTATGCCGGCCTCAAGGAGCAGATCGCGGCGATCACCAGGCGCTCGATGAATGGCGAGCTCGATTTCCGCGCCGCGCTGATCGAGCGCGTGGGCATGCTCGCCGGGCTCGATGTCGCAGCGCTGGAGGCCACCTGGGCGGCCACCAAGATCATGCCTGGTGCTGCGACGCTGGTCGCGACGATGCGGGCGGCCGGCGCCGTGACCTGCCTGGCCTCGGGCGGCTTCACCTTCTTCACCGGGCGGGTGAAGGCCAAACTGGGCTTCGATCACCACGTCTCGAACGAACTCCTGATCGCCGAGGGCCGGCTCACCGGCCGCGTAGGCGAGCCGGTGTTCGACCGCTACGCCAAGCTCGCCACGCTCACGCGCCTCGCCACCGAGAACGGCCTGCCGATGAGCGCGACCCTCGCCGTGGGGGATGGGGCGAACGACCTCGACATGATCGGCGCGGCGGGATTGGGCGTGGCGTTCCGGGCAAAACCGGTGGTCGCAGCGGCGGCCCGGGCGCGGATTGACCACAACGACCTGACCGCGTTGCTGTTCGCGCAGGGCTACCGGCGCGCGGCGTTTGCGGGCAGCTGAGGCTTGGAGAGGGCAGCGCCCTCTCCAAGCCTATTCCCTCAGCCCGGCGCGCCACGCTGCGCCGGCGGCGGCGTCAGGCGCAGCGGCACCCAGCGCTGCCCCTGCGCGCTCTCGATCAGCAGTAGCGCGGTCGCGCGGCCCTGGCGGCGAAGGCGTTCCAGGCGCTCCTGCACTTCGGCCGGGGTGTTCACCCGTTCCTGTTGCACTTCCACGATCACGTCGCCGGGGCGGAGTTCGCGTTCAGCGGCGGGGCTGTTCGGCGCCACTTCCGTAATCACCACGCCACGGCTTTCGGCACGGAGCGTGAAGCGTTCGCGGGTTTCGGGGTTGATCGGCGCGATCTTCAGCCCGAGGCCGGAAAGCTCCATCACCGAGGGGCGCGGTGCCGGGCCGGGCGTCGCCGCGGCCTGCTGCGTCTCGGCCGGGAGTTCGGCGACGGTGATGTTCACCGTCTGCTCCTTCCCGTCGCGCCAGACGATCACCGGCACGGTGTTGCCGACATTTGTGTCGGCGACGATGCGCGGCAGGTTGCGCATCTCTCGGACGTCGGCGTTGTTGAAGCGCAGGATCACGTCGCCATTCTGGATGCCGCCCTCAGCAGCCGGGCCGCCATCCTGGGCGCGCGCCACCAGCGCACCGCGGGCGCCGCCGCGCAGGCCAAGGCTTTCTGCGATCTCATCCGTCACCTGCTGGATGTTCACGCCAAGCCAGCCGCGGCGCACGCGCCCTTGATCGCGCAGCTGCGCGCTGATGTTGCGGGCGAGGTTGGACGGGATCGAGAAGCCGATGCCGATCGACCCGCCGGAGGGCGAGTAGATGGCGGTGTTGATGCCCACCACCTCGCCAGCCAGGTTGAATAGCGGGCCGCCGGAATTGCCGCGGTTGATGGCGGCATCGGTCTGGATGAAGTCGTCGTAGAGGCCCTGGCGGATGTCGCGCCCACGGGCCGAGACGATGCCGGCGGTGACCGAGCCGCCGAGACCGAAGGGGTTGCCGATGGCCAGCACCCAGTCACCGACCTGGGCGGCATCGCTGTCGCCGAAGGCGACGAAGGGCAGCGGGCGCTCGGGCGTCACGCGCAGTATCGCGATGTCGGTGCGCGGATCGGCGCCGACCAGCGTGGCGCGGAGCGTGGTGTTGTCGTGCAGGACCACGTTGATCTCGTCGGCGCCCTCGATGACGTGGTTGTTCGTCACGATGATGCCGGAGGCGTCGATGACGAAGCCGGAGCCGAGAGACTGGCCGCGGCGCGACGGGGGCGGCTGCTGGCGGCCTGGCGGGCCGGGCTGGGCCTGGCCGGGGGGGCGGTTGCGCTCGAGGAAGTCGCGGAAGAATTCCTCAAAGGGGCTACCGGGCGGCGCCTGGGGCACGTCCGGCGCGTCGGGGCGCTGGCCGGGGCGGGCCTGGGCGGTCGGCGCCGTGGTGGTCTGGATGTTGACCACTGCCGGCAGCAACCGCTGCGCGAGGGGGGCGAAGGAGGAGGGCGCGCCAGGCGGCGGGATCTGCGCCTGGGCGGGCAAGTGTGGCGCGAGGCTCAGCGGCGCGGCCAGGAGGGTGGCCATCAGGAGGGGGGCAAAGCGCAAGGGGGCAACCTTCTCTCGGGTGAGGCCAACAGGGTGAGGCTGGGCGCGCCGCGGCGCGGCAGGTACAGGTTACATTGGCATGGCAGGGCCCCGGGGGAAGGGCATGGCGTTGTGACGGTATGTCACGAAGCGAAGCCCGCCGCCGCTACTCCCACTCAATGGTCCCCGGCGGCTTGCTCGTGATGTCATAGGTCACGCGGTTGATGCCGCGCACCTCGTTCACGATGCGGTTCGAAACCCGGCTCAGGAAATCCATGCTGAAGGGATAAACGTCCGCCGTCATGCCATCGGTGGAGGTCACGGCGCGCAGCGCACAAGCCATGTCGTAGGTACGGCCATCGCCCATCACGCCCACGGTGCGCACCGGCAGCAGCACGGCGAAGGCCTGCCAGATGGCGTCGTACAGGCCGGCGGCGCGGATCTCCTCCAGATAGATCACATCGACCTTGCGCAGCAGATCGGCCTTCTCGCGCGTCACCTCGCCGGGGATGCGGATGGCGAGGCCCGGACCCGGGAAGGGATGGCGGCCGACGATCTCCTCGGGGATGCCAAGCTCACGGCCCAGCACGCGGACCTCGTCCTTGAACAGGTCGCGCAGCGGCTCGACCAGTTGCATGCGCATGCCTGCGGGCAGGCCGCCGACATTGTGGTGGCTCTTGATCGTCACGCTGGGGCCGCCGGTGGCGGAGACGCTTTCGATCACGTCCGGATAGAGCGTGCCCTGGGCGAGGAAATCCGCGCCGCCGAGCTTGTTCTGCTCCTCCTCGAAGACCTCGATGAACAGCCGCCCGATGGTCTTGCGCTTCACTTCGGGGTCGGTGACGCCACTCAGCTGGCCGAGAAACAAATCCGAGGCATCGCGTTGGATCAGCTTGATGTTGAAGCGGTCCCGGAAGGTGCGGACCACCTGCTCTGATTCATTCGCGCGCATCAGCCCGTGATCGACATAGATGCAGGTAAGTTGATCGCCGATCGCCTCATGCAGCAGCACCGCCGCCACCGAGGAATCGACGCCACCTGACAGCCCGCACACCACGCGACCCGAGCCGACCTGGGCGCGAATCCGGGCGATCATCTCGGCGCGGAAGCCGCCCATGGTCCAATCGCCGGTGCAGCCGCAGATGCCATGCGTGAAGTTGCGCAGCAGCGCCCCGCCATGCGGCGTGTGGACCACTTCCGGGTGGAACATCGTGCCGTAGAAGCGTCGTGAATCATCGGCGATCAGCGCGAAGGGCGCGCCCTCGCTGCTCGCCACCACGCGAAAGCCGGGCGGAAGCTCGGTGATGCGATCGCCATGCGACATCCACACCTGCTCGCGCGCGCCCTTCGCCCAAACACCCTGGGTGATGGCACAATCGCCGGTGACGTCGATGAAGGCGCGGCCGAACTCGCGCGCATGCCCGCCCTCGACCACGCCGCCGAGCTGGTGTGCCAGCGTCTGCTGGCCGTAGCAGATGCCAAAGACCGGCAGGCCGGAGGCGAAGACGTAGTCCGGCGCGCGGGGGCTCTTGCCCTCGGTCACCGAGGCCGGGCCGCCGGAGAGGATGATGCCCTTGGGGTCGAAGTCGCGGATGCGCGCCTCGGGTGCCGCGTTAAAGGGCCAGATCTCGCAATAGCCGCCTGATTCACGCAGCCGCCGCGCGATGAGTTGCGTCACCTGGCTGCCGAAATCGAGAATGAGGATCCGGTCATGCCGGGCGGTCGGGGCGTGCGTCATGGCGGGCTATGACCACAGCGGTGCCCCGGGGGCAAGCGGCTAGCTTCCCTTCACGGGCGCTGTCGCGGCCAGCAGCGTGTCGATCGGGTCCCACAGCACGGCGACCTGCTCCACGCCCTTGTCGGCCACGCGAATCGCCTCATGCATCGCAAGCCGGCCGCCGAGGTGTCGGTAGAAGAAGCGACTCGGGTTGTCCTGTAGCACCCAGGCCATGGCGGAATTGCAGCCGATGGCGCGCAGATGGGCCGCCATGGCGCGCATCAGGCGGCGGCCGACTCCGATGTCGCGGTAATCGTCCAGCACATAGAGCGTCTCCACCTCGCCCTCGCCGAGTCCCCGCCGGCGGGCCCGGCCGCCAGAGGCGAAGCCGATAATTCCGGCATCCGGCCCCGGCTGGTCGCCAGGCTGGTCATGGCCGGCGGCGGTGGCCACGAACACCGCATGGCCCTCACGCCGGTCAAGGATGGCGCGCTGGTAGAAGCCTGCGAGTCGCGGCTCCGAGAGGTTGGCGAGGTAGCGATCCTCCAGGATGCCCGCATAGGCGCTGCGCCAGGCCGCCACATGCACGCGGGCGATGGCCAGCGAATCACCGGGCCGAGCGCGGCGGATGGAAATCATCTGGCGCCCCCGAGGCCCGGCCGCGACCGCACGTTCATGGAACACGTCGCTCCAGCACCGCCGCGAAGAAACCGTCCGTCCCATGCCGTGCCGGCGACAACGCCATATGGGGCCCCTCTCCCGGCGCCGCGACGCCAGGCACAAGCCGCTCCCACAGTGCCGGCAGCGGAACCGGTGCGAAGTCGGGGTGGCGCAGCAGGAAGGCTTCGACCTGCAACTCATCCTCCTCCGGCAGGAGCGAGCAGGTAGCGTAGACCAGTCTGCCGCCGACGCGCACTAATTCTGATGCATCGTCGAGAATCATCGCCTGCTTGGCCACCAGCTCCGCCAGGTCGCGCGCGTTGGTGCGGATTCGCGCATCGGGATTGCGCCGCCAGGTGCCGCTGCCGGTGCAGGGCGCATCCACCAGCACGCGGTCGAACTTCCGGCCCTGGCGCTTGCGCCACTTGTCGCCGGCGACCAACAGATGCCGCTCGGCATTGTTCACGCCGGCCCGGCGCAGCCGCCGCACGGCTCCTTCCAGCCGTGTGACGGAGACATCGCAGGCGACGATATGGCCCTTGTTGTCCATCGTCGCGGCCAAGGCGAGCGTCTTGCCCGCCGCGCCGGCACAGTAATCGGCTACGCGCATGCCGGGTCGCGCTTCGGTGAGCAGGGCGATGAGCTGGCTGCCCTCGTCCTGGATCTCGATCAGGCCCGATTCGAACACCTTGGTGGCGCTGACGGGCCGGCGGTCGGCGATGCGCATGCCCCAGGGGGAATAGGGCGTGGCGGTGGCCGCGATGCCCTCCGCGGCCAAGGCAGCCAGCGCCTCCTCGCGCGTCCCGCGCAGCAGATTGGCGCGCAGGTCGAGCGGCGCGGCCTCCTCCATCGCGACGGCCTCGGCCGCGAGTGCGGCGCCGAAGCGGGCGACCAGCCCGGGCAGCGCCCAGATCGGCAGGTTGAGGCGCGGGCCCTCGGGCATGTCCGGGTGCAGCAGGGGCCGGCCGGCGAGGCGTTCAAGCAGCGCCTTCTCACTCGGTACCAGGGGTACCGGGGCGAAGCGCTCGCCGGAGTAGTTCTGCTCGACACCCGCCAGTACCCAGCCCTCGGCCAGCAGCAGATGGCCGGCCATGAGCATGCGGGCGGGCGGGTTGGGCTCGCCGATCTCGGCAAAGTGCCAGGCGAGGCGCAGCCGCTGGCGGATCGCACCCCAGGCGCGTTCCGAGACGTTGCGCCGGTCCGAGCTGCCGATGAAGCGGCGGGCGCGGAAGAAATCATTGGCGATGGCATCCGCCGGGCGGCGGGGCGAGGCTTCGACCGCGGCCAAAAGGTCGATCGCGGCGGCGAGCCGCGCGGCGGGGGTCATACAGGCATCCGATTCAGGTGGAACAGCAATTGAGGTAGGTGGTGCCGTGCCAACGCGACATCCAGCGCGCGCGCTGTGCGCAGGACGAAGCCCGGCCATGCACGGTCGGAGGCGGGGCCGCAGCGCGCGCCGGCACGCTTCGGCGAAAAATCCTGCTGTCGGACGATGCTCGTGCTCCGGCAATCATCGAATTCTCAGCGTGAAACGGGCTGACACGCGACAAATGTCAGCCGATAGTGAGGCATCGCGCAAGCCGAGCGCTGCGGAGCCACGCCATGGGCGCCACATCCCCCGAGCCCGGGAGGCTTTCCCCTTTCCTGTGCGGCAGCTCGGCGGGGCGGTTGGCTGGCCTGTCGCTGCTGGTACTGCTCACCGATTGCGCCGTACCGCGCCCCGTGGCCGTGCCGGCCGAGGTGGCGGCGGCGGAGCCCCCTGATCGGATCGTCATGCCGCCCGCCCTGCCGAGACGCCAGGTCGGCACCGTGCTGCCCGATCTCAGCCCCGCCCCAGGACTCGCGGAGGCACCGGCGGCAGCACCCGTCGCCGTGGCCCAGCCGCGCGTCGAAGCGCCCGAGCCGGCCCCAACCATTGCCCTGGTAGCGCGCGCAATCACGCCACCCGCAGCGGCGGAACCTCCACGGCCGAGCCCACCGGTGCCCGCGCCGGCCGCCATCGCTCTCACGGCCGGGCCGGTCGAGCCGGAAGCGCCCGCCGCTGCGCCCCCGTTGGTCGAGCGTGTCGCCGCCCACGCCCCAGCCCCGGCGCGGGAAGGCGCGCGCGTGCAACTTGTCGCCGCCGCCTCCGAGGCGATGCGCCACTGGACGCGTTTCGCGCAGCAGGCGCCCGACCTGGCCGAGGGCCGCGCGCCGATCATCCTGGCCGTGGAACGCCCGGACCAATCGCCGATCTGGCGGCTGCGCGTCGGCGGCTTCGCCAACGCCGAGGCGGCGCAGCGCTGGTGCGCCTTGCTGCGCGAACGTGGCCTCGGCTGCTGGGTCTCCGGCTGAGTAGCGCCTACCCTTCGAGACGGTAGTTCGGCGCCTCGCGCGTCACGGCCACGTCGTGCACATGGCTCTCGCGCAGTCCGGCATTGGTGATGCGGCGGAACCTTGCCCGAGCTTGGAGGTCGGCGATGGTGGCGCTGCCGGTATAGCCCATCGCGGCGCGCAACCCGCCCACCATCTGGTGGATCACCGTGCCGACCGGGCCCTTGTAGCCGACGCGGCCCTCGACCCCCTCGGGCACCAGCTTCAGCTTGTCCGCGACCTCGGCCTGGAAGTAGCGATCCGCTGAGCCGCGTGCCATGGCGCCGAGCGAGCCCATGCCGCGATAGGATTTGTACGACCGGCCCTGATACAGGAACACCTCGCCCGGCGCCTCATCCGTGCCGGCGAAGACGCTGCCCATCATCACGCAATCCGCGCCCGCCGCGATCGCCTTGGCGACGTCGCCAGAGCTGCGGATGCCACCATCGGCAATCGCCGGCACGCCGCGCTCGCGGCAGGCGGCGGCACACTCCATCACCGCGGTGAGCTGCGGCACGCCCACGCCGGCGACGATGCGTGTTGTGCAAATGGAACCAGGGCCGATGCCGATCTTCACCGAATCCGCGCCCGCCTCGATCAGCGCGAGCGCGCCCTCGGGTGTGGCGATGTTGCCGGCCATCACCTGCACGCTGTTGGACAGGCGCTTGATGCGCTCGATGGCGCGCAGCACGCCGCCGGAATGGCCATGCGCGGTGTCCACCACGATGACGTCGATCTCGGCCTCGATCAGCAGGCTGGCGCGGTGGAAGCCATCCTCGCCCACACCCGTCGCGGCTGCGACGCGCAGCCTTCCCATCGCATCCTTCACCGCGTTGGGGTTGGCCTGCGCCTTGTCCATGTCCTTCACGGTGACCAGGCCGACGCAGCGGAAGGCCTCATCCACCACCAGCAGCTTCTCGATCCGATGCTTGTGCAGCAGCGAGCGCGCGACCTCGGGCGTCACATCGCCATCGGCCGTGACGAGGTTTTCCCGGGTCATCAACTCATAGACGCGCAGATTGGGGTCGGTGGCGAAGCGCACATCGCGGTTGGTGATGATGCCGACGAGGCGGCCAGAGCCGCGCTCCACCACCGGCACGCCGCTGATGCGGTGGTTCTCCTGCAGCGCGCGCACCTCGGCGAGCGTCTGGTCGGGGTGGATGGTGAGCGGGTTCACCACCATGCCGCTCTCGAACTTCTTCACGCGCTTGACCTGCGCGGCCTGGGCCTCGGGGGTGAGGTTCTTGTGGATCACGCCGATGCCGCCCGATTGCGCCATGGCGATGGCCATCGGCGCTTCCGTCACCGTGTCCATCGCCGCGGCGATGAGCGGGATGTTGAGCGAGATTTCGCGCGTCAGGCGGGTGCGGGTTTCGGTCTCGCTCGGCAGCACGGTGGAATAGGCGGGCACCAGCAGCACGTCGTCGAAGGCGAAGGCCTCGTCCAGCGTGAT
>JBBSCP010000154.1:0-10548 GCA_038250135.1 Acetobacterales bacterium | reverse complement strand
GGCGATCTGCAAGGCCACGCAGATGCTCGTGGCGCCCCAGAGCCAGCCATTGGTGAACAGTCGCGACGTCAGCGCCGATCGGGTGCGCGAGCGTGCGCTGAAGGCGTGCAGCACCTGAGCCATGGCCAGCGTCATGAAGGCGATGGTGACGGCATGGCGCAGCCCTTCGCCCTCCGCACCATACCAGCGCATCCCCACCGCGAAGGCCGCGAGCGTGCAGCCGGCGAGCAAGGCGCCCTGCCAGACGATCAGCCAACCGAAGGAGAAGGTCATCAGGGGTTCGGCGGGATCGCGCGGCGGGCGGCGCATCACATCCGGCGCGGAGGGTTCAAGCGCCAGGGCCATCGCCGGAAAGATGTCCGTGACCAGGTTCAGCCACAGGATCTGCAAGACACCGAGCGGCAGCGGCCAACCGAGCATGATGGCGGCACCGACGGTGACGATCTCGGCGAAGTTGCAGGAGAACAAATAGTGGATGAAGCGCAGGATGTTGTGGACGATGATCCGCCCCTGCTCAACCGCCGCGACGATGGTCGCGAAATTATCGTCGGTAATGACCATGGCCGAAGCACCCTTGGCGACCTCGGTGCCGCGGATGCCCATGGCGATGCCGATATCCGCCTGGCGCAGCGCCGGCGCGTCGTTCACGCCGTCTCCCGTCATCGCGACCACCTGGCCGCTGCGCTGCAACGCCTCGACGATCCGCAGCTTGTGCTCGGGCGAGACGCGGGCGAACACGGCGGTCTCGCGCGCCACCTTAATCCAGCCGGTCTCGTCCAGGTCGGCCAGCGCACTGCCATGCACCGCCTGCAACGGCTTGCCCTGCCGGTCGGTATCGAGGCCCAGTTGGCGCCCGATCTCGGCGGCCGTGGCCTGCTGGTCCCCGGTGATCATGACCACGCGGATGCCGGCCTCGCGGCAGCGGGCGATGGTGGCCTTCACCTCATCGCGCAGCGGATCGATCATGCCGACGAAACCCACGAAGGTCAGGCCGCGGGCGAGATCGCCATCCTCGAAGCCGTCCGGCAGATCGCGATAGGCAAGGCCCAGTACGCGCAGTGCGCCAGCGGCGAGTGCCTCATTCGTGGCGCGCGCCTCCTGCATCGCCTCCCCTGTCATGGCTCTCGCACCGGCAGGCCCGAGCACCGCGCTGCACGCCGCCAGAATGCTGCCGGGCGCGCCCTTCGCATACGCAACCGAGCCGCCACCGGGCGTGGTGTGCGCTGTTGCCATCAGCCTGGTCTCGCTGCTGAAGGGCAGCTCGCGGATGCGCGGATAGGCGGCATGGAGCGTGTCGCGGTCCAGACCGGCCTTCTCGGCGGCGATGATCAGCGCAGCCTCAGTGGGGTCACCCAGGATGGTGACGTCATCACCGCTGCGGTCGAGCTTCGCGTCGTTGCAAAGTGCGCCGATGCGCAAAGCGAGGGCGAGTAGCGCCGGGTCGATGCCGCGACCATCGACCTCGAACCGGCCCTGCGCTGCATTGCCGGTGCCCGTGACCTCCACGCGCAACGCGTCCAGGGCTAGTGCACGCACGGTCATCTCGTTGCGCGTCAGCGTGCCTGTCTTGTCGGTGCAGATCACCGTGGTGGAGCCCAGCGCCTCGACTGCCGGAAGCCGGCGCACCAGGGCACCCATGCGGGCCATGCGCTGCATGCCCACCGCGAGCGTCATGGTAGTGACCGCAAGCAGCCCCTCGGGCACCGCCGCGATCGCCAGCGAAATGCCGACCTCCACCATGAATAACAATTCGTTGCCGCGCAGCCACCCCAGAAGGGTTATCAGCGCGCAGAGCAGCAGCACGATGAGCAGCAACGCGCGGCTGAGTTCGGCAAGCTTTGCCTCCAGCGGCGTTCCATGCTCCGCCACGCCCTCGATCAACGCGCCGATCCGGCCCATCGCGGTCCGCGCGCTGGTTGCGGTCACAAGGCAAAGGCCACGCCCATCGGTGACGGCGGTGCCCAGATGGACCATGTTGGTTTGGTCTGCGAGCGGCGCCTGCGCATCGACCAGGGCCTTCGCGGATTTTTCGACTGACAGGGATTCGCCCGTCAGCGCTGCTTCATCCAGCCGAAGCTGGACCTCCTGGACCAGACGGCCATCCGCCGGCACGCGATCGCCGGCGGCCAGCACCACCACATCGCCGACCACCAGATCAGGCGCAGGGATTTCATGCGCCACGCCGTCACGCAGCACCTGGGCGGTGGCGACGGCCTGCCCGCGCAGTGCCTCCAGGGCGCTCGCAGCCTTCCATTCTGTGGCGAAGCCGATCGTGGCGTTCAGCACGATCACGACCAGGATGGCCAGCGCCTCCACCGTATCGCCAAGCGCCAGCGCGACGCCTGCGGCGGCCACCAGCAGTCCCACCATCAGGCTTGCGAATTGCCGCGCGATCAGCGCGAGCACGGAGCCCTGCCTGGCCTGCGGGAGCGCATTGGGACCATCGCGCGCAAGGCGTCCAGCGGCATCGGCGCTGGTGAGCCCTTGCAGGAGATCCGAGCGCAAGGCCGTCGCTGTCTCCGCTGCCGACAGCGTGTGCCACACGGGTGCCTGGCGGGACGGCTCGGCGCCCGTATCAGTCAATGCTCCAGCCCTGCCCGGATGGCGTCGCGCAATAGCTCGGCGCTGTGCCGCAGCGCCGTCGTCTCCGCTGCGTCCATCTCCGGGATCAGTGGTTGCGAGGCGCCACGGGCACCCAGCACATGCGGCAGCGAGACACAGGTCTCCGCCACGCCGAGCAGGTCCTGCATGTAGGTCGAGACGCTGAACACGGCCTGCTCGTCATTGACGATGCTGCGTGCGAGGCGGGCGATGCAGCCAGCGATCCCGTAGTTCGAAACGCCCTTGCCTTCCTTGATCCGGTAGGCCGAGCCGCGTACTTCCTGCGCAATGCTGTTGCATAGGTCGGGGGATAAGGGCCGGCCGAGTTCCTCCGCGAAGCGCAGCAGCTTCATGCCCGCGGCCTGCGCGCCGCTCCAGTGCATCACCTCGGAATCGCCATGCTCGCCGAGCACATAGGCGTGGACCGAGCCGGTCGAGACCCCGAGATGCCGTGCGAGGCGATCGCAGAAGCGCGCGGAATCCAGCGCGCACCCCGTGCCAATGGCCTGCGTGGGCGCGACGCCGAAGCGCCGCACCGCCAGGGCCGGCATCACATCGACCGGGTTGGTGGCGAACAGCAGCACCGCGTCGGGCACCATCTTGAGCACGCGGTCCAGCACTTCGGACACAACCGCGACATTGGCCGCCAGCAGGTCCAGCCGGGTCTGGCCCGCCTTCAGGCTGCTGCCGGCGGCGATGACCACCAGCTGCGCGCCGGCCAGGTCGGCGTAGTCGCCGGCCGCCACCTGGGCAGCGGGCCCAAAGGCCGCGGCATGGGCAATGTCGGACGCTTCCGACGCGGCCCGCGCCGCGTCCTGATCCACCAGCACCAGCGTATCGACGCCCTGCGTCTGGGCGAGCAGAAAGCCCGCCGCGGCGCCGACCAGCCCCACGCCCACAATCCCCACCCGGCCGCGCATGTCAGAGCACGCCCATCATCGGCCAGATCGTCGCTGAGAGCAGAAGGATGAGGCCGAGCCCCGCCAGCGTCATGACAATCCCCACCTTGGCGAATTGCAGGGTGGTGAAGGCACCGGTGCCGTAACAGAGCATGTTCTGCGGCGCGTTGGTCGGCAGGATGAAGCCGAAGGACACCACATAGGCCTGGATCATCACGATGCCGAATATGGTCTGCGGCCCGAAGGGCAGCGTCTGCGCGAAGGCGATCATGATCGGGATGAGGGTGCTGGCGAGGCCTGTCGCCGAGGCAAAGCCCAGATGCAGGATAATGCTGAACAGCGACAGCGCGCCGACCACGGCCACGACCGAGCGCGTCTCCAGACCCAGCTGCCCGAGCGTGACGCTCGCCAGCCAGGCGGCAGCGCCGGTACGCGCCAGCAAGATGCCCAGCGCGATGCCGGCGGCGAACAGGATGATGGTGCCCCAGGGCACCTGCTTCTCGGCCCCGGCCCAATTCATCACGCCAATGCGCGGCATCAGTAGTAGCGCAATACCGACCAGGGTCACGGTGGTGGTGTCCAGCGGATGCAACCAGCCTTCGGTGGACCACATCACCAGCAACAGGCCCGCCACCAGCATCAGGCGCCATTCGGCTGGCGTAACCGGACCCAGCCCCGCCACCTCCTTCGCCAGGCGTTCGCGGGCTTCCTCAGCCGGCGGCACCTGCGGACGCAACAGCACCAGGGAGACAACGAACAACACCACGCTCATCGACAGCGTCAGCGGGAGTGCGGTGACGAACCACTCGCCCCAGGTCACCGTCCGCTCGAAGCTGGTCTGCATGAAGTTCAGACTGATCAAGTTTTGCGCCGCGCCGGTCTTGATGGCGATGTTGAAGATCGAGCAGGCCTGCGCCGTCACGATCATCAGCGTCGCGCCCAGGCTGCTGGCCACCGGAAGGCCGAGGGCGGTGACGACGCCGACCATAATCGGGATGATGGCGCCGACACGGGCAGTGGCCGAGGGGATGAACAGCGCCAGCACGAAGCCCACGATCATGGCGCCCACTGTCAATCGAGCCGGCGAGATGCCGACGCGGCTCATCACCAAAAGGGCCACGCGGCGGTCGAGGCCGGTCAGACGCAGCGCGACGGCGAGAAACAGCGCGCCCGCCACGAGGATCACCGCGGAGGACGAGAAACCCGCCAGCATCACCGACAGCGCCTCGGCCGAGCGCATCGGCGCGCCGCCTTCCTGCAAGGGCTTGCCCATCAGGCCGAGCACCGCCCCGCCGATCAGCAGAACGGCGCTGGCGGCCGGTGAGACGCATTCCGTGATCCAGAGAATGACCACCAGCACCAGCAGGCCGAGCGCCACCTGACCGGAGGCGGAAAGGCCAGCCGGCGTCGGCAGCAGCAGCACCGCGATGTAGGCGCCGATGGCGAGCACAAGCCAAGCGAGCTTGCGATTGGATTCGGGCTCAGCGGGCGAAGTGAGCAGCATGGTGGCGCGTTCCTAATTTTCGGGTTGATCGTGCGCCATGCCGTATCGCGCTTCTTCTCTGCGAAGCGTTGGGCTCACCGTTCTCCGAATGACTGGTAGGGGCTGTTCAAGGACAGGCGACCGAGCTCTCACAGGACAGGGTGGCCCTGTCGCCGCCAATCATCGAAGTTCATGATAACTGCGACGACGTTGGTGAAGCCGATGTCCTGCAACTGACGGGCGGCGAGCGTCGCACGACCGCCTGTCTGGCACTGCACGTAGATACGACGGTTCATATCGACCTGCACCGGATATCCGAGGCGGGCCCAGACGCGAAATTCCAGCAAGCCGCGCGGGATGTTGACCGAGCCCGGGACGTGACCCGCGGCGAACTCTGCGTCCTCGCGAACATCAAGCAGCAGCGCGCCATCCGGTGTGGTGACAGCGGCCAAATACCCGGCCATGTCGGTGGTGCGGATGGTCGCACGAACACGCATCACATATTGCGTCACAGATTCAGGCCAAGCCATCTGCGCGACCATTGCAGCTGGCGGGTCAGCCGCGCGCACCGTGACCGGGATGACGACGACGCCGATGGACACCGCCGCCAGGAGCAGCAGCATCACTCGAGTCTGTGGCGCGTGGCGCATCATCTGCGTTCTCTTTCGGTGGTTCGATTGGTAGGGAAGCGGGCCCCCAGGCTTTCGGAATGGCGAAGCCGCGCTTGGCGGAAGGCCACAGGCACTGCTACTCGCGCCTACCGCGCTGCCGAACAGGTGTTGACGCCCAGCAGGCTGTAGGCGGGGCAACTGCTCAGCAGCCCCGTGGCCAGCGGCACGAGGCCGATCAGCCCCCACCAGCCGAGAGGGCCAAAGGCGCCTAGGGCAAGCAGGGCCAAGCCCACGGCGATCCGCAGCCCTCTGTCGATAGAACCAACATTGCGCGTCATGAAGCTCTCCTATTTCACCAGGCCCAAAGGCCGTTGCCGACAGACATGGGCCCCGCGCTGCGCTGGCGCATTGATCCGCATCAGGCCGGCACCGTGGATTTCGCCCATGCGACGATGCGGCTGGCCGGCAAGGCACCGGCCTGGCGCGCGACCTCCCGACCGCCGACGAACAGGGCGAGTGTCGGGATGCTGCTGATCGCGAGTTCGGTGGCGAGGGCCGGCGCTTCCTCCGTCGAGACCTTGATCAGTCGCATGTGGGGTTCGAGCGCCTGTGCCGCGGCCTCGAAGGCGGGCGCCATGGCGCGGCAGGGGCCGCACCACGACGCCCAGAAATCGACCAGCAACGGCACGCCGCTGAGGCGCAGATGGCGGCGGAAGCGCTCCTCGGACAGCGCCAGGGGCTTGCCCTCGAACAACGCCGCGCGGCATTCGCCGCAACGCGGCCGATCGCCGAGGCGGGCCTCGGGCACACGGTTGATGGCGTCACATTGCGGGCAGACGACCTGGAGGATTGCGTTCATGACGGCGTCCCCGCGCTATGGAATGGCACGGGCGGCGGCGGGGTTGGCGCGCAACCATTCCTGGATCGGCTGCCAGGGACCGAAGCGGTGCTGCTCGGGCGAAAAAGGACCAACGAAGGGCGGATAGGCGGCATCCACGGGTTTGTTGGACCGGTCGGGGAAATCGGCCTCGAGCCCCGCCCGATGCGGCCGTGGCTGCATGTTGATGAAGGCCATCACGTCGAACGCATCGGCCGGCGGGATCGCCGGTGCCTCGAAGGTGGTGCCGAGCGGCATGTTGCCGTGCACGAAGCGCGCCGCGGTGATGACGCGAGCCATGCCTGCGCCGTCATTGTAGCTGTCCGGCCCCCAGACTGGCGGGAAGCGGTAGCGACGGCCTGTCTCGGCAGCCTCCGCAGCTTCCAGACGCTGGCCAAGGCCATCCGCGCCATGGCAGGCGACACAGCTTTCGGCATAGATCTGCTGGCCGCGCACCGGGTCGGCGGCGCGATCGGGCAGCGGCAAAGCAGGTGTGCCGCGGCCGACCAGCGACTGGCCGACGCGTTCAGGTGCGCTGATATGGCGAATATAGGTCATGATCGCCTTCATCTCGGGCCCGTCCACCGGCAAGGCGCGGCCGTTCATGCTGCGCTCCATGCAGCCATTCACGCGCTCCTCCAGCGTGCGGACTTCATTCTCTCTACCGATGTATTGCGGGAACACGCCCCAGATGCCGGCCAGAGGGATACCGAATTGCTGTGTCCCAGCTTGGATATGGCAGGACTGGCAATCGAGTCCGTTGCCGGCGTGGCGCATCGCGGGATCGGCTGCATCCGGGCCGATCAATGAGGAGGTACGCGCAATAAGGTCCCGGCCACGGCGGACGGTGCGGCCATAGATGTCGTCAGGGAGCGTGTCAGGGTCTGGTACGTCCCAGGTCGCGGCCACGACGGCGGTGGGCGGCGGTGCGGGCTGGGTGCGCACCGGAGCGGCCACTGTGGGAGGCGCCACCGGCGCCTGCACGACAGTGGGGCCGACCTGCGTTTGCGGCGTCGCTATCTCGGTTGCCGTCCGAGGAGGGCGCTTCGCAAAGAGCGTGACGACGCCGATCAGAACCAGCCCTGCGATGACGACGGTCGAGGATGGCGTACGCATCGGCGGTCACTCCCTGTGTGGGGTTTTTCCGGTCACTCGGCTGGGATGGTCGCGGCGGGGCCCGCCGCCTTCGCCTTCACCGGGATCTTCAGGTAGCGAACGCCATTCGCCTCCGCTTCCGGGAAGCGGCCGGCCCTGATGTTCACCTGGATCGACGGCAGCAGCAGCGTCGGCGCGGCCAGCGTGCCGTCACGCGCCTGACGAAAGGCGACGAATTCGGCCTCCGTCGTGCCGTCCTTCACATGCGGGTTGTTCGCGCGCTGCTCGGCCACGGTGCTTTGCCAGGCGAAGCTGTCGCGTCCCGGTGCCTTGTAGTCGTGGCAGATCCAAATCCGCGTCGCGGACGGCAGGGCCAGGAGCCGTTGAATGGAGTGCCAGAGCTGGTGTGCATCACCACCCGGGAAGTCGGCGCGCGCCGTTCCGTAGTCATGCATGAACAGCGTGTCCCCGACGAAGACATCGCCGCCGATGCGGTAGGCGACATCGGCCGGCGTGTGGCCGGGGACGTGCAGCACCTCCACCGTCAAGGAACCGAGCGCGAAGCTCTCACCGTCTGCGAAGAGCCGATCGAAGTCGCCGCCCTCCGGCTTCAGGTCCTGCATGTCGAAGACGGGGCGGAAGATCTTCTGCACATCCCGGATATGCTCGCCGATGCCGATCGGCGCACCAGTCCTGGCCTTGATGTAGGGCGCGGCCGTCAGATGATCGGCGTGGGCGTGGGTCTCCAACACCCAGCGGATCGTGACGCCGGCCGCGGCCGCGGCGTCGATCACAGCATCGGCGGAGGTCGTATCGGCTTCGCCAGAACGGTTGTCCCAATCCAGCACGGGATCGATGACCGCGCCGTCCTTCGTCGCGGGATCCCAGACGAGGTAGCTGACGGTGTTGGTCGCCTCGTCGAAGAAGGCGCGAATGAGGGGCTGTTCCATGATGTCCTTCTCTGCCCCGGGATGGGGCTTGAACATCATATAAGCGTCCCCTTATTAAGCACAAGATTATGAAGGGACAGTTGGATGATGGCAGCGAGGCCTGCGGCAGACACGGCCGCGCTACAGGAGAACGCCGCAGAAGCTGCGCGGTTGCTGCGCCTGCTCGCGAATGAGCGAAGATTGCTGATGCTCTGCCATCTCGTGGGCGCGGGCGAGATGACGGTCAGCGCCTTGGCCGCAACCGTCGGTCTCTCCCAACCGGCTCTCTCCCAGCACCTGGCCATGCTGCGCGAGGACGGGTTGGTCTCCACCCGCAAGGCGTCGCAGGCCGTCTTCTACCGCTTGGCCGACCCGAAGGCGGCCCGGCTGCTTGAAGTGCTGCGCGATCTCTACTGCCCGCCTCCTACCTCCCCCGCTGAACAACCTGAGCAAGGACCAAACCCATGAAGACTATCACCCCACAGGATGCGGCCGCGCTGCTCCGCGACGGCGCCACCCTCGTCGATGTGCGCGAGCCTGATGAGCATGCCCGCGAGCGCATCCCCGGCGCGCGGAGCCTCCCACTGTCACGACTGGAAGAAGCGGAGCTGGCTGTGCATGACGGCAAGCCTGTGCTGTTCCACTGCCGCAGCGGCGCTCGCACCGCAGGCAACGCCGAGCGCCTGAGCACCAAGGTCGGCGTGTGCGAGGCCTACATCGTCGAAGGTGGGCTGGATGCCTGGAAGCAGGCAGGGCTTCCGGTTGCGACCGATCGTCGCCAGCCGCTGGAGCTGATGCGCCAGGTGCAGATCGCGGCTGGTAGCCTGGTGGTTCTAGGTGTTCTTCTGGGCGCGCTGGTCTCTCCGTGGCTTTACGCGCTGTCGGGCTTCGTCGGCGCCGGGCTGGTCTTCGCCGGCGTGACCGGAACCTGCGGCCTGGCAAGCCTGCTGCGGATGATGCCGTGGAACCATGTGCCGACCCTCCCTGCCGTGACAGCGGCGGCGTAGGTCGCAGGGCAAACCATCATGTTCGACCTCTCCCTCATGCAGGCACTGCTCGGCGGCGCCTCCGGCTCCGTGGTTGGCTTCACGCTTGGGCTGGTGGGCGGTGGCGGGTCGATCCTGGCGGTGCCGCTGCTGGTCTACCTGGTGGGTGTGCCGAGCGCGCATATGGCGATCGGCACCAGCGCTGTCGCGGTTGCACTCAATGCCGCGACAAGCGTTATTGGGCACGCCCGCGCCGGCAATGTCCGCTGGCCCTGCGCCTCAGTCTTTGCAACCGCCGGCGTGTTGGGCGCCTTCGCTGGGTCGGCATTGGGTCGGCGGGTGGATGGGCAGTCGCTGCTGGCTGCCTTCGCCATCCTGATAGTGGTTGTCGCGGTGCTGATGCTGGTGCGACGCGATGACGGCGTGGATCGCATTGTTCGGCTAAACCGAGGCAATGCTCCGGCGCTGGTCGGCACCGGGCTCGGCGTCGGCGCGCTGTCCGGGTTCTTCGGGATCGGCGGAGGCTTCCTGATCGTGCCCGGGCTGGTCTTCGCCACGGGCATGCCGATGCTCCAGGCGATCGGGACCTCCCTCGTTGCCGTCACCGCCTTCGGTGTGACGACGGCCGGCACCTATGCAGCAGCAGGGTTGGTGAACTGGCCGCTCGCCGCGGTGTTCGTTGGCGGCGGGGTGCTGGGCGGACTGGTTGGTGCGCGCGCCGGTCGGGTCCTGTCGCAGCGTCGCGGGGCACTGAACAGGGTGTTCGCCGGGCTGATCTTTGTGGTTGCGGGATACATGCTGGCCCGTAGTTTCGGTGTTCTGAGGTGATCAACCGGTGAGACGCGTCTCACGAACGCCAGAGCAGGTTGGATACCGGTTCCCATTGCTGCTCCAGTCGGTTTCCCAACCCAACATTTCTGACGCGTCGACGGCGCCGTGAACCGCAGGTTTCCTGGGGTTTTGCCTCAATGGCTTGGGGGTTGGAGAACGCAACGATCCCGAAAATCGCTCTCCGGAGGCGCGCAAGTCTCCGAAGCTCGGGGGTGGGGCGATTTACCCCTCAAGCT